>NZ_LT629750.1:6705000-7005000 GCF_900105125.1 Bradyrhizobium canariense | reverse complement strand
TCGTTGAGGCGGTACTCGTCCTCGGCGTGAAAGGCGGCGCGGCGCCGGATCACCTTGAAAATCCGCCGCAGGCTTTCGTCGTCTTCGACCAATAGCGCGCCGGTCGATGAGCCGATGAAGACTTTGACACCAGCGCAGCCGGGCGCGCGTTCCAGTTCCGGTAGATCCTGAACGTTCTCGCGGGTGCCCCCGATGAAGAACGCGAAATCGCAATGCATCCGGTGATAGCCGAGCTTCACCTTGTCGGTGAAGGTCTGTTCGGTCACCGTCAACGGATTGGTGTTCGGCATTTCGAACACCGCGGTCACGCCGCCCATCACGGCGCTGCGCGAACCGGTTTCAAGGTCTTCCTTGTGGGTCAGCCCCGGCTCGCGAAAGTGCACTTGCGTATCCATCACACCCGGCAGGATGTGCAGGCCCCTGCAGTCGATCACCTCGGCGGCGGAGGCCTGGGAAAGCCCGCCGATCGCGGCGATGCGGCCATTGGCAATGCCGATGTCACGTACGCCCTCGCCGTCCTGATTGACCACGGTGCCGGATTTTAGAATGGTATCAAATCGTTGATTCATCGGTCCTCGGTAACAGCCTGACGATGCCATACGGGCCTTGTTGTCAGCACCTTAGCGCCTTACGTTGCCATGTGATATCCGCTACCAGCGTTTTCCCAAGAAGTTCAAAGAGAACCTCAAGAAAGCCGTCCAAAGAATGAAAGCAGCGTTTCTTCCGGATCGAGGCGTGGTGAAGGTCAGCGGCGAGGACGCGCGCGACTTTCTCAACGGCCTCGTCACGACCGACGTGACGCTGCTTCACCCCGGCCTTGGCCGGTTCGGCGCATTGCTGACGCCGCAGGGCAAAATAACGACCGATTTCCTGATCACGGAAGTGCCTTCCGGCCACGGCGGCGGCTTCCTGATCGATGTCCCACGCGCGCTGGCGCAAGGCCTCGCCGACAAGCTCGGCTTCTACAAACTCCGGGCCAAGGTCGCGGTCGAGAACCTGTCCGACAGCCTCGGCGTGATGGCCGCGTGGGACGGCGAACCCGCGATGAAACCCGATCTGACATTCGCCGATCCGCGCAATGATGCGCTCGGCTGGCGGATTCTGGTGCCGGAGGAGCTCAAGCAAAAACTCGCTGATCTCATTGGCGCGGAGCTCGTTGACAGCAGCGCCTATGATGCGCATCGCATCGCCTCGGGCGTTCCGCGCGGCGGCCTGGACTTCATGTATGGCGACGCGTTTCCGCACGAGACCAACATGGACCGCCTCCACGGCGTCGATTTCGATAAAGGCTGTTATGTCGGACAGGAGGTGGTGTCGCGGATGCAGCATCGCGGCACCGCGCGCACCCGGACGGTGCGGATCATTCTTGACGGCCCCTCGCCGGCGCCGGGCGAAACTATTCTCGCTGGCGACAAATCGGTGGGCACCCTGGGGTCGACCGCAGGTCAAAACGGCTTGGCGCTGATCCGGACCGATCGCGTTATCGACGCCCTCGATGCCGGAATAGCGCTGACGTCAGGTGGCGTTGCCATCCGCCTCGCCGATCCGGACGCCTTGCGTTCGGCACCGAAACAGACCATCGCATGACCAGGTCGGCGCGCCTGCATGCCGATGGCCTGACGCGGTGCCCCTGGCCCGGCGAAGATCCGTTTTACATGGCCTATCACGACACCGAATGGGGCGTGCCGGAATATGACGACCGCGCTTTGTACGAGAAGCTGATCCTCGACGGCTTCCAGGCAGGACTTGCGTGGATCACGATCCTGCGCAAGCGTGAGAATTTCCGCCGCGCCTTCGATGATTTCCAGCCCGAAAAGATCGCGCGCTACAACGCCAAAAAAGTCCACGCGCTGATGAACGATGTTGGCATCGTCCGCAATCGCGCCAAGATCGAGGGCACGATCGCTAGCGCCAAATCCTATCTCAAGATCATGGAAGACGGGCCCGGCTTCTCGAAATTCATGTGGGAATTCGTCGACGGCAAACCGAAGGTCAACCAGTTCAAGACCACCGCGAGCGTGCCGGCATCGACGCCAGTGTCGGTCAAGATGTCAAAGGAACTGATCGCGCGCGGTTTCAAATTCGTCGGCCCGACCATCGTCTACGCCTTCATGCAAGCGACCGGAATGGTCAATGATCATCTCGTAACGTGCTTTTGCCATGAGACCTGTGCCGGCAAGCACCGCGCGCCGCGCCTCAAAATCAAATGACGGCCGGAAAACGACCGGCGCCTGAACCCGCAACACGGGTCTGGCAGCGCATGTTGTCGGGGCGGCGGCTCGACCTATTGGACCCGTCGCCGCTGGACATCGAGATCGCCGATATTGCCCACGGGCTGGCGCGCGTCGCGCGCTGGAACGGCCAGACAAGCGGGGCGCATATTTTCTCGGTGGCGCAACATACGTTGTTGGTCGAGGCCGTTTTGCGCGAGCAGACGCCGCGCGTCGATATCCGTGTACGATTGGCAGCGCTGCTGCACGATGCCCCGGAATATGTCATCGGCGACATGATCTCGCCGTTCAAGGCGGTGCTGGGTGGCGATTACAAGGCCGTGGAGAAGCGGCTACTGTCGGCAATCCATATTCGCTTCGGGTTACCGGCAGTGCTCAGCACTGAGATCACGCAACAGATCAAGGACGCCGACCGCGGCGCGGCCTATCTGGAAGCAACTCAGCTGGCAGGTTTCGCGCAAGCCGAGGCCAAACGTCTGTTCGGTCGCGATCCCAGCCTGCCCGCCTCGACGCAGACGGATTATTTGACGCCCTGGACCGCGGCGAAAGCCGAGAAGCGGTTCCTCGCGCGGTTTGCGACATTGTGCATATAACCGTGTGTCACAGGGCTGATCTGCCGCTTTAATCGCCGCCCGCGCGGGCCTATAATCGACGCGACCAAAGGACCGCCATGATTCACGTCTGCTCACTCGCCGCACTTCCGGACACCGTCAAGGCCACCGGCGCCAGCCATGTTCTGACCATCATGGCCAAGGTCGATCAGGTGCAGCGGCCGGAATCGGTGCTCGAGGCCAATCACCTGAAAGTCGCGGTCGATGACATCACCGAGCAGATGGAGGGGTTCGTCGCGCCGTCGGACATTCATATCGAGCAGGTGCTGAACTTTGTGCGCGGCTGGGATCGCCGCGCGCCGATGGTGGTGCACTGCTATGCCGGCATCAGCCGCTCGACCGCGAGCGCGTTTGCCGCTGCCTGCGCGCTCAATCCGCAACGCGATGAAATCGCAATCGCGCGGCAAATCCGCGCCGCCTCCCCGATCGCCTCGCCGAACCGGCTGATCGTCAGTCTGGCGGACAAGGCGCTGGGGCGGGAGGGCCGGATGCTGCGCGCGCTCGACGAAATGGGTCCGGGCAACATGCTGGTCGAAGGCCGCCCGTTCCGCGTCGATCTCGACTAGCTGCCATGAACGACGCCAGATGAGCGAAAAGCTTCTGACGCCGATCGAAATCGGGCTGACCGCCGCCATTGTCGCGATCGAAGGCAATGAGCCGCTGATCCTCACCGCCTCCGGAACCGATGGACTCGCCGGGCTGCCGTTCGGCCCCTTTGATGCGGTCGCGCACCGCACGTTCGAGATCGGCCTGCGCGCCTGGGTGGAAGAACAGGCGGGATTGCGCCTCGGTTACGTTGAACAGCTTTACACCTTCGGCGATCGCGGCCGCCACACGCAGCCCGGCGACACCGACACCCATGTTGCCTCGATCGGTTACCTCGCGTTGACCCGGCCCGCTGACAACGCCGCACGCGCGCCGGGAGCGACCTTCGAACCCTGGTATCGTTTTTTCCCATGGGAAGACTGGCGCGAAGCGCGGCCCGACATCATCGAACGCGACATCTTTCCCGAGTTGACGAATTGGGCTGCCCAGACCGAGGAGCCCGGAATGGCCCGCGCGCTCAGCCGCAAGGACCGCGTCCGGCTGTATTTCGGCACCGAGGGCGCGCATTGGGATGAAGAGCGCGTGCTCGACCGTTACGAACTGCTCTATGAAGCGGGGTTGATCGAGGAAGCCCGGCGGGACGGCCGGCCTGCCGCCTTGGCGCGCAAGTCGATCCCCCGTCTCGGGGTGTCGATGCGTTTCGACCACCGGCGAATTCTCGGCACCGCGATCGCGCGGCTGCGCGCCAAGCTGAAATACCGTCCCGTCGTCTTTGAACTTTTACCGCCGGAGTTCACACTCACGGAACTGCAACGAACCGTGGAAGCGATCTCGGGGCGGCATTTGCACAAGCAGAATTTCCGCCGGCTGGTGGAGAATGGCGCGCTGGTCGAACCCACCGGCGTGATGTCGACACAAACCGGCGGCCGGCCCGCGGCGCTGTTTCGTTTTCGGCGTGAAGTATTGCAGGAGCGGCCCGCGCCGGGCTTGCGTGTCCGTGGCCGGCGCTGACAATCTGGCAGCGCTGATGTGTGAATTCGACACGGCCGCCCGAACGGTCGGGCCGACGGTCTGGAGATTCGATGTTCGATTTTTTCTCGTTTCTGGTGGCCATCGTCGCGCTCATCATCGCGCGCAAAACCTTCAACCAGGTCGCAGCGCTGCGCGCGCGGGTCGATACGCTCGAAAGGGCGGCGGCCCAATCGCAAATAGCCCCGCCGCCGCTTGTGCCGGATCTGGAACCTGGTCAGGTTTTCCCGGACGCATCGCCTGAAGTTGCCATCGAACAGCCCGCGGCCGTTGCGGATGCCGAACCGGCCACGACTGTTGCGGAAGAGCAGGATGCCGCGCCGAAGGACGACGACATCAGCGGCGTGACGACAGCGCCCTCGCCACTCCCTCAACCCAGCCCTACCCCGAGCTTCGAGGAACGTGTCGGCACGCGATGGGTGGTCTGGGTCGGCGGCTTGACGCTGGCGCTCGGTGGATTCTTCATGGTCCGCTATTCGATCGAAGCGGGATTGATCGGGCCCGAGGTTCGCACGCTCTTGGGCGGCGCCTTCGCGCTGGCGCTGCTCGCGGCCGGCGAATGGATGCGTCGCAAGGACAGCATCTCGACGATCGAAGTGCTGCCGATCGCCAACATTCCGGCGATCCTCACCGCCGCGGGAACATCGGTTGCCTTCGCGACCGTTTATGCCGCCTACGCGCTTTATGGTTTTCTCGCGCCGGCGACCGCGTTCATTCTGTTGGGACTGGTGGCGCTGGGCACACTCGCTGCCGCCCTGCTGCATGGACCCGCTCTTGCGGGCCTTGGCGTCGCCGCAGCCTTTGTCACCCCGATCCTGGTGTCATCCGACAAGCCGGATTTCTGGGCGCTGTACATCTATCTCGCCATCGTCACCGCGGCAGCCTTCGCGCTGGCGCGGATCAGGCTGTGGCGCTGGCTGGCCGTCACCACCATCGTGTTCGCGCTGCTGTGGACGCTGCCGTGTCTCGATTGCGGACCACCGATGGTCGGGCCGCATCTGTTCCACGTGATGTCAGGCTTCATTCTCGCGGCAGTGTTGGTGGTGTGCGGCCTGCTGTTCGGCCCGCCCGCGGATGAAGGCCGGATCGAGCCGATCTCATCCGGCGCGCTGGCGGCCTACCTGTTGGGCGCGACAATGATCGTGCTGACAAGTTTCCATGCCGACGCCGCCATGATCGCGTTTGCGCTGCTCGTTGCCGGCACATTGCTCATCGCATGGCGCGCCCCGGCCGCCGTCGGTGCTATCGGCGCCGCAGCGGCGTTCGTGTTTATCGTATTCGCCGAATGGGCGGTGCGCGGCAATCCGGACATGCTGGTGCTGCCCGGCGGTCCGCTGCCGGAAATTGGGCCCCACGCGACCGACGGCTCGGTCTCGCTGCATCTGATATCGGCGGCGATCTTCGCGATCGGTTTCGGCGCGGCGGGATTCCTGGCGCAGGGACGCTCGGTCAGCGCCATCATTCCCGTGGTGTGGTCGGCCGCCGCGGTGTTCACGCCGCTGGCGCTGCTGGTCACGCTTTACGCGCGCATCGCGCATCTCGATCGCTCGATTCCGTTTGCGATCCTCGCGGTCGCGCTTGCCGCGGCGTATAGCGCAGCGACCGAAATCCTCAGCAAGCGCGACCATCGGCCGGGGCTGCCGATTTCGATTGCGCTATTCGCGACCGGCGCGCTCAGCGCGATGGCGCTGGCGTTGACCTTTGCGCTCGAAAAAGGCTGGCTCACCATTGCCATGGCGCTGATGTCGCTGGGCACGGCCTGGATTTCGCTGCAACGGCCAATTCCGTTCCTGCGCTCGCTGGCTGCCATTCTCGCGGGCCTCGTGGTGCTGCGCACCGGCTACGAGCCGCGCATCGTCGGCGATGCGGTCGGCACCACGCCGATCTTCAACTGGCTGCTGTGGGGCTATGGCGTGCCGGCGCTGGCGTTCTGGATTGGCAGCGTCTTCCTGCGCCGCCGCGGCGATGACGCGCCACAGCGCGCGGTGGAATCGGCGGCAATCCTGTTCACGGTGCTGCTGGCATTCATGGAAATCCGTCACGCCGTGAACGGCGGCGATGTCTATCGCGATACGGCCGGCCTCACCGAAGTCGCGCTACAGGTGTGCACGGCGCTCGCGATGGCGATTGGGCTGGAGCGGCTGCGGATTCGCACCAACAGCGTCATTCACAATATCAGCGCGATTGTGTTGACGGTCTTTGCCGGACTGGCTGCCGTGTTCGGCCTGATGCTATTGGAAACGCCGATCTTCTGGCCTGTCAACGTCGGCGGCGTCTTCATCAATCGCATCCTGCTCGGCTATGCGATCCCTGCCGTGCTCGCGCTGTTGCTGTCTTACGCGGTGGCAGGCCGGCGCAGCGCCATCTATGCCAACACGATCGCGGCGGGCGCGCTTGTCCTGGCGCTGACCTACGTCACGTTCGAAATTCGAAGGCTCTATCACGGACCGGTTTTGACCAGTGGCGTCACCAGCGGAGCCGAACAATACACCTACTCGATTGCGTGGCTCGCATTCGGAGTGGTGTTGCTCGGCCTCGGCATCCTCTTCAACTCACAGCGAGCCCGGCTCGCATCAGCCGTCGTCATCGCGCTGACGATCCTGAAAGCGTTCCTGGTCGACATGTCGACGCTGACGGGGGTTTACCGCGCGCTGTCGTTCATGTGCCTGGGGTTGGTGCTGGTGGCGATCGGCTGGTTGTACCAACGGATCCTGTTCCGCAGACAGGCGCCCTCCGCCGCAGCTATCGCGCAGCCGGGCACCTAGCCGCGCACTATAGCGGCTGGTCGAGCGATTCCGCCGTGAGCCGGATTCGAAACACCGGCTTTTTCGCTTCATCCAGCAGTTCCATCTGCCACTGGGCGTTCTGTTTCAGGCTTCGGGAGATACCGCTGACAAGATTGGCGCAGACCTTGGTCATTTCAGCCCATGCGTCATCGCGGCTCTCGAATTCCGATCCCAGGTCGGCGGCGCCTGAATAGCGTCCGTGACTAATCCGGAAATAATAAAGCGACATGATGAACCCTTGTTTCGGGCCGCCCAAGAGTATTTTCAAACCAGGTGCGAGGCGGTGTGCCGCGAGAAAATGCTCTGCTTGAAAGCCGGCGCGTATTCCGATCGCAAATCCGGCATCCACTTTTGCGGAATGCGCGCAAGCCCGTCGATTATCGACAAACTGGGTCGCAAGTCGCTACGAAGATGTGAAAATACAGGCCCGTAAGACTACGGTGTACGGCCGGGACCATTGCCGCCCGGCCGCCGTCTTCTAAGAATCCGCGCCAATGGCCGGCGCTGGATCAATCGGTCGAGCGGCGCAGCTCCGGCGCACTTTCGGATTTCGCCGGCTCGACCTTCGTTTCGGATTTGACCGGTTCAATTCCGGCGTTCTCGACTCGCGGAGTCTCAACGCGGCTTGAAACTTCGGTTCGCGACGCGTCGGCCGACTGTTCGTGCCGATGCAACGAACGCGGACGCGCGACCGAGCGCGCCAGCAGCATCTGCACCGCGCCCTGGTTATGGAAATCGCAATAGGCGAAGCTCATCCCCGAAACCGATCCACGGAAGCTGCGCTCGTCCTGCTTGTCGAGACTGAAACACGGCTCGAACGGAATGCCCTTGATCGATGCGCATACCGCCTCGCCGCGGACCTGCAACGTGTTGCCGGGCAGCCTGATATGGCGAATCGGACCGGAGCCGCTGAATTGCACCGAACCCGCGGCGCCCATGTCATCGAGAATCCGGCCTGCGCCGCGGGTGCCGTCGAAACAGGTGAATGCGAACACCTTGCCGGCTACGAACTTGCGGGCCTCATCGGCGTTCATCGTCCCGGCCAGAGCAGGTGCGATCAGTGCCCCGGCCGTAACCGTCCCCAACACAAAACGCGCAAGCATGCTGTAACTCCAACTCACCGAGCGCGGGCTCCCAGCCTAAGGCCCCTTTACCCGCTGCTTACCATACTAACCGTGGCAACATTGGAGCAGGTTCGTTGGTAAAGTCTGAACGTCATTAGAGAATTTTTACCACGATTCGACCGCGGACCTGTCCGGCGAGGATTTTCGCGCCGGCCGCGATAACCTCGTCCAGACCAATTTCATGAGTAATTTCAGTAAGTTTTCCTCGATCCAAGTCACTGGCCAGCCGGCTCCAGGCGATTTTGCGCAGCTCGATCGGGCACATCACGGAATCGATGCCGAGGAGACACACCCCCCGCAAAATAAACGGCGCGACCGAGGAAGGCAGGTCCATGCCGGCAGCAAGGCCGCACGCGGCGACCGCGCCGCGGTATTTCGTCATCGAGAGAATGTTGGCCAGCGTGGTCGATCCGACGCTGTCGATGCCCCCGGCCCAGCACTCCTTTGCCAGCGGCTTGGCCGGCCCCGATAACTCCGCGCGATCGATCACTTCAGCCGCGCCGAGATCTTTCAGGTAGTCGGCCTCCGACGTCCGGCCCGTCGAGGCAATGACGTGGTAGCCGAGCTTTGAGAGCACGGCGATCGCAACCGAGCCGACGCCGCCCGCCGCACCGGTCACGACGATTGGACCGTTGCTCGGCGTCAGGTCGTATTTTTCCAGCGCAAGCACCGACAGCATCGCGGTGTAGCCGGCGGTGCCGATCGCCATCGCATCGCGGGTCGAGATGCTCTCCGGCAGCCGCACCAGCCAGTCGCCCTTGACGCGCGCCTTCTCGGCATAGGCGCCAAGATGGGTTTCACCCATGCCCCAGCCGTTGCAAACGACCTTGTCACCGGCCTTCCACTGCGGATTCGAAGATTGTTCGACGGTGCCGGCGAAGTCGATGCCGGCGATCATGGGAAAGCGCCGCACCACCGGCGCCTTGCCGGTGACGGCCAACCCGTCCTTGTAGTTCAAGGTCGACCATTCGACCCGCACCGTGACGTCGCCTTCCATCAATTCGGCTTCGTCGAATGGCGCGAGCGCAGCGGTGGTGCCTTTTTCAGCCTTGTCGATCCTGATCGCTTTGAACGTTCCCATGGCAAACTCCCTGAAGCTCGAATTTCGGGAAAGGTTTACCGGATCACGCCGGTTGCGCAACCGGCCGGGCGACCGGCTGCTCGACGATCGGCAGATTGATCAGCGCCGACAGCACGCCGAACAGAACCGACAGCCACCAGATCGGCGTGTACGACCCGAATTTCTCGAACACGATACCGCCGAGCCAGACGCCGAGAAAGCCGCCGACCTGATGGCTGACAAAGGCGAAGCCGTACAGGGTTGCAAACCAGCGGGTGCCGAACATCAGCGCCACCAGCGCCGAGGTCGGCGGCACGGTCGATAGCCAGGTCAGGCCGCTGACCGCGCCGAACGCGATCGCCGAGAACGTCGTGATCGGAAACGAGATGAAGGCAATGATCGACACCGCACGCACGAGATAGATCGTCGACAGGATGTAGCGCTTCGGGAACACGTTTTGCAGCCAGCCGACGCTCAGCGATCCCATGATGTTGAACAGGCCGATCGCCGCGATCACCCAGCCGCCGGTCTGGGCGGGAATGCCGCGATCGACCAGATAGGCCGGCAGATGCACGGTGATGAATGCAAGCTGGAAGCCGCAGGTGAAGAAGCCCAGCACCAGCAATACGTAGGAGCGATGGCCGAACGCTTCCGCCAGCGCGGTCTTGAACGATTGCTGGTCCGAAGCCGCCACGCTGGCCGCTGGCACAGGGGGCGTGCTGAGTGCGAGCGATAACGGCACGATCAACAGCATCAGCGCGGCAAACACGATCAACGCCGTCTGCCAGCCGAAATTGTCGATCATCGCCACGCCGAACGGCGCAAACAGGAACTGCCCGAACGATCCGGCCGCCGTCCCCGCGCCGAGCGCCAGCCCTCGCCGTTCCGGTGGCAACAGCTTGCTGAATGAGGACAGCACCAGATTGAACGAGCAACCCGACAGTCCAAATCCGATCAGGACACCGGCGCCGAGGTTAAGCGACAGCGGTGTTGCCGCATAACGCATCAACACCAGACCTGCGGCGTAAAGCAATGCGCCGACGCACATCACGCGCAGGGCGCCGAACCGGTCGGCGATCGCCCCGGCGATCGGCTGGCCCAATCCCCACAACAGATTTTGCACGGCAAGCGCGAGGCCGAAAACGTCGCGCCCCCAGGCAAATTCGCGGCTCATCGGCTGAATGAAAAATCCGAGGCTCGATCGCGGCCCGAAACTCAACATCGCGATCGCACAGCCGCAGATGATGATGACGATCGGCGTACGCCAATTACCGAGGCTGGAGGCCGAACGGAGATCGCCTGCGGTCGTCGACATGCAAAGTCCCCAATTGCTCGCAGCGGATCCAAAACGGCGACCGCACATTACAGGGAGTTAATGCATTCGCATGCAAATCCCAATGGCACGGTCCGGAAAATCCACATCGCAATGCAGCTTTGCAAATGGCGACGGCCAGATCAGACAATTTGAACGCCCGGCGATCTAGCGGAGCCCGGGAGACCGTGCTATATTTGATTTGCTCGTTATGAGGATAAGTAAAGTCCTCCTGACGCCCCGGACTCCTCGCGACGCCGCGAGGTTGGTTCGGACAAGACTCACTCAAACGCCAGGAATTGCCGGCCCGCTCCAAGGGCGGATTTCTCAGCACTCAGATATGCTCAAAACGAGCAAATAAGAACCTCAGGGAGACTGCCATGCCGATCGCTGCAATTTACGGTCCCGAAGACTTCGGAAACCCAATTCCAGGCCGCTCCGCTGTGCCGAAGCGAAACCCCGTCAGCCCTGCCGAGCGCGCCCATGCACTGCCGGTGCCTTCGCTGGAGTGGACTCCCGAGGTCGAACGCGAAACCGCTCACCTCTATGAGCGGGTCAAGAATGTGATCTCCCCGGTCGAGTGGCCGTTCATGGCGCCCTACATCAAGGCGATCAATGAGCTGAAGAAAACCCGCGATGCGGTGATCCTGGCGCACAATTACCAGACGCCGGAGATCTTCCATTGCGTCGCTGATATCGGCGGTGACTCGCTGCAGCTCGCGATCGAAGCCACCAAGGTGAAGTCCGGCACCATCGTCCAGTGCGGCGTGCACTTCATGGCCGAGACGTCGAAGATCCTCAACCCCGAGAAAACCATTCTGATTCCGGACTCACGCGCGGGCTGTTCGCTGGCCTCCAGCATCACGGGAGCCGACGTGCGGCTGTTGCGCGAGCGTTTCCCAGGCGTGCCTGTTGTGGCCTATGTCAACACATCGGCCGACGTAAAGGCGGAGGTCGATATCTGCTGCACCTCCTCCAACGCGGTGCAGGTGGTCGAGAGCCTCCATGCGCCGACGGTGATCTTCCTGCCGGATCAGTATCTGGCGAAATATGTGGCTTCAAAAACCAGCGTGAAGATCATCGCGTGGAAGGGCGCCTGCGAAGTGCATGAGCGCTTTACCGGCGACGAATTGCGCGCCTATCGCGAGGCCGATCCGTCGGTGCAGATCATCGCGCATCCGGAGTGCCCGCCCGACGTGCTCGCTGAAGCCGATTTCACCGGTTCGACCGCGCACATGATCAACTGGGTTCGCAACAAGCATCCCAAGCGCGTGGTGATGATCACCGAATGCTCGATGGCCGACAACGTGCAGGCCGAATTGCCCGATGTCGAGATGGTACGGCCGTGCAATTTGTGCCCCCACATGAAGCGGATCACGCTGCCCAAGATCTTGGACAGCCTGGTCTACCTGCGTGAGGAAGTGACCATCGATCCCATGATCGCCGACAAGGCGCGCCGTTCGGTCGAGCGGATGATCAATCTGAAAAATTAAAACACACCGTCGTCAACGGGAGGCCGCGGCAATCACGCCGATTAGCAGAGACGGCACGGCGTATGGGTCCCCGCTTTCGCGAGGACGACAAATAGTGGGAAACGAAAATGCAAAACCAAATTGATGATCTCATCCCCACCACCGGCGATGTCGTCATCGTCGGCGCAGGCCTCGCCGGGCTGTTCTGCGCGCTCAAACTGGCGCCGCGTCCGGTTACCGTGATTTCCGCGAGCCCGCTCGGCGAAGGCGCTTCGACCGCATGGGCGCAAGGCGGGATCGCTGCGGCGGTTGCAGAAGGCGACAGTGCGGAGGCACACGCCGCCGATACGGTCGCGGTCGGCGCCGGCCTCGTCGATGAGACGGTTGCACTCGGACTGGCGCGGGAAGCCGGTGCGCGCATCCGCGACCTCCTGCATTATGGCGTCCCGTTCGATCGCGACCTCGAAGGCAAGCTCGCAGTCTCCCAGGAAGCGGCACATTCGGCACGACGCATCGTGCATGTGCAGGGCGACATGGCCGGCAAGGCGATCATCACCGCGTTGATCGAAGCCGTGCGCGCGACGCCTTCGATCCGGGTGATCGAAGGCTATGTTGCTGAAGCGCTCCTGACCGATGACGACGCCGTCACCGGACTTCAACTGCGTAAAGCCGGCGACGTCGCTGCCAGGCCACTTATCATCGCATCGCGCACGGTGGTATTGGCGACCGGCGGTATCGGGCATCTCTATGCCGTGACGACCAATCCGCCCGAAGCCAGCGGCCTCGGGCTTGCGATCGCCGCGCGTGCCGGCGCCGTGATCGCCGATCCGGAATTCGTGCAATTTCATCCCACAGCGATCATGGTCAGCCGCGATCCGGCGCCGCTGGCGACGGAAGCTTTGCGCGGCGAAGGCGCGACGCTGATCAACGCGAGTGGCGAGCGCTTCATGCTGGCGCGGCACAGGCTCGCCGAGCTCGCACCGCGCGATATCGTGGCACGCGGGGTGTTTGCGGAAATCGCCGCGGGCCGTGGCGCGTTCCTCGACGCCACCACTTCGCTCGGCAACCATTTCGCCGAGAAGTTCCCGACCGTCTATGCAAGCTGCCTGTCCGCGGGCATCGATCCGTCGAAACAGCCGATCCCGGTGGCGCCGGCCGCGCACTATCACATGGGCGGCATCGCCGTGGATGTGAATGGCCGCACGTCGCTGAAGGGATTATGGGCCGGCGGCGAAGTGTCTTCGACAGGCGCGCATGGCGCCAACCGGCTGGCGTCGAACTCCCTGCTCGAGGCCGTGGTCTACGCCGCGCGCATTGCGGAGGATATCGACGGCAGCACCGCTCCCGCTTCATCCCGCCTGCCCGAGGCTTCGATCCCGCCGCGAAATTGCGCGATGCCGCCACTGATCGAGGCCAATCTTCGGGCGATGATGACCTCGCATGTCGGCGTGATCCGCGATGGTGAGCAGCTCGCGGAAGCCGTGCGCGCGTTCGCGGCGATCGAGCGCGACACCGGCAATATCGCGCTGCGCAATATGGCAACCACGGCGCTCCTGGTCGCGACATCGGCATGGGCGCGGCGCGAAAGCCGCGGCGCGCAATACCGTTCGGACTATCCGACCGAGAAGCCGACGCTGGCGCATCGCACCATGACAACATTGGCGGCCGCACGCGACGTCGCGGCCTCGCTGACCGAGCCCGCGCCAGCGCGCTCCGCGCAGCCGAT
Organism: Bradyrhizobium canariense; assembly: GCF_900105125.1. Lineage (NCBI taxonomy): Bacteria > Pseudomonadati > Pseudomonadota > Alphaproteobacteria > Hyphomicrobiales > Nitrobacteraceae > Bradyrhizobium > Bradyrhizobium canariense. The sequence continues at coordinate 6,991,103 of NZ_LT629750.1, read as the reverse complement.
CACCGCTTAACAGATAACAAGATAAGGTACGCATCATGACGACCCCCAACTCGCTGTTCTATCCGGAAGCATTTCTGTCGCCGCTCGCGATCGACGAAGCCGTGCAACGCGCATTGAATGAGGATCTCGGCCGCGCCGGCGATATCACCTCGATGGCTACCATTCCCGAGAGCGCTCGTGCCCACGCCGTGATGGTTGCCCGGCAGTCCGGCGTGATCGCGGGTTTGCCGCTCGCGGTTGCGATTTTTCAAAAGCTGTCGCCGGATCTCGGCATCGAGGCGCATGCGCGCGACGGCGCGGCCGTCGCCGCCGGCACGCATGTGCTGACGATTTCAGGGCCGGCACGCGCCGTGCTGGCGGGCGAGCGCACCGCGCTGAACTTCGTCGGCCGGCTTTCCGGCGTCGCCACGCTTACCGCCGATTATGTCCGCCACACCGCCGGCACCAAATTACGCATCTGCTGCACCCGCAAGACCACGCCCGGGCTGCGGGCGCTCGAGAAATATGCCGTGCGCTGTGGCGGCGGCTTCAACCATCGCTTCGGGCTCGACGACGCGATCCTGATCAAGGACAACCATGTCGCGGTCGCCGGCGGCGTCAGGCCCGCGCTTGAACGCGCACGGGCGCATATCGGACATCTGGTGAAGGTCGAGATCGAGGTCGATACGCTGGCGCAACTGCGCGAGGTGCTCGATACCGGGCTCGCGGATGTGGTCCTGCTCGACAATATGGATATCGCAACCTTGACCGAGGCCGTGAACCTGACCAAAGGGCGCGTCGTGCTGGAGGCTTCCGGCAGCATCACGCAGGCAACGATCGCGAAGATCGCAGCCACTGGCGTGGATTATGTCTCGTCCGGCGCGCTCACGCATTCGGCGCCGAATTTCGACGTAGCGCTCGATATCGATGCGTGAGCGGGAAACCCGTTTAGAATCGCAATGCGCGAATTCGGTCACCTCTCCCAGTGGGAGATGGAGCGTTGGCACCAGTGTAGAGCTTCTAAATCACGCTAGCGCCGTACCGTGGTTTCAGACTGCTCGGCGGTGCTCTTGGCGGCTTCCGCCAGTTCCGCCGAAATTTCCGCGGTCTGCGCCGGCGTTCCCCAGCTTGGCGCGTCGCTGCCGTCACCCCAGGCCCGCGGCCGATAGAAGGTGTGGACGCCGAATTTGTAGGTCTTCTTCATCTCGCTGACCCAGGACGGATGCACCCAATAGGCATGGTAGTGGGTCGATTTCGCGACTTCCGGCAGCCAGAGCTGGCCGTCGAGCATCGCCTTCGCGATCCGCTTGGCGCGATCCCACATGTCGGGCTCGCGCACGACGTCGGCGACGTTGTCACAGGCGAAGGTGAACTGGCACGCCATGTGATGGTTCTTGTTCTGGTAAACCACGCCACACACCGTGGTCGGGTAGAAGCCCGAGAATGCGCGGTTCAGCACCACCTGCGCCACCGCGATCTGGCCACGTACGGCTTCGCCGCGGGCTTCGAAGTAAACCGCTTCAGCCAGGCACTTCTCCGACTTGGCGCGTGATTTTTCGTCGAGCAGGCCGAGCCGTTCGGCCGGCGTCTTGATCCGCTGATTGTCGGCGTTGACTTCGCCCTTGGCGGCGACGCTTTCGCCATTCTCTCCGATCGCGGAGCTCTCGTCCGCGGTCGACGGCAGCGACGCCACCTTCATGTCGGGATCGGCCGCGCCCGGTGCGACAACCATCGGCTCTTCGCCGGGCTCCCAGCGCTCCATGCTCTCCGCCGCCGCACCAAGCGAGGAGCTGCCGAAATACAGGCTCGCGGTCTTCACCGAGAAACCGTCATGCGGGGTTGCGGATTCCAGCGGAATGGTGTCGGGGGCAACTTTCAGATCGTCGAGCGGCTGGGCTTCGAGCGACAATGAAACATCATATTGCGGAAGCGGCGGAGCACTCAGCGCTTCCTGAAGTTCCGGATCGAGCGGAAGACGATCGCCGAACGATGCGGCCGCGGCGGTCTTCTGACCCACCACCGAGGCATTGGATGTCGACGGATCTTCAAGCGGCGGCGCGGCATTTGCCGGCGCCGCACCCTCCGGCGGCGGGGCCTTGACCAGGCGATCGCCCTTCAAGGTGCGATCGACCTTGGGAAAATCAGATGCCTGATAGCGCGGCGGAGCCTGGAGCAGATGATTGCGCGTCAGCGAACCGGTGTCGAGACCGGAATTGTCGAAGCTCGCCAGCCGATAGAGTCCGGCCTGCGGCGAAGAGGTGCCGATCGGGCGGCCAAAGCTGTAAGTGGCGAGCTGGATGGTGCTAGCGGCGGAGAACACCCGCTTTTGCCAGCGCTCGGCGACACCAGGCTGCCGGGCCAGCAGCGATGCAATATCCTGATATCCGATTTCCGTCGGACTCAGCGCGAAGATGCAGAGACCGAGGCCGAAGAACGCGAAACGCGCGCCCTTCGGCCGGTTACGCACTACTAACATCGATACGCTCACGCAACGCTACACACACACGCGCGACCGAATTCAGTACATCCGTGCAATTCGATCTTTTTTGGTGTTATCGAATTTAGGTTGCGGGGGAGTTAACCGGTGGTGCGCAGCGGATACACGCAAGGAATGACTGCGTTTTCGTCGCCGGCATCAAAATTGTTGGTAAACAGGCGCTCGAACAAATTGGTAAATATCCGGTCAACGAAAATGATGAAGAAAATTTTGTAGCGCCCGGATTCTGCCGGCGGGGAATTATGAGTTCCTGAAACTGCGCAGTGTAAGGATCAACACGTCATTCCGGGGCGATGCAGAGCATCGAACCCGGAATCTCGAGATTCCCCGATGTGCAATTGCACATCTGAGGTCTGGTGCCAACGCACCATCCCGGAATGACGGAGGTCTAGATTGCGCTTCGCACAATGACGGTCGTGGTGGTCAACGACCTCAGGCCCGGCTGGCGACAGTCTTGCCAAGCGCAGCTTGGGCCGCGGCGAGCCGCGCGATCGGCACGCGATAGGGCGAGCACGAGACGTAATCGAGGCCGATCTCGTGGCAGAACGCCACGGAGGCGGGATCGCCGCCGTGCTCGCCGCAAATGCCGACCTTCAGGTCAGGCCGGGTCTTGCGTCCACGCGCCACGCCGATCTTGACCAGCTCGCCGACGCCATCGCGATCGACCGAAATGAACGGATCGATCTCCAGGATGCCCTTGGCGATATAGGTGCCAAGGAAGCCTGCGGCGTCGTCGCGGCTGATGCCGTAGGTGGTCTGGGTCAGATCGTTGGTGCCGAACGAAAAGAACTCGGCGGTCTTGGCGATCTCGCCGGCCATCAGGCAGGCGCGCGGCAATTCGATCATGGTGCCGACCTGATAATTCAGCTTGGCGCCGGTCTCCTTCATCACGGATTGCGCGGTCGCATCGATGCGCGCCTTGACCAGATCGAACTCCATCTTGGTCGCGATCAGCGGCACCATCACCTCCAGGCCGACGGCCTTGCCGGTGCGCTTGCCGGCTTCGACCGCGGCTTCAAAGATCGCGCGCGCCTGCATCTCCGCGATCTCCGGATAGGCAATCGCAAGACGGCAGCCGCGGAAGCCAAGCATCGGATTGAACTCGGCCAGATCGCGGGCGCGATCGGCCAGCCGCCGCGGATCGGTGTTCATCGCACGTGCGACTTCCTCGATCTCGGCCTGGGTGTGCGGCAGGAATTCATGCAGCGGCGGATCGAGCAGCCGGATCGTCACCGGCAGGCCCTTCATGATCTCAAACAGCTCGACGAAATCCGCGCGCTGCATCGGCAGCAGTTTTGACAGCGCGGAGCGGCGCGCCTGCTCGTCCTCGGCGAGAATCATCTCGCGCACGGTGCGGATGCGGGTTTCCTCGAAGAACATGTGCTCGGTGCGGCAAAGCCCGATGCCCTCGGCCCCGAACTTAACGGCGGTGCGCGCGTCATCAGGCGTATCGCCGTTGACGCGAACGCCAAGCTTGCGAACCTGATCGGCCCAGCTCATCAGCGTGCCGAATTCGCCCGACATTTCCGGCTCGATCATCGGCATGCGTCCGGCCAGCACCTGGCCTACCGACCCGTCGATGGTGATGACGTCGCCGGTCTTGAAGGTGCGCGAGCCGATGCTCATGGTGCCGCGGCCGTAATCGACGCGAATGCTGCCACAGCCGGAGACGCAGGGCTTGCCCATGCCGCGCGCGACAACGGCGGCGTGCGAGGTCATGCCGCCGCGCGTGGTCAGGATGCCTTCGGCCGCGTGCATGCCGTGAATATCTTCGGGACTGGTCTCGATCCGGACCAGAATAACCTTGCGGCCATCTGCCTGCAGCTTGGCGGCCTCGTCGGAGGAGAACACGATTTCGCCGGCGGCGGCTCCCGGCGAAGCCGGCAGGCCGGTGGCGATCACGTCGCGCTTGGCATTGGGGTCGATGGTCGGATGCAGCAATTGATCGAGCGATGCCGGATCAATCCGCGACACCGCATCCTTTTTGGAGATCAGGCCTTCATTGGCAAGCTCGACGGCAATGCGCAGCGCGGCTTTCGCCGTGCGCTTGCCGCCGCGTGTCTGCAGCATCCACAGCTTGCCCTGCTCGACCGTGAACTCCATGTCCTGCATGTCGCGGTAATGCTTTTCCAGCATCGTGTAGATTCGCGTCAGCTCCTTGAACGCCTCAGGCATCGCGATTTCCATCGATGCCTTGTCGGAACCGGAATCCTTGCGCGCATCCTCGGTAATGTCTTGCGGCGTGCGAATGCCGGCCACCACGTCCTCGCCCTGCGCATTGATCAGGAACTCGCCGTACAGCTTGCTCTCGCCGGTCGACGGATTGCGCGTGAACGCAACGCCGGTCGCCGACGTCTCGCCCATATTGCCGAACACCATCGCCTGCACGTTGACGGCGGTGCCCCAGGATTCCGGAATGTCGTGCAGCCGGCGGTAAGTCACCGCACGCGCGTTCATCCAGGAGGAAAACACCGCGCCGATCGCACCCCACAATTGGTCGTGCGGATCCTGTGGGAAATCCTTGCCGGTTTCGTGCGCTACCGCGTCCTTGTAGCGGCCGACCAGTTCGACCCAGTCATCGCCGGTGAGATCAGTGTCGAGCGTATAGCCCTGGCCGTCCTTGAACGTATCGAGAATGTCTTCGAAATGATGATGCTCGAAGCCGAGCACGACATCTGAATACATCGTGATGAAGCGGCGGTAGCTGTCATAGGCAAAACGACGATCGCCGGACAGCTCAGCCAGCGCTTCGACCGTCTTGTCGTTGAGGCCGAGATTAAGCACGGTGTCCATCATACCCGGCATCGATGCGCGGGCGCCCGACCGCACCGAGACCAGCAGCGGATTCTTGGCGTCGCCGAACGTCTTGCCGGCGATCTTGCCGACATGATCCAGCGCCTTCTCGACCTGCGCCTTCAATTCCTTCGGATAGGTTTTGTCGTGCGCATAAAAATAAGTGCAGACCGACGTCGGAATGGTGAAGCCGGGAGGTACCGGCAATCCGAGATTGGCCATCTCGGCGAGGTTGGCGCCCTTGCCGCCAAGCAAATCGCGCAAGCCTGCTTTGCCTTCGGCTTTGCCGTCGCCAAACGTGAATACCCATTTACCCGATGGCACCGCTGTTGCCGCTGGCTTGGCCGCGACTGCCTTGGCGGGCTTCGGCGCTGGCTTGGCCGGGCTTTTCTTCAGCGCCTTACGGGCTGTGGCCGGCGGCGCGGCTTTGCCCCGAGCTGGGACAGATGCCTTTGATTTAGCTGCGGTTTTCTTCGTCTTCGCTACGGCTTTGGCCATGACTTACAACAATCCGCGATCGGGGAAAGGGATGCGCGCCTTACACCACTTTGGGCGGTTCCGCGCAAGGCGCGAAGCCCGTTTCAAAGCTTACAAATGCAGCCATCTAAGCAGGCCGAGACCGATCAGACCGTTGAGAATCAGGAAAATCGCGACAATCAGATTGAGGAGCCGCGGCATAATCAGAATAAGCAGGCCCGCAATCACGGAGATGATCGGTGAAATGTGGGCGACAGTGAGGGTCATTTAGAATCTCTCCGCGATAGCGCTGTGGGGAAAGGTCGAATCGGGATCTGCATTTTACCGTCTGATGCGGTTCCACGATAGGAGACGCTTGTGGCTTCAATGGGTTCCGGCGCCAACAAAAAATGCTGAAAATTGCAGCCGCGGGACTCGCATTTTTTCGGGAACGATGCCGTGCGCGATGAATTGGGTGAAATTGATCGCCGGTGCAAGCCGGCGTGCTCATCGCGAAGGAGTTGATCATGCGGAACAAGCTACTTGCCATTGCAGCGATCGCGGGCGCCCTGACGGCACCGATTGCAGCGCAGGCGCAAAGCGAGATCACCACGGGCATCGTTCGCGGCGGCCCTGCGGTTGTTGATGACGATGTCGATGGCATCGCGGTCGATCAACGTCCGGCGTTTCGCCAATACATCATCCGCGAACACGTACCGAACTACACCATCCCCGATCGCGTTGTCGTCGGCGGAATCCTGCCGGAAGCCGGCGTGACCTATTACGACGTGCCGCAAACATACGGCGTGACGCCCTACCGCTACACCGTGGTCAATGGCGAGACCGTGCTGGTCGAACCGCGCTCGCGGCGCATCGTTCAGATCGTCGAGTAAACCAGCTCGCGCAAAACCGTTGTCCGGGCGCCCCGCCGCGACCGGATATGAAGGCCTCGCCCGGGCTCCCCGCCGGGAGGGGCTTTTCATTTTTGAAATAGTGTGATCGAGCGAGGTGAAGATCGCGGCCCGCGCACGAAAATGCGTCAAATAAAGCTCAGGATTTATTTCTTTACGACGAGTCGGCGAATCTTCTTGCCGGAAGAGGCGCTGACGACCTCTTCGTCAAGCAACAGCGCTGCCGCCGTCAGTTCCGTCAGCACCAGCGAGGCGTCAAACGCGGCGTACAGCCGGCCATGCGCGTCGCGCACATCGGCGCCATCGATAACCCGCCAGCTCAGATAGAGAACACCGTCGGGCTTGACGATATCGAACATGCGACGAACCGAGGGCGCGATCAGCGCGCGATCAAGGTGCATGATCACGGTTTCGCAAAGCACATTGTCGTAGCGGCTGGCGTCGATACCGTTGAGATCGGGCAACTCCGCATGCGCGAAACCCAGATGCGGGTACCGCGAGCGCGCCTCGGCCAGCAGGCCTTCCGAGGCATCGAAGCCAACGGCCGGAAAACCATTCGCATTCAGCCAGGCCACCTCGCGGCCGCTGCCGCAGCCGATATCAGCAGTCGCCCCGCCCTTGACGAAGAAGCGCGCGACGATGTCCTGGAGATCGACCGGGGTTGGCTGCGCGTGCCACTCATTCGCGAACGCTGTCGCCTCATTGTCGTAGGCGGCGAGCGTCTCGCGATCCATGGGGTCAGCCTTCGATCTTGGAAAAATCCGCCACGGCCCGCGTCGCCGCGCGGATTTCATTCAACAGCTTCAGGCGGTTTTCACGCACCTTCGGGTCATCGTCATTGACCTTGACCTTGTCGAAGAACGCATCAACCGCCGGACGCAGCTTCGCCATCGCACTCATCGCGGCAGCAAAATCTTCCCTGGCTACGGCGCTACCTGCTTCCGCCTTCACCTGATCGATCGCCTTCGCTAACGCCTTTTCCTCGTCGAGCCTGTAGAGCGCCTCATCCGGCGCGCCGTCAAAGCTGCGCTTGTCCTTCTTCTCCTCGATCGAGAGGATATTGCTGGCGCGCTTGGTGCCGGCAAGCAGGTTCTTGCCATCATCGGTATCGAGGAATTTGCCGAGCGCCTCGACGCGGCGGACGATCGATAAAAGGCCCACCTCACCGCTGCCAAGCCCAAGCACAGCGTCGACGAGATCATGTCGAGCGCCCTGATCGCGAAGCTGAACAGTGAGACGGTCCTCAAAGAAGGTCTGGAATGAATCGCCAATTTCAGAAATCGCGACATCAGAAAGATCTGGGCGAACTCTTTTTATCCGCTTTTCGAGAAGGCCGCGTGGGTACAGATCAATCTCACGCTCGATCGCAATGCGAATCACCCCCAAGGCTGCACGGCGCAAGGCATAAGGGTCTTTACTCCCCGTCGGCTTCTCATCGATGGCCCAGAAGCCGATTAGCGTATCGATTTTATCTGCCAGCGCCACGGCGACGCTCACCGGATCTGTCGGTACGCGATCATTCGGCCCCTGCGGCTTGTAATGCTCCTCGCTTGCGGCGGCGACGGAGGCATCCTCGCCCTGCGCCAGCGCGTAATATTTCCCCATCAAGCCTTGCAATTCGGGGAATTCACCGACCACTTCAGTCGCCAAATCCGCCTTCGCCAGATGCGCGGCACGTTTCGCCTTCTCAACATCGGCGCCAGCGAGTTGCGCCATCTCCGCTGCTGACAATTCGATCCGCTTGATACGCTCGCCCTGCGTGCCCAGCTTCTCGTGAAATACAATGGAATCGAATTTCGGCAGCCGGTCTTCCAGTTTCGTCTTCAGATCGGTCTCATAGAAAAACTTCGCGTCGCTCAATCGCGCGCGGATCACGCGCTCGTTGCCGGCGACGATGGCCTTGCCGGCGTCGGAGGCTTCGATGTTGGCGGTAAGGATGAATTTGTTGGTCAGCTTTTTCGTTTTGGGATCGCTGACCACAAAGCATTTCTGGTTGTTGCGGATGGTGGCGCGGATCACCTCATCCGGGATCGACAAAAACTCCTTGTCGAAGGAGCCCATCAGCGCCACTGGCCATTCGACGAGGCCAGCCACTTCGTCGAGCAACACCTGGTCTTCGACCAGTTCGAAACCTTGCGCGAACGCCAACTGCTTGGCGTCGGTCGCGATGGTGTCCTTGCGGCGCTCGGGGTCGAGCACGACCTTGGCGTTGAGCAGCTTCGCCTCGTAATCCTCGAAGCGGCGCACGCTGATCGCGGCCGGCGCCATGAAACGATGGCCGTAGGTGGTCTGGCCGGTTTCGATGCCGTCGACGGAAAATTTCACGACGTCGGGGTCTTCGGTTTCCAGGCCAAAGGTCGCGATGATCGCGTGCAGCGGCCGCACCCATTGCAGCGCGCCTGGACGCGCCGAGCGCTCGCCCCAGCGCATCGATTTCGGCCACGGAAATGTCCTGACGATGACAGGCAGCATGTCGGCAAGCACATCCAGCGTGGCGCGGCCGGGCTTCTCGATCAGCGCGATGTAAAAATCGCCCTTCTTCGGATCGCGCTGGATTTTAGCCTCGTCGAGCGAGGCAAGGCCAGTGGCTTTGAGAAAGCCGGCAATCGCAGGCTCCGGGCCACCGACGCGCGGGCCCTTGCGCTCTTCCTTCAGGTCGGACTGCCGCGCCGGAATGCCGTGCACCGTCAGCGCCAGCCGCCGCGGCGTCGCAAACGCCTTGGCGCCTTCATAGACCAGCCCTTCGGCCACCAGCTTGTCGGTCACCATGCGGCGCAGATCATCGGCCGCCTTCGCCTGCATCCGCGCGGGAATTTCTTCGGAGAAAAGTTCGAGGAGAAGATCGGGCATCAGCTTGCTCTGCCCGCTTCGGTGTGCACCCAGGCATCGCCGCAGGCCTTGGCGAGTTCGCGAACGCGCAGGATATAGCTTTGCCGCTCGGTCACCGAGATCACGCCGCGCGCGTCGAGCAGGTTGAAGACGTGGCTCGCCTTGATGCACTGGTCATAGGCCGGCAGCGCCATCAGATGTTCCTTCTGATTGCCGCCATTCTTCCAGCCGGCTTCGAGATATTTCCGGCAGGCCTGCTCCGCCATCTTGAACTGCTCGAACAGCATCGCCGTGTCGGAATATTCGAAATTGTGCCGCGAATATTCCTGCTCGGCCTGCAGGAACACATCGCCATAGGTGACGCGCTCGGCGCCGTCGCGGCCGTTGAAGTTGAGATCGTAGACGCGGTCGACGCCCTGCACATACATCGCCAGACGCTCGAGCCCGTAAGTGAGTTCGCCGGCGACCGGCGCACATTCGACTCCCGCGACCTGCTGAAAGTAAGTGAACTGCGACACTTCCATGCCGTCGCACCAGCACTCCCAGCCCAAACCCCACGCACCAAGTGTCGGGCTTTCCCAATCGTCCTCGACGAAGCGGATATCGTGCAGATGTGAATCGATGCCGATCGCGGCCAGTGACTTCAGATAGAGGTCCTGAAGATTCGGCGGCGAAGGCTTCATGATCACCTGAAACTGGTAATAATGCTGCAGCCGGTTGGGATTTTCGCCGTAGCGGCCGTCCTTGGGCCGGCGCGACGGCTGCACATAGGCCGCATTCCATTGCTTCGGCCCGAGCGCGCGCAATGTCGTCGCCGGATGGAAGGTACCAGCACCCATTTCCATGTCGTAGGGTTGCAGGATCACGCAGCCCTGATCAGCCCAGAACCGCTGCAGAGCAAGGATAAAGCCCTGGAACGAGCGTTCCGGGCGCATATGGGGCGGTATGGCGTCCATTGTTGGTTCGAAAATCTTTCGGGTCCTGCAAGAGCGCGGACCGTATCGGCGAGGGAATGGGGAATCAAGGCAATGTCGGCCTGGATTTACCCCGAAAAACGCGGCCGCGACACAATTGCGGTCTCCGGGGTGACGCCGCGCTAACCATCACGGCAAGGCCGCAGCCCGCGCTTGTGGATCGTTAGCAATTGACGGCTACCACGGCGGAACTTCGGGAGCTCAAGATGATTGGGGCTTTCGAAGATTGGCGCTCCGGAGTTCGTGATCTCCCACGACGGGATTGTGACATACGGACGCCAACGGGCTCGGTAAAACGATCCCACCTCCAAGCTTGCTGGCCGGTCCTCGAAGGGGTGATGCCCTCACCCTGAGGCCGGCGCAAGCGATTCTGGAGGGCAAACTCCCGAGGGAATGATCGTTTGCGATCAGCCGGGCCGATAGGCGCCGGTGATCGGATCCTGCCGCAGCGTCGGAATATCGTTCGCTCGCGCAGCCTCGGCGACGCGTGCCAGACGCGCCTCTTCCAATTCCCTGTTGACCCGAAGGGCTGTCCGATAAGCCCAGCGCACCACGGCCAGTCCACCCAGGGCACCAGCGATTGCAATCAGCGGCGGCATCGGTCGATCCTCGTCCATACGTCACGCCCCCGTCGTATTGTCGCGCAAGCCGGGCCGGCCTGCAATCACTTGTCTGGGACTAAATGGCGCGGGGAACCGCCTTCAAAACCCGAATTTGGCCCAGATTGCTCGCGTTTCCAGCGCCGAGATCAGTTCGTCCGGTAGCCCCGTGATGCCATCCAGCGAGGTCAGCGTGGCCGCGCCCGCCGACTTCCGGCCGAGCAGACCCGACAGCATGCCGCTTGCGGGCGCAATGACAGGCGTCTTCACCTTGTCACCGTAACGCGCGCGCAACGTCGAGCGCAGATCCCCGATCGCATCGGCAAGGCCGAGCGAGACGGACGTCTCTCCCGCCCAGTACTCGCCGGTGAACAGCACATCCTCGCTGCCCTTGAGCCGGCTGCCGCGGCTCTTTTTGACGAGCGAAATGAAGATCGTGTGGATTTCGTGCTGGAGCGCTTTGACGCGCGCGACATCGTCAGGATTTTCCGGCTTGAACGGATCAAGCATCGCCTTGTGCGCGCCGGCGGTATAGAGCCGCCGCTCGACGCCGATCTTCTTGATCAATTCCTGAAAGCCGAAGGATCCCCCGACGACGCCGATCGATCCCAGGATCGAGGACGGGTCGCAGAAGATCTCATCGCCCGCGCAGGCGATCATGTAGCCGCCGGACGCCGCGACGTCCTCGACGAAGACCAGCACCGGCAGACTCTTTTCCGCCGCGAGTTGCCTGATCCGCAAGTAGATCTGCCGCGATTGCACCGGCGAGCCGCCGGGCGAATTGATCACCAGCGCGACCGCCTTGGCATTCTTTGTGGCAAAGGCGCGCTCCAGCATCCGGGCAACACCGGCGAGCGTCATGCCGGGCCGCAGCGGCGTCACTGCGCCGATGACCCCGGACAGCCGCACCACCGGGACCACGGCAACGCCTCGCCGCAGACGCGCCGGAATCAGTTCCTTGAGCCGGTCAAGCATGGCCGGCGATTTCCGAAGAGCGCCCGTGTGGTCTGTCATCTCATTACCTCAAAATTAACCATTTCTTATCACGCGAGTGTCATTGAATCGATGGAACACCTTTTGCATTACAGCTGTTGGATGGGCTGCAATGCCGCAGCGGAGAAAGACATGAAGATCTATCTGTTGATGCTGCTAATCGGCTCTCTTCTGACGGCGATCCACTTCACTTCGGCTCCGGAACAAGGCTCGAAAAGGCTTCCGCAGTAGCCGCTCTGATCAAGGCTTGAGCGGTCGGGCGACCGGCTTCAGGGGTTAGCCAATGGCAATACCCCTTTTCCAGCGAGAATGTCTTGCACCTGTTTATTGGGCGCTGCTGACTCATTATTGAGCATCAGCGCGGCGTATATACGCGTCGGCGCCTTGCCACCCTTCACGGCGCGAACGAGCACCCGAATAGCAGGCGCTGCGGGATCACCGTGAACCGGCAGAATGGCCAGGCTGCCGAACCCGCGATCGAGCGCCGCCAGCACCTCGGCAAGGCCGTCCGCCCGCCATATCAAGGTGAGCGCACCGCCGGATTTCAGCATCCGCCGCGCCGCATGAATCCAGCTCTCAAGCGTCTCAGCGGTCGCAACATGGGCAATTTCACGGGTCTTTTCCGGCGAGGCGCGGTGCCGCGCGGGGTCGTTGAACGGCGGATTCATCAGCACGGCGTCGGCGCTGTCGGGAGGCAGGCCCGCCGCGACGAATGCATCGGCGCCGGCCGTCACGTCGAGCACGATGATTTCAGCCGCGATCGCATTTGAGCTGGCATTGTCCCGCGCGAGGCCCGCGAGCATCTCGTCGATCTCGACCAAGGCAAGCCTGATTCCAGCCACGCGCCTGGCCACCGCCAGGCCCGCGGCGCCGACCCCGGCGCCAAAATCAACCACGCGATGGCCTGACTGCACCGCAGTCGCCGCGGCCAGCAGCATGGCGTCGTGGCCCGCGCGATGGCCCGATCGGGGCTGCCGCAGGCGCAACTGCCCGCCAAGAAACGCATCCTCGGTGAATTCACCTGGCGGCTCAGTCATCGGCCCGCAGTTCGTGGGACAGCCCGGCGTCGCTGAGAAGCCGGCGCGCCTCGAGATTGTCGTCCTCATGGACCAAAATCCGGCGGGGAAGCACCCCGAGCGAGCCCTCGATAATGCTCATGTTCTGATCCAGCACCAAATGATGGATGTTTGCGCCATCAAGCAGCGCGCCGACAGCCGAAACCAGCACGATATCGTTGGTCCGAACCAATTCCCGCACTCTCAGGCTCTCCTTTGTCGACCGGCGTGGCAGCCGCGCGGCGCAAGTCAACCGCTGGATGCCCTTGCCGCGCTACGCCGCACTTTCTATTGTTATACCCAAGCATAGTGCGAATTGGGCAAATGTGGAGACCGGCGTGGCGGTTATTGTACCTTTCGAGAGCCCCTCGAACGCTTCGATTGATCAGCTGGTCGAACTTGTCGCCGCCGATATGGAGCGCGTCAACGCGACCATTCTGTCCCGGACCGGCTCGGAAGTGACCATGATCCCGGAGGTCGCCAACCACCTGATCTCGTCAGGGGGAAAACGGCTGCGCCCGATGCTGACGCTGGCGATGGCCGGCCTCACCGGCTATTCCGGCGACGGCCACATCAAGCTCGCGGCTTCCGTCGAGTTCATGCATACCGCGACCCTGCTGCACGACGACGTGGTCGACGAGAGCGAATTACGGCGCGGCAAGTTGTCGGCGCGGATGCTGTGGGGCAACGAAGCCAGCGTGCTGGTCGGCGACTTCCTGCTCGGCCAGGCGTTTCGCATGATGGTCGAGGTCGGCTCCCTGCGCGCACTCGATATCCTGTCCTCCGCCGCGGCAACGATCGCCGAGGGCGAGGTCATGCAGCTCGCCGCGGCCAAGAACACCGCCACCACGGAAGATGAATATCTCGCCGTGATCAGAGGCAAGACCGCCGAGCTGTTCGCGGCAGCCTGCGAGGTGGGCCCGGTTCTCGCCAATCGCCCGAAGGCCGAACAAACCGCGTGCCGTTCGGTCGGCATGAATCTCGGCATTGCATTTCAGCTGGTGGACGACGTTCTGGACTACGGCGGCAAGGCCGCCAAGCTCGGCAAGAACATCGGCGACGATTTCCGTGAGGGCAAGATCACGCTACCGGTGGTGCTGGCGTTCCGCCGCGGTAACGACAGCGAGCGCGCCTTCTGGGCCAACGCGCTGGAACGCGGCGAGATCGGCGATGGCGATCTCGATCACGCCATCGGCCTGATGACCAAACACCGTGCACTGGAAGACACCCTTAGCCGCGCCCAGCATTACGGCGCGATGGCGGTCGACGCGCTGGCGCTGTTTCCGGCCTCTCCGATGAAGGCGGCGCTCGAGCAGGTGGTGGCGTTCTGTTTGGCCAGGTCGCATTAGATCTCGCTGCGCAGCAAGGGTCGCGACCCGCCAATTGTGAATTTTTATGTGGCGGCTTGCGCATCCAACAAATGAATGTTGTATTCCAGAACAATCTTTGATTGCTATTTTCGCCTGCGACTATTTTGTGAATTGTTGAGCCCGAATGCCATTCAGAGGGGCTAATTCAAATGAAGTTCATTAGCGAGAAGCCGATGTGGGCAGGCTTCGCCCTGTTTTTCTCGATGTACTACGTGCTCGGCGCCAATCCCGATATTTTGAGGGAGATTGGCGTACCCGTCTCAGCCGCGCTGTTAGGTACCTTCCTGGCAATCATCGTCGGCAATTTTTCGGGCGCCTTCTTTACGAAAACCGGACTCATGATTGCTCCCGCCATCGGCATCAGCATTTTCGTCAAAAACTTCGTGTTGAATTCGGACCACGTTATTGATTGGCGACACGCAATGGTCGCCTGTGTCATTGCTGGGCTCGCGGTCGCCGTCACGTCGTTCTTTACTGATTGGCGGGATCAAATCGTCAAGGACCTTCCCGAGTCCGTAAAGAAGGGCGCTAAGGCCGGAATCGGCGCGCTTCTCGTCAAGGAAGGGTTTGATATATTCAAGAAGGCCGAGGAGTCTTTTCATCTCGAACCGCGTGGTGCCGGAATGGCAGTCGCCATCGGCGTCGTATTCCTGGTGCTGTTCTTCCTCATCCGAAGATCAATCGAAAACAATTCGAGGAGCGCACTGTCCGCTCTTCAGTTTATCATGCACCTGGAATTCGTGTTTGTTGTGGTTCTGATGTCCAGCTATCTCTGGCTGTTTCAGCCAGACTACATTTCCGCATTGCCGGAAACCAGCCAGGTTTCGATTCTGTGGTTGGAGCCCATCGTACGGACCAGCTGGCACATTAATTTCAACGTCTGCATGCTCATTCTGCTGTTTGCCGCCACCGTCTGGTTCATCGTGATCTCCGATATTCCAGGCACGCCAAGCGAAGTACTGCCCGAAAAATTGGAAGACGTTGCTACGGATGGAACGGAAACGGCTCCAAAGGGATATCAAAGTGCACGGGATAAAGCCGTCAAACTGGGATATCGGAATGACGGTGTTTTCGCGTCGCTGGCGCCGCTGTTTGGAACAACGCCGACCATTTACTACGCTGAAAATCAGATACTGAAGAGCTTTGGTCAGACCGGAGAATATTCTTCCGCGGTGGGATATTGGGCCGCCAGTCTTTTCGCGCTGGTCTTCATTGTCCTAGTGATCGGACAATTTTCGGGGCATCAAATCCCGATAGATAGGTATCTCTCCCCTGTCGCTGTGACGCCAATCCTGATTTTTATCGGTCTGTACATCATATCAGTCTCCTTTTTCGATATCCCTTCGGCCGCGGCGGCGCCATCCACCAGGAATCCCGAATATTACTTTCCAACTGCGGTCTCGGTCATCCTGACTTCCCGTATCGGACTCGAATACACGCTCCCGCTTTCGATCCTGTCTTTTTGGCTTGTCAGATCCGCGGGGGAAAAATACGGACCGTCGTTTATATGGATCAGCATCGGATCGGGTGTTTCGCTCATTATCTTCGGTGCGCTTTTCGTTTTTGGCTCCTGACAAGCCCGCAACCAACTCGGTCAGCAATCGTGGGTCAGTTAACGTGACGTTTGGCGTGGATTGCAGACACGGCAAAGAGCATCTCGTCGGAAGATGCTAGACGACTAGGTGTGTTTTGATGGAGCCGCGCCGACGCAGTCGTTCGCGCTTTAACTCAGCGTACCCGCATGGACCCACCAATTGGGGTGAGCGAGCAGGATGTTCTGCGCCGCGCGTTGCGCCGCGGCATCGTCCCCGAAGATCGCAAAACAGGTCGCGCCCGAGCCCGACATCCGCGCCAGCCGCGATCCCTTCGCTTCGCCTAGCGCCGACAACACCTCAGCGATGACAGGCTGAATGCGCATGGCCGGCGCTTCCAGATCATTGCTGACGGCAGTGAGCGCTTCGATCCAGTCGTCAACCAAGGAGCTGTCTTCCGGCCATGCGGGAGCCTGGATCACATCGGTGGCGCCGACCAGCAACTCGCCGTTCCGCAAACCCAGCGCTCGAAATACGTCCTTGGTCGCTACCGCAACGCGCGGATTGACCATCACGCAGGCCATTTTCGGCAAGTTCAGCGGCAGCAGGTTTTCACCGACACCGGTCATGTCGCAGGCGCGCGAGGCCAGGCACACCGGCACATCGGCGCCGGTCAGCAACGCGACGTCGCGCAAGCGCTCATCGTCGAGCGCAAGGCCATTCAACCGGGCCAGCAGGCGAAGCGCCGCCGCGGCATCGGCCGATCCGCCGCCGATTCCGGCCGCGACCGGGAGCACCTTGTCGAGGACGAATTCGCCGAGCTTTAGATCCGGCACGCGCTCGGCCAAAAGCTGCGCCGCCTTGAACACGAGATTGTCGGCCATCTCGCCGCAGGCCTCGGCAAGCGGCCCGGTGGTCTTGAGACCCAGTCCGGATCCGGGCGTCAGGCTGAGGCGGTCGGCGCAATCGGCGAACGCCACGACGCTTTCGAGATCGTGATAACCGTCGACGCGGCGTCCAACCACCCGCAAGGTCAGGTTGACCTTGGCGCGTCCAGCTTCCATCAGCGCCGGCGCGGCGGATTTGACATCCGGTTCAATATTTTCGCGCGTCGTCATAACGAGCTTCAAATCCAAAACTGCATTAAAATTATATAGCCCTAACGTCTTCCGGCTCCAACATTCGGGAATTGCGAATGTTGGAGCCGGAACGCTGGTGTCTTCGACAAGCCTTCGCTCAGCCGCCCTTGCCGTCTTCCTTTTTCTTGTCGGCGGAGGCCGCGGACGACGTGTCATCGGGCATGCCGTTCTGGATCTTGGCCTCGATCTTGGGCAGGTCATCCGGTTCGGGCTTCAGGTCGCGGGCATGAGCCCACTGGAATTTCGCTTCCAGCGTGCGGCCGACGCGCCAATAGGCATCGCCGAGATGGTCGTTGATGGTCGGATCCTCGGGCTTGAGGTCGACCGCGCGCTCGAGGTTTTTTACCGCTTCGTCGTAATTGCCGATGCGATAATAGGCCCAGCCCAGGGAGTCCACGATGTAGCCGTCGTCAGGACGCTGATCGACGGCACGCTTGATCATCTTCATGCCTTCGTCGAGGTTGATGCCCTGATCGATCCAGGAATAACCGAGATAGTTCAGCACATGCGGCTGATCGGGCTGCAGCTCGAGCGCCTTGCGCATGTCTGCTTCAGCCTTGGGCCACTGGTGGGAGCGCTCCTCGCAGATGCCGCGATAATAGTAATAGACCGTGTTGCCCTTGTCGTTCGGATCCGGCAGGGCGTCGATTCCCTTGGAATAGGTCTCGGTGCAGTCGGCGAACTTCTTGCGGCCGCGTTCGACATTGCCAAGCGCCATGATGGCTTCGAGGTCCTTGGGATCCTCGGCGATAACGCTCTTCAATATCTTGATCGCCTCGTCGCCACGGTCGGCGGCATCGAGATCGGTCGCAAGCTGGATCTGCGCATTGCGCTTCAGGACCGAATTGGCCGGCACGCGCTCATAGATCTTGATCGCCATGGCCGGCTTCTTCACCGACTCGTAGAGATCGGCCAGCGACAACAGCGCCAGCGGATGATTGGGAGCGAGATAAAGCGCAAGCTGCAGATAGACCAGCGCCAGGTCTTCGCCGCCACGGCGCGTCAGCGTCGCGCCGATGCCATACAGCGCCTCGGCGGCGCCGGTCTGCGGCGAGTCGACCAGCGGCGGCAATTTCTTGCCGGCCTTGGTCTCGCGCAGGCCTTCCAGCACCAGCGGGTGGCGCGGAACCTTCTTCTCGAAGGCTTCATAGATCGCGTTCGCCGCCGGCTCGTCCTTGTTGCGCGATAGCCAGCGCGCATAGTCGTCGGCCACGCGCAGCATGGAATCGTCAAGCTTGTAGGCCCGCTCAAGCCGCACGCCGGCATCCTTTTCCTTGCCCGCGAGCTCCAGGATCATGGCGGAGTGCAGGTCTTTGAACAGCGGATACCATTCCGGTCCGGTCAGCTTGTCGATATTGGCGACCGCCTGCTTGGTATCGCCGGCGCCATAGGCGGCCCAGCCCGACAGCAGCGTCGCGACCAGATCCGTGATCGGCCCGCGAATCGACTGATTGATGTTGAGCTGCGCGCTGGCGTATTTCTTCAGCTTCAGATCGCGCACGCCGACCACAAGACGGGCAACGCGATTGGATTTGTCGATGGTCAGAATACGGTCGGCGAGCTTCACGGCCTCGTCGATATCGCCATCGGCGACCGACGAGATGAACGCGCGATCCAGCAATTCATTGTTCTTCGGATCGGTCCGAAGCGCCGAACGATAGAACGCGGCCGCGGAACTGGCGTCCCGTTCCACGCTGGCATGACGGGCGGCCAGATAGCTGCCCGACATCGTCAGCGCTTTCAAATCGTGGCTGGTGGGGAATTGCGCCGAGTTGTCGGAGGGATGATCCGGGGTCTGCGCCGAAAGCGATCCGGGCAGCGCGAACACGGCGAAGGAGAGTGCAGCAATCGTCCAGCGGTTGAAACGAATGGAAAACATCACGGTTCGCCTAGCTCCAGGATTTCGTTGCAGGATGTTACGGGCAATCTCGAATGCGAACCCTATCGTCGGCATCAAGCCCTGAGACAATGCCGCGTTTGGCGTTTAACCGCAAGGATACGGGTCAAGGATACCGGTGGCCAATCGATCGGCAGAAAGGCCCGATGACCGCCGATTTAAGCCAGCTTCGCCTCAAAACGCTTGCAGTGTGGCGGTATCGTGACCGAAAGCCGCGCCCTTGGGCGCAGCCTCACGCAATCGTGGTCACATCGCCTCGTAATTCGGCCCGCCGCCGCCCTCCGGGGGAACCCAGGTGATATTGCCGTTCGGATCCTTGACGTCGCAGGTTTTGCAATGGACGCAGTTCTGGGCGTTGATGACGTAACGGGGCCCTGAAGCCTCCTCGACCCATTCATAAACGCCCGCCGGGCAATAGCGATTGGACGGCCCGGCATAGACATCATGTTCGGATGTCTTCTGCAGGTTCATGTCGGCGACCTTCAGATGAACCGGCTGGTCCTCTTCATGGTTGGTATTGGACAGGAAAACCGACGACAGCCGGTCGAAGGTGAGCTTGCCGTCCGGCTTTGGCGGCGCGATCGCCGCATGCGCCTTCGCGGGATCCAGCGTCTTGCGATCGGGCTTGGCATGCGACTGCGTCCCGAACAGCGAGAAGCCCAGCGTGTTGCACCACATGTCGATGCCGCCGAGCGCGACGCCGATCAAGGTGCCGAACTTCGACCACAGCGGCTTGACGTTGCGGACCCGGTACAGATCCTTGCCGACAGCAGAATCGCGCCACGCATTCTCGTATTCGGCAAGCTCATCATTGGCGCGGCCGGCACCGAGCGCGACCGCGACCTGTTCAGCCGCCAACATGCCGCTGCCGATCGCGTTATGCACGCCCTTGATGCGCGGCACATTGACAAAACCCGCGGCGCAACCGATCAGCGCGCCGCCGGCAAAGCTCAGCCGCGGCACCGACTGATACCCGCCTTCGGTGATGGCGCGTGCGCCATAGGCGAGCCGCTTACCGCCTTCGAACACCGTGCGGATCGATGGATGGGTCTTGAAGCGCTGGAATTCATCGAACGGCGACAGATACGGATCATCGTAGTTGAGATGCACGACGAAACCGACCGCCACCAGATTGTCGTCGTAGTGATACAGGAACGAGCCGCCGCCGGTCGAGTTGTTCAGCGGCCAGCCGAATGAATGCTGGATCAGGCCCTTCTGGTGCTTGGCGGGATCGATCTGCCAGACCTCCTTCAGCCCGATGCCGAACTTCGGCGGCTCGCTTTTGGCATCGAGAGCGAACTTCGCGATCAGCTGCTTGGTCAGGCTGCCGCGCGCGCCTTCGGCGAACAGCGTGTATTTGCCGAGCAATTCCATTCCGCGCGTGAACGAGTCCTTGTGGGAGCCATCCTTGGCGATGCCCATGTCGCCGGTGGCAATGCCGCGCACCGCGCCCTTTTCATCGTACAGCACCTCGGTCGCGGCAAAGCCCGGATAAATCTCGACGCCGAGCGCTTCGGCTTTCGGCGCCAGCCAGCGGCACACATTGCCGAGCGAGCCGATATAGCAATGATGGTTGTTCATCAGCGGCGGCATCATGAAGTTCGGCAGCCGGATCGCGCCGCCCGCCGTCATCCAGTAGAACCGGTCATCCTTGACCTGGGTTTTCAGCGGACAGTCGGCGTCCTCGCGCCAGTCCGGAATCAGTCTGTCGAGCGCCACCGGGTCGATCACCGCGCCGGACAGAATGTGGGCGCCGACTTCCGACCCTTTTTCCACCACGACGATACTGAGATCGGCATTGAGCTGCTTCAGCCGGATCGCAGCCGACAGGCCGGACGGCCCGGCGCCGACAATCACGACGTCGAATTCCATGGACTCACGCGGCGGTAGTTCTTCGGTGCTCATGATCTGGTCTCAGCCCGGTTGAGAACGCGTCTAAGAGCCCGTTGTTTCCGATTTTTACCGGAAGAACAACATGGAAATGCCTCTTGAGGTGTTTCGTCATGACGCAATGCATCCTAGATTGGGCCGATGCCGCAAAGCTTCCGCCATGACGCCTGATCCCGCCCCTACCATCAGGCAATTGCTCGCCTTTTATCTGGAGGCCGGAGTCGATTGCGCGCTGGCGGAGGAACCCGTCAATCGCCTCGCCGATCCCGACATCGTCCCGGCCGCGAGCGAGCCGGCGCTGCCAAAACCGGTCAGGACGGCTCCTGTCGCGATTCCAGTCGCGCGAGCCGACGCGCCACCTGCGCCCGAGGCCGCGATCTCCTCGGCGAGGGAAGCGGCGCGGACTGCGCCTTCGCTCGAAGCGCTGCGTGCGCTGCTGGAAAAATTCGACGGCTGCGCGCTGAAACATACCGCCACGCGGCTGGTGTTTGCCGACGGCAATCCGCAGGCGCGCGTGATGT
The DNA here is from genome assembly GCF_900105125.1 of Bradyrhizobium canariense. Classification (NCBI taxonomy): domain Bacteria; kingdom Pseudomonadati; phylum Pseudomonadota; class Alphaproteobacteria; order Hyphomicrobiales; family Nitrobacteraceae; genus Bradyrhizobium; species Bradyrhizobium canariense. The sequence continues at coordinate 6,969,668 of NZ_LT629750.1, read as the reverse complement.
TCGTTGGTGAAGCCCCGGGACGCGATGAGGATATCGAGGGCCTGCCGTTCGTCGGGCGCTCAGGCAAGTTGCTCGACCGCATGATGTCAGCGATCGGGCTCGATCGCAGCCAAGCCTACATCGCCAACGTCATTCCGTGGCGGCCGCCCGGCAACCGCACGCCGACGCCGCAGGAGACGCAAATCTGCCTGCCGTTCATCCAGCGGCAAATCGAACTGGTGAACCCGGATGTGCTGGTCACACTCGGCAATCCCTCGACCCAGACCTTGCTTTCGACCCGCGAAGGCATCATGCGGACCCGCGGCAAATGGTTCGACTATGATACCGGCACGCGCGTGATCCGCGCGCTGGCCACGTTCCATCCGGCGTATCTATTACGCTCGCCGTCCTACAAGCGCATGGCCTGGCAGGATCTGCGCTCGATCGCCAAAGTGCTGGAGCAGGCGCCACCGTCGTCCTGAGAGTGCTTTCCGCCATTGCGAGGCGCAAAGCCACGAAGCAATCCCGCTACTTTCCAAATCGGGATTCTGGATTGCCTTGCGGAGCCTGTCATCGGGCGGCGTTTTGCGTCGCCCCGCTGCCCTGCAATGACGCCACCGCCTTCGGCCGCACGATCGCCCAACCGACCCGCAGCAAGGGCTGGCGGCCGTTCACCAACCGGTCGAACACCCTCGGCACTTCGGGCACCAGATCCGGGAAATGCTGCGCGATGTCGGCCGGTGGCGAGCCGACGGTGTCGGCAGCCCGCCAGACCACGACCCCGCCGGTCTGGTAGAATTTTTCCTGCGTCAGCCACGGCGTGCGTTCCGGCGCAGCGTCGAGAAACAAATGCGGTCGCCCCGGGTCCAGCGAGATCAGGCTGGCAAGCTCGGCATCGCCAGTCACCGCCCGTAACGGCTGGTTGGTGCGCCGCTCGAAACTATCGCCGAAGAAATGTCCGATCGCGGTCGCCGGCAGTGACGTCGCCACCTCGCCGCCGCCGGTCCAGGGTAGAAAAATCGATCCGACAACAACGGCGACCGCGGGAACGCCGATCGCAGCCGCCCACACCGCGCGCAGGACGCGATGACGCCGCAGCTGGATCAAATCACCGGCCGCGACGATCACGGCCAGCCCCGACATCATCAGCGCGATTCCCGCCCCGCCAACGACACGATCAAGGTCGAACAGACCCGAGATCAGGCTTCCGGCCAGCGCGGGGGCGATCGCAAAGAAATAGACAAAATTGCGCGCCAGCGGCTCGACCGGCGGCCGATAGATGATCGGGGCGTCATCGGCATCGCGCGTAAACCAGCCGGAGTTGAGCACGACCAGCAGCACGATACCGAACATTGCCAGCAGCAGCCGACCGAGCAAGCCACCGCCATGCGCGGCTCTTGCGCTCAACTCCGCAAGCGCCGGCAGATGCGGCAGCGCCAGGGTATCGGCGCGGATCAGCCAGATCAGATAGGGCAGCGCCAGCACGACAATCACCAGCAGCGCAAACAGCGGATCGAAGGACATCAGCGTGCGGCGGCCACGCGCCGTGGCAATGGCAAAGCCCGCGACCAGGATCAACAGGCCGACTGCAGCCGGGGTTGTCAGCAATAACAAACCGGCCTCAATCGACCATGCGAACCACGCATTGCGGCGGCCCTGCCCGATCAATTGCCAGGAATGCAGCAGCAACAGCGCCCACAGCGGGCGCGCCAGCACCAAGGGACCGAAATCGACACCGGGCGAACTGAAGGCCACGACCGTCATCGTCAGCAGGACCGCGAGCACCGCCTGTTGTCCGCCGACGACGGCGCGCGCCAGCAGATATAACGTCCAGAACGCGGCGATCGAGCAAAGCTGCGCCAGCAGATAGACACCAAAGATATGATTGCCCGCGGCACGAAACGCGATGTCGGCGAGCCAAAACGCCAGCGGCGGCCCAAGCTCGGTGCCCACCCGGTATTCCCGGCCATAGGCGAGCACGGTCGCAAGATCACCGGGAGGGCTGCGATACAGCAACAGCGGCACAATGAGCCACAGCGCCGCCTGAAACAGGATGACATGCCAGACGATCAGCCGCGGCCGGGCGCGAATCAGTTCGATAATCAGCGAGGTGAAACGCATGAACCGCCTGAGTGCCCGCCTCGAACTGATCGGGGCCAGCCGTGGCGGCCCCTGTTCGATCCCCGACATGTGATAAAACGCGCGAGCTGCCGAAGCAACTGGCGTTAGATTTCAGTTGAAACCTCGACTTCGATCCTGGTTTCGATGGCGATGACACCGCTATCGATCATCGCCGGCTGATGTTTTTCCCGCGCGGCCACCACGGGCGCAAAGAAACTGCGGTGATACACACTGGGTCCAAGCCGATTCAGCGCTTCCAGATGTTCCGGCACGGCGTAACCCTTGTGCGACTCGAAACCATAGCCGGGGCAATCCAGCGCCAGCGCGCGCATCAGGCGGTCACGCGTTACCTTGGCGATGATCGACGCTGCCGCGATCGACATCACCAGCCCGTCGCCACCGATCACGGCATCGCAGTCGCACTGCGTATCGAGCTTGTCGCGGCCATCGACGAACACATGCTTCGGTATTTCCGGCAGCGCATGCACCGCGCGCGCCAGCGCCCACAGCGACGCCCGCAGGATATTGTCGCGATCGATTCGCGCACGCGAGGCAAAGGCCACCGCAAATGACGACGTCGCGCAAATCTCCTCGAACAGTTCCTCGCGGCGCTCGGCGGTCAGCCGCTTGGAATCGTCGATCCCCTTCGGGATCCGTTTGGGATCGAGCACCACGGCTGCCGCCACCACCGGACCCGCCAGTGGACCGCGCCCGGCCTCGTCGCAGCCGGCGACCGGCCAGACCCCGCGCTTGATCAGCGCGCGCTCGCGGCGAAAGCTCGGCGGCACCACCGCGATCACGCCCTTTGGCAGCCTAGCCTGATTTTTCGAAGGTTTTTCCCGAATCATGCTGGGATGGTGCGCAAGCGAGACCTGCGACGCAACCGGGAACTCGATTCACGACCGGCATTTCACCGCTCTCAACAGAACGGCGCGCTCATCGCGTATCTATTGCAAGCCTAATCCGGCAAGTGCGCGCGCCTGTCGTCGCCGACCTCGATGTTGGGAGCGATCACGACTTCCCAGGGATGGCCGTCTGGATCGGCGAAATATCCGGAATAACCGCCATAGTCGGTGCCATGCGCAGGCTTCAGCAACGACGCGCCTTGGGAGATCGCGAAATCCAGTACGGCGTCGACCTCTTCTGTCGTGCGGCAGTTCCATGCGAGCGTCGTGCCGCGAAAGGCCTGCGGCCGCGGGCTTTCGGGAAGCGTGACGTCTTGCGCGAGCTGCCCCCAGGGGAACAGGCCGAGCACGGGACCGCCGGTTTCGAAGAATGCGACAATCTCACCGGTCGCACTGAATTTCCGCTCAAAGCCCAGCGCTTCATAGAACGCGATGCTGGCGCGCATGTCATTGACGCCGAGCGTAACGACCGTGAGCCGCGGAACCGGTGCAGGCAGATTTTTACCCATGTCATTCTCACTTAATCTTCGCTGCTAGAACAAACTGAGCTGCTGCCCGCTGCGCTTCGGCCTTGCGAAATGATCGGTCGTCAATTTCGCGCGCCGCTTGTTCAGACCAAGTTTCTCGCAGGCGATCTCGAACCGGCGACCGATCATCCAGGCCATCGGTCCGGTTCCCTTCATCCGCGTTCCCCACTGGGAATCGTAATCGCGTCCACCGCGCATGTCGCGGATCAGCGTAAAGACATGCCGGTAGCGGTCGGGATAGTTCGCCATCAGCCATTCGCGAAAGAGGTCGCGGACCTCCAGCGGCAGCCGCAGCAGCACGTAGCTCGCTTCCCTGACGCCGGCATGCGCCGCGGCGTCCAGGATGCGCTCGATCTCGGAGTCGTTCAGCGCCGGGATCACCGGCGCCACCATCACCGTGGTCGGAATGCCCGCATCCGACAATTGCCGCAGCGCCTCCAGCCGCTTCGGCGGCGTCGAGGCTCGTGGCTCCATGGTGCGCGCAAGCTTCGGATCGAGCGTCGTGACCGAGAGCGCCACCTTGACCAGATTGCGTTTCGCCATCCGCGCCAGAATATCGATATCGCGGGTCACCAGCGCCGACTTGGTGACGATACCGACCGGATGGCCGGCGCGATCCAGCACTTCGAGAATGCCGCGCATGATCTCCCGCTCGCGCTCGATCGGCTGATAGGGATCGGTGTTGGTGCCGATCGCGATCATGCGCGGTTCGTAATCCTGCGCCGCCAGTTCCTTCTCCAGCAGCGCCGGTGCGTCAGGCTTGGCGAACAGTTTGGATTCGAAGTCGAGCCCGGGCGACAGACCGAGATAGGCGTGGGTCGGCCGCGCAAAACAATAGACGCAGCCGTGCTCGCAGCCGCGGTAAGGGTTGATCGAACGGTCGAAACCGATATCGGGCGAGTCATTGCGGGTGATGACCTTGCGCGCGGTGTCCAGCGCGACCGTGGTCTTGAACGGCGGCAGTTCGTCGAGGCTCTGCCAGCCGTCGTCGAACGCGACACGCGCTTCAGCCTCGAAGCGGCCGGTCTCGTTGGATTGCGCGCCACGGCCGCGCCGCCGTCCGCGCTCGACGGCAACAGCCAATTCCGGAAAAGGGGAAGTTGCACCCGCCGGCTCGGAGGGCGCCGTGACCGGCGGGTGCTTGAGGGCATGTGAGGATGCTCGGCTCATGGCGAGAACATAACACGTCATGAGAACAAATCAAGAACAATACATTCACCCATCCACAATCGAGTGATGGAGTTTCCTCGATGCGCGTAAGATGAGCTTGCCTGAAAAAGCTGCAACAGCACGGCTGATTTGATTGTGACAAGGTGATAACAGTGCGACGTTTTCCCACGTCTGAGCCATCGAAGCCTCATTCATGCTGAGCGTGATCATTCCAACCGAAGGCGTCGAGCAAACCGCGGTTGCCACGCTCGCGGCGCTGGTGCCGGGCGCCGCCGCCGGCATCGTGCGCGAAGTGTTGCTGGTCGATCGCGCGGGCACCGACACCATCGAGCGTGTCGCCGACGTTGCCGGCTGCCGCTTCCTGGCCTTTGAGGGAACACGCGCAGCGGCCTTGGCGGCCGGCGCCAGGCAGGCCCGCTCGCCGTGGCTGATGTTCCTGCATGCGGGCGCGGTGCTCGACAGCGGCTGGATCGAAGAGACAACGCAGTTCATCCAGACCGTCGCGAGCAGCGGCCGGCAACGCGCGGGAATCTTTCGCTACGCCCGCTCGCCCTATGCCGATACGGGATTTCGCGACAGTTTCAAATTCATCGCACGGATGGTGACAGGTCCCTCGGCGGAACAGGGCCTCCTGATCGCGCGCGACCATTATGACCGGCTCGGCGGCTATGCCCCGGACGCCCGCCGCTCCGAGGCCAGGCTGCTCCGGCAGCTCGGCCGCTCCTCACGCACCATGCTGCGCAGCAGGATCATCGTCGCCTGATGCGTTTTCAAGCGAGGCGGCACAAGAATCTGCGCTTGTAATCTATTTGATTCTATCAAATAATTGATTGATGAAATCAAGTATATCGCCAGATCCTGCTCTGGAGAGCCAGATCGCCGCCGTCAGAGGCTTCAGCCGGTTCTACACCCGCAAGCTAGGCATCATCGAGCCGAAGCTGCTGCACAGCCCCTGGACGCTGCAGGAAGCGCGGATCATTTACGAGCTCGCGCAGCACGAGAGCTGCACCGCGACCGACTTGGTCGGCACGCTCGGTCTGGATGCCGGCTTCCTCAGCCGCACCTTGCAGGCCCTGCAACGCCGCCAGATCGTCGCGCGGAAACCTTCAAAGGCCGATCGCCGCGTCACCGAGCTCGCATTGACTGCGAAAGGCCGCGCGGCCTTTGCCGAACTCGACAGCCGGTCGCGCAACGAGATTGCGGCTCTATTGAGCGGGCTCGACATCGACGCGCGCGCTGCCGTCGTCAATGCCATGACCACGATAGCGCACACGCTGGAACCGCCGGCGCAAAAGCCCACCGGCTTCCTGTTGCGGAGCCATCGCCCCGGCGACATCGGCTGGGTCACATCACGGCACGGCGCGCTGTACGCGCAGGAATATGGCTGGGACATCAGCTTCGAGGCGCTGGTGGCGGAGATCGCAGCGCAGTTCGTCCGGTCATACGATCCTTCCCGCGAACATTGCTGGATTGCCGAGATCGATGGCGAACCCGCGGGCTCGATCTTCCTGGTCAAGGCATCCGACGACGTCGCCAAGTTGCGACTGCTACTGGTGGACAAAAAAGCGCGAGGGCTGGGCGTCGGGCGCGCGCTGACCGAACAATGCATCCGTTTTGCAAAGGACGCCGGCTATAGCTCGATCACGCTGTGGACCCAGAGCATCCTGGTCGCCGCGCGCGGCATCTACCAGCGCGCCGGATTTCGCCGCGTGAAGGAAGAGAAGCACCACAGTTTCGGCGTCGACCTCGTTGGCGAAACCTGGGAGATGAAGCTTTAGGCCGTCGCGCCCTGCGCCTTCGGACGCCGCAGATGTTCGTCGAGCCGGGGCATGATCTCGACGAAGTTGCAGGGCCGCGTGCGGTAATCGAGTTGCGCGGCCAGGATGCCATCCCAACCATCGCGACAGGCGCCGGGCGATCCCGGCAGACAGAAGATAAAGGTGGCGCCCGCGACCCCCGCCGTGGCGCGGCTCTGCACGGTCGACGTGCCAATCTTGGCGTGACTGAGCATGTGGAATGCGATGGAGAAACCATCCATCCGTTTTTCGAATAATGGCTCGATCGCCTCCGGCGTCACGTCGCGGCCGGTAAAGCCGGTGCCGCCGGTGGTGATGATCACATCGACGCCCGCATCCGCGATCCATTTCTTGATGATGATACGAATCGCATCGACGTCATCGACGACGATCTCGCGCGCCGCGAGCGTGTGACCGGCCGCCGTCAGCCGCTCTGCGAGGATGGATCCGGATTTGTCATCCTCCAGCGAGCGGGTATCGGAAACCGTCAGCACCGCAATATTGAGCGGCACGAAAATTCGGGAGTCGTCGATGGAGGACATTACAAACCCTCGCCCGTCATTCCGGACAGATCGCAAAACGGGCTGATCCGGAATCGCATGAGTAGAGCATCATGATTCCGGGTTCGCACGGCCGGAACGACGCCGATCAATTACAACGCTCCGGCGCCGAACGTGTTGCAGGCCTGCACCGTGCCCTGTTGGTAGCCGGTCATGAACCATTGCTTTCTCTGCGCGGCCGAGCCGTGCGTGAACGAATCCGGCACCACGCGCCCGGTGGCTTGTCGCTGCAACGTATCGTCGCCGATCGCGGACGCCGTGGTCAGCGCAGCATCGATATCACCCGGCTCAAGGAAATTGGGGCGCTTCTTCGCCTCGCGATTGACCCAGACGCCCGACAGGCAATCCGCCTGCAACTCGACCTTCACCTGAAGCGCGTTGGATTCCGCCTTGCTGCCGGACTGTTGCTGCAGCCGCGTCACGCGCGGCAGGATACCGAGCAGGTTCTGGATGTGATGGCCAGCCTCATGCGCGATGATATAGGCCGCGGTGAACTTGCAGGCGCTGCCCGAGCAGCCGTGGAATCGCGTCTCGACCTCGCGGAAAAATCCGGTATCGAGAAAAATCTGTTTGTCGGGCGGGCAGTAGAACGGCCCCATCGCCGACTGCGCCATGCCGCAGCGCCCGCCATTGGTGGCGTTGCGAAACAAAACGATGCGCGGACCGGAATAGGATTGCCCGCTGGCCTGGAAGATTTCGCTCCAGCGATCGTCGATCTCGCCGAGGATACCGGCGATCATGCTGCCCATCTCATCGGTCGGCGCGCCGGTCTTGCTGGAAGAAGTCCTGCGATCGGTCTGATAGGTCGGCGCCTGACCGCTGCCGCCGTTGAGAATTTCCGCGCCGCCGATCAGGATGCGCGGATCGATGCCGAAGGCGTAACTGACAAGGCCGAGCACGATGAGGGTGCCGATGCCGAGCCCGCCGCCGCCCATCGGAAGACCAAAACCGCCGCCGCCACCCATTCCGCCGCCACCGCTGTCATCGCGACGGTCGTCGATGTCGTCGCTGCGACGGAAATCATCGTAACGCATGGCGCTTTTCCCTCATTCCAACGTTCTGCAACCGCTCATTCGGCATCAACGCGACGAGAACGTAAAATTTCCATTCCATTAATCAATAACCCGCCCGGCAAAAATTGCCTAGCGTGAAAGAATTTGCCGGTTAAGTCGATTTTTACTTTGCCCGGTCAATGTATCGCCAGTCGGTTGTTTAGTCCCGCGTCGCCGACAGCGTCGCCTGAGTCAGAGTATTTGAGTCATGGTTGTGTCGCGTCGCGGGGCGTCTGTAAGGGCGCCCCGCACCAAATTCGAGTCCGATTCCAGCACTCGTATCGTCATTGGCGATTGCGTCGCAGAGATGTCGAAGCTTCCGGCCGGCTCGGTCGACCTGGTTTTCGCAGATCCGCCGTACAATCTGCAGCTCAAGGGCGACCTCAAGCGTCCCGACGAGTCCCATGTCGACGCCGTCAACAACGATTGGGACAAGTTTTCATCCTTCGCCGCTTACGATGATTTCACGCGTGCGTGGCTGCTCGCCTGCCGCCGCATCATGAAACCGTCAGCGACGCTGTGGGTGATCGGTTCCTACCACAATATTTTCCGCGTCGGCGCCATCATGCAGGACCTCGGCTTCTGGGTTCTCAACGACATCGTGTGGCGCAAGACTAATCCGATGCCGAATTTTCGCGGCCGCCGCTTCACCAACGCCCACGAGACCATGATCTGGGCCGCGCGCGACGAGAAGGCCAAAGGCTACACGTTCAACTACGAGGCCTTGAAGGCCTCCAACGAGGACGTGCAGGCGCGCTCGGACTGGCTGATTCCGCTGTGTACCGGTGAAGAGCGGCTGAAGGGCGAGGACGGCAAGAAGGTGCACCCGACCCAGAAGCCGGAAGGCCTGCTGGCGCGTGTGTTGCTGTCGTCATCAAAACCCGGCGATCTCGTGATCGATCCGTTCAACGGCACCGGCACCACCGGCGCCGTGGCCAAGCGTCTCGGCCGCCGTTACATCGGCTTCGAGCGCGACAAAACGTATGCCGCCGCGGCGGAAGCCCGCATCGCCGCCATCGAGCCGCTGCCGGAAGCGACGCTGGCGCCGTTCATGACCGCGCGCGAGGCGCCGCGGGTCGCGTTCTCCGAGCTGATCGAGCGCGGCATGATTTCGCCCGGCACCAAACTGGTCGATTCCAAAAAACGCCACGGCGCGCTGGTGCGTGCCGACGGCGCCATCATGCTCGGCGACAAGGTCGGCTCGATCCACCGTATCGGCGCGGTCGCGCAAGGCGCGGGCGCCTGCAACGGCTGGACCTTCTGGCACGTCGAGACCAAGAAGGGCCTCAAGCTGATCGACGAGCTGCGCGCCGAAATCCGCTCCGAAATGGCCGCGGGCTGAGCTTCCAGGCCAAACCTTTATCTCTCCGTCGTTCCGGGATGCGACAAAGTCGCGGACCCGGGATCCATACCGCCGACCGGAAGCATGGTTGCGGGCCTGTGCATCGCTGAATGCCCCGGCCAATTCAGCAGTGTGCGAGTGGCCAGCTCCCTTCACAAACTCGTCGCTTGCGCTTTACGCCGAAATTTGAGCATGGACATAGCCGCTCGCGGCCGTGCCGCCGCGTCCCGATTTTCCCGGGGCCAACAAAGATAAGGGAGATTTCTGATGCTCAAATTTTACTTCAATGGCGCACCGAACCCGAACAAGGTCGCGCTGTTTCTGGAAGAGACCGGCCTGCCCTGCGAGCTGGTGCCGGTCGATACCCGCAAGGGCGATCAGTTCAAGCCGGAATTCCTCAAAGTGAATCCGAACGGCAAGGTGCCGGCGATCGACGATAACGGCGTGTTCGTTTTCGACAGCAACGCGATCCTGCTTTACCTCGGCGAAAAAACCGGCAAGTTCATGCCCGCCAACACGCCCGCGAACCGTGCGCAGTTGCTGTCATGGCTGATGTTCATCGCCACCGGACTCGGCCCCTATTCCGGGCAAGCCGTGCACTTCAAGCATGCCGCGCCCAAGGATCTCGAATACGCCCATAACCGCTATCAGTACGAAGCGCATCGCCATTACAAGATCCTCGACGATCATCTCGCCAAGAGCCGCTACATGGTCGGCGACACCTACACCATCGCGGACATGGCGTTCTGGGGCTGGGCACGCATGGCGCCATACGTGCTCGGCGACGACGTTTTTACAAAATATCCCAACGTAAAGCGGCTGCTCGATGAAGTCTCCGCGCGTCCGGCCGCGGCGCGGGCGATCGCGCTGAAGGACAAGTTCACCTTCAAGGCGGAAATGGACGACGAAGCCAAGCACATCATGTTCGGCCATCTGAAGACCAAGGCGGCCTGATCACCGCGTCCCCGTGAAATCGTAGGGTGGGCAAAGGCGCCTTGCGCCGTGCCCACCTTTTTCTTGCTTATTTCTTACTTGGCTCATTGTGCTTGCGGAAACGGTCCCAGCGCCCTCTCGGTCAGAATCGAGTCGCAATATTCCCTGACCTCCTTGATCTTCCCGTTCTCCAGCCGGAACACCAGGCAATAGTCGTTGTCGTAACGGACCCCCGCTTTGGTGACGTTGTCGCCCTTGGCCTCGACCACGACATGATCACCGTCCGCGATGAAGCGATGCGCAAGGGTGCGCGCCCGCTCGACCAGCCGCGAACGGACATGACCGTGCAAATCGTTCAGGATCGATTGCTTGCCGGTGAAAATGCGCGACCAGGAATACTGCCCGGTCACGATCCATTTCGCGTCGTCGGCGAGACTCGCGGTGAACAGCGAACGGTCGCGCGCCGCGGGATCGGGGTCTCCCGCGGAAACGAAAATCTCTTGCATCAGTTTCTTGTTGTCGGCTGCGCTCATGGCTGTTCTCCGTTGATTGGCTGATCGCCAAGCATTGCCGCGCCGCGCGCCATTCTTCCAATCGATAGTGAATATGATATCTATTCATGATATGAATTTGAATTCGCTTGACCTCAATCTGCTGGTCGCGCTCGACGCCCTGCTCAAGGAAGCCAATGTCAGCCGCGCGGGGATGCGGATCGGGCTGTCGCAGCCGGCCGCGAGCCATGCGCTGCAGCGGCTGCGCGATCTGATCGGCGACCCGCTTCTGGTGCGCAACGGCGCAAGGATGGAGCTGACGCCGCGGGCGCAGGCCTTGCGCGGGCCGCTGGCGCAGGCGCTCGACCAGGTACGCTCCTTGTTCGTTCCCGACGATTTCGACGCCGCGCGGAGCGAACGGCACTTTCGCCTGATGATGCCGGATCTCGCGGTCGAACTATTGATGCCGCCGCTGATGGCGAAGATCACGCGCGCTGCGCCAAACGTAACCATCAACGTCGTGCCGTGGCGGGGGCCCGCGATCTTCACCGCCGAGTTCGCGCGCACCATCGATCTCGTGATCTCGATCGGCGATGCGTTCCGCGGATTTCACCGCCAGCGCCTCTATACCGACAGCGATGCGCTCGCGGTGCGGCGCGGGCATCCCGCCGGCGTCAAACTGAAAAAGCGCGAGGCGTTCGTCAGCGCTCGGCATGTCGCCGTCGTCATCCGCGGCCAGAACGAGGACCTGATCGATACCTGGCTGCGCGCCAGGGGCATCGAGCGGCGGATCGCGCTGGTCGTGCCCGGCTATATCGAGGCGCTGCATGTCACCGCGCGCACCGACCTCGTCGCCTTCGTGCCGCGCCGCCTGATCGCCGCACTGTCGAAGCAATTGTCGCTGGTGACGGTGACGCCACCGCTCGACCCCGGGATTGACGAGCAGTTCCTGTTCTATCCGACCCGCGCGCAGATGGACCCCGGTTCGATCTGGCTGCGCAAGCTGATTCTGGAAACGGGACGCGGACTGGATCGCGACAAACGCAGGGCTGCTTAACCCTACTGCTCGGCCATCACCTTCTGGACCGCCGGCCGTTCCGACATGCGTTTGCGATGGTCGGCCACCTTCGGCAGGGTCGCAAGATCGACGCTGTCGCCCTCCAGCCACCCGGACAGCGTAAACAGATAGGCGTCGCAGACCGTGTACTGCTGGCCCATCACCCACGGCCCCTTCAGCATGTCGCGCTCGATCAGCGCGAAATTGGCGCCCATGGTTTTGGGCACCATGCGCTTCATGTCGGCGAACGTACTTTCCTCCGTCGCCCAGCGGTAGCCGCGCCCCTTGTGGGCGTGCGCGACATGCACGGTCGAGCACAGATAGCTGTTGAAGGCCTGTACTTTGGCGAATTCGAAAGCGTCGTCGAGCGGCGCCAGTTTCGCCTGCGGAAAACTCTGGGCGATGAAGGCAAGCATCGCCGGCGTCTCGGTCAGGACGCCGCGATCCGTCACCAGTGACGGAACCCTGCCCTTCGGATTGATCGCGAGATATTCCGGGCTGTTCTGCTGGTTGGCCTTGAAGTCGAGCTTCACGGTCGTGTACGGGGCGCCGGCCTCCGCCAACGCGATATGCGACGCAAGCGCGCAGGTGCCGGGAACGTAGTAGAGCTTGAACATGGCTGTCCTCGTTGAGAAAGCCGAACGTTAACGGCGTGTCTCTCCGCCGTCCATCCCCGCCGGGCTTTCGCGGTTGCCCGCCTTGGCCGCCCATGCCATGACGCTTGCAAAGCAACAGGGATCCCAGGGATGACGGTACTCATCGCCGGCGGCGGCATCGGCGGGCTGACACTGGCGCTCAGCCTGCACCAGATCGGCATTCCCGCCAAAGTGTTCGAGAGCGTCTCGGAGCTGAAGCCGCTTGGCGTCGGCATCAACGTGCTGCCGCACGCCGTGCGCGAGCTGATCGAGCTCGGCCTGCTTCACAAGCTCGACGCCTCAGGGGTCCGCACCAAGGAGCTTGCGTATTTCTCCAAGCACGGCAAGCCGATCTGGAGCGAGCCGCGCGGCATCGAGGCCGGCTACAAATGGCCGCAGTTTTCCATCCATCGCGGCACGCTGCAGCAGATCCTGCTCGATGCCGCAACCGAACGGCTGGGGTCGGAGAACATTCTCACCAGCCATCACCTGACCGGTTGGTCGGAGACCTCAGGCGGCATCCGCGCCGGCTTCATCGACAAGGCGACGGGTAAATCCGCAGGCAGCTACGATGGCCGGCTTCTGATTGCGGCCGACGGCATTCATTCGGCGATCCGCGAGAAACTTTATCCGCAGGAAGGTCCGCCGATCTGGAACGGACGCATCCTCTGGCGCGGTATCACCAAGGGCGATGCGTTCCTGTCCGGCCGCACCATGATCATGGCCGGCCACGAGATCCTGAAATTCGTTTGCTACTCGATCTCCAAGGAGCCCGACGCCAACGGCAAGTTTTCGATCAATTGGGTCGCCGAGCGGCATATGCCGCCGACCTATCAATGGCGGCGGGAGGATTATAATCGCACCGCCCGGCTGGAAGAATTTCTGCCGTGGTTCGAAGACTGGAAATTCGACTGGCTCGACGTGCCCGGCCTGATCCGGAATTGCCCGCATGCTTATGAATATCCGCTGGTCGATCGCGATCCGATCGATCGCTGGACATTTGGCCCGGTCACTCTGATGGGCGATGCCGCGCATCCGATGTATCCGATCGGGTCCAACGGCGCGTCGCAGGCGATCCTCGATGCCCGCGTCCTGACCCGCGAGATCCTGGCACACGGCCCAACCAACGCTGCGCTGATGGCCTATGAGGCGGAACGACGGCCCGCCACGACGGATCTTGTGAAGCTCAACCGCCGCAACGGGCCGGAGCAGGTGATGCAACTGGTCGAGGAGCGCGCACCTGATGGTTACGGCGTCGTCACCGACGTGTTGTCGCAGAAGGAGCTGGAAGAGATCGCCGCCAACTACAAGCGCGTCGCCGGCTTTCAGGTCGAAGGCCTCAACGCCAAGCCGCCGATCGTGACGATGCCGACGCGCAACAGCCTTTAGTCTTTTGTTTGACGCGTTTTCTTCACGCGAACCGGTACCCACTTCGCTCGAAAACGCTATAGGTACGGCTAGCTATTCTCCAAGCCCATGCGCGATCACCTTGCGCATGACGTTCGGCAGCGCTTCGTCCTTCAGCGTCGCAATCGGCACCCAGCGCATGCCCTCCGGCGCGCGGCCACGCGCGGGAATGTTTGCGGTATAGACCACCAGCTCCAGCGGGAAGTGCGTGAAGACATGCGTCACAACGCCGGCCTTGCGGTGCCATCGCGCAACGCCGTTCAAAACAGGCGCCTGCGTCAGTGATGCCTTGTCGTCCTGCGCGGCCCGCCAGTCGGAGGTCGGCACTTCGGTCATGCCGCCGAGCAATCCCTTTTCGGGGCGGGTGCGAACCAGCAACTCATTGCCGCACGTGACCACGAACGCTGCGCCCCGGCGCAACTCGCCGGCTTTCTTCGGCGCTTTGCGCGGAAACGTTTCCTGATCGCCGCGCGCGCGGCTCACGCAATCTTCATTGAGCGGGCACAGCGCGCAGGCTGGCTTCTTGGGCGTGCAGATGGAGGAGCCGAGATCCATCAGCGCCTGCGCACTATCCCCGGCGCGTGACTTCACGTCGCCGGCGCGTGCCTTCACGTCCCCGGCGCGTGACTCCGCATCGCCAGCGCCAAGCAGCGTCGCTGCAAGCCGTTGGATCAGCGGTTTGGCCTGCGGCAGCGGCTCCTCGACCGCGAACAGCCGCGACACCACGCGCTCGATGTTGCCGTCGACCGGCATGGTCCGCCGGCCAAATGCAATCGCAGCGATGGCGGCTGCGGTATACGGCCCGATCCCCGGCAGCGCGCGCAAGCTTTCCTCGATGTCCGGAAACACGCCGCCATGATCGCGCCGCACCGCCACCGCGCAGGCATGCAGATTGCGCGCGCGGGAATAATAGCCGAGCCCGGCCCACATCCGCAGCACGTCGTCCAGCGACGCGCTGCCCAGCGCATCGACATCGGGCCATCGCGCGACGAATTTCTCGAAATAGGGTCCGACCGTCTTGACGCCGGTCTGCTGCAGCATGATTTCCGACAGCCAGACCCGATAAGGATCGGCGCGCTCACCCGCCGGCGGACGCCACGGCAGCCGGCGGCGATGACGGTCGTACCAATCGAGCAGCAGCGCGGGGCGGCCACCGTCTTCGGGGAGGATTCGGTTCTTGTTCTTGGTTGCTGATGATGGGGGCACGTCTCATTTTAGAATTAGAATCACGACCTGACCAGCAAACTTGATTGGTTCAGGCTTGCGCCCATAACGCGTTGCGTTATAGTCAATCATGATTCAAGGCTTCGTCGATCCCTAATCAGAATTGATCTGGTCAGGACGCCGGAGTCGGAAATTACCGGCCGACATCCAGAATGTTGCTCTAAGAAAGCTTCGTCTTCTGAATCAGGCACGGGTCTTGAACGATCTTCGCGTGCCGCCCGGCAATCGCCTTGAAGCACTGCGAGCGAATCGCCAGGGACAACACTCGATCCGCATCAACAATCAATGGCGCATCTGTTTTAGATGGGACGAAGGAGGACCATCACATGTCGAAATCGTCGATTACCACTAAAAGCGGCCTTCTAACCAACCCGCATCCCGGCGAAATCCTCCTTGAAGAATTCCTGAAGCCAATGGAACTCAGCCAGAATGCTTTGGCGCGTGCCGTTCATGTTGCTCCCCGCCGAATCAATGAAATTGTGCTTGGCAAGCGAGATGTCACCGCCGACACTGATTTGCGGCTTGCCCGCTATTTTGGGCTGTCGGAGGGCTTCTTTCTCGGCTTGCAGATGGACTACGATCTGATGCAACGAAGGCGCGAGATCGATCGCGATCTCAAGACAATCCGGCCGCGCGCGGCGTAAGCGTGTCGCCGTTGCAGGACGGTGTTGCAAGAACCCATGTCCAGACCCGGTCCGATCAGTGCCAAGCCGCTTTCCGTCCTGCTCAGCGACGTGTTTTCCGACGCCTACGCCAAGCAGGGATTCGCGGCGCGGGAGCTGGTGACGCGCTGGTCGGAAATCGCGGGGCCGGAGATCGCCAGATGTTCCGAGCCGCTGAAAATCCAGTGGCCGCGGCCGGTGGAGGGACAGCCGCAGGAACCGGCCACACTTGTTCTGCGGGTGGAAGGTCCCATGGCGCTCGAAATCCAGCACGCCTCCGACACTATTCTGCAACGGGTGAACCGCTTCTTCGGATGGAGCGCGGTGGGCCGGCTGGCGTTGCGGCAGGCCCCGCTGTCGCGCCGGGATCGGCCCGCGGCCCCTCGCGCCCCTGACGCGAAAGCGATCGCGAAAGTCGCCGAAAGCCTTTCGGCGGTCGAGGACGAGGAATTGCGGGCGGCACTGGCCCGGCTCGGCGCATCGATCAAGCGAAATTGAGCCTGCCGCAAGCGACGAGGACGGCGGCGCGCCATTGCCACAATTGTGGTTTCAAGCTAGCGAACAGACCTCTTGTTTAGGTCCTTTAGGCGTGAACGCGCCAAATCCGGGAGCAAACCGTTGATCATTACGCGCCGCGCCTTCACCGCCGCCCTCTCGCTGACCGGGCTGGCCGCCCTCGCCGGTCTCTCGCCGCTGCGTCTGATTACGGACGCAATGGCGCAAAGCGCTGCAGACGTTGCCAAGCCCGTATCGCTGCCGGACATGGCGCTCGGCCCCGCCAACGCCTCGGTGACGATCACCGAATTCGCCTCCATGACCTGTCCGCATTGCGCGGCCTTCAACGCCGAAGTGTTTCCGAAGATCAAGTCGACCTATATCGACACCGGCAAGATCCGCTACATCTTCCGCGAATTTCCGCTCGACATCAAAGCGGCCGCGGGTTCGATGCTGGCGCGCTGCATCGCCAAGGACGACGCCGGCAAATATTTCGCCGTCGTCGACATGCTGTTCCGGTCGCAAAACGACTGGGTGATGAAGAACACCACCGAAACCCTGACACGCATCGGCAAGCAGGCGGGTCTCAGCCAACAGGCGGTGGAGGATTGCCTCAAGGATCAGGCTCTGCTCGACAAGATCGCCGCCGATCAGAAATACGCTTCCGAAGTGCTGAAAGTGAACTCGACGCCGACCTTCTTCATCAATGGCGATGTGATCAAGGGTGAGGCCTCGTTCGACGAATTCGACAAGAAGATCAAATCGCTGCTGAAGAGCTGATTCTTAAGCCAACGCGCGCGGAACCCAAGTCAACCCCCGCAAAAGCCTCCAGAAAAGCCTCTAGAAAAGCCTTGGGAAAAGCCCCGGGCGGCGGTTGCCCTCGGCGCCCGGCCTCGCCATTGTCGCGGGCCAAGAGAGCCGCAACGCGACTCGCCCACACACCGACATTGCCTTCTATGGTATTGTCCCGGCAGGGAGATTCGCGCCCTGCCAACAGAGCAATGTGCCCATGAAACTCACGCGTCTTCGCCTTCACGGTTTCAAGTCCTTCGTTGAACCCACCGACTTCGTGATCGAGCCGGGGCTCACCGGCGTGGTCGGGCCGAACGGCTGCGGCAAATCCAATCTGGTGGAAGCACTGCGATGGGCGATGGGCGAGACCTCGCACAAATCGCTGCGCGCCGCCGACATGGACGCGGTGATCTTCGCGGGCTCCGGGAACCGGCCATCGCGCAACCACGCCGAAGTGGTGATGACGATCGACAACACCGATCGCACCGCGCCGGCCGCCGTCAACGATCGGGAGATGCTGGAAATCTCGCGCCGGATCGAGCGCGAAGCCGGCTCGGTCTACCGCATCAATGGCCGCGACGTTCGCGCCCGCGACGTGCAGATATTGTTCGCCGACGCCGCCACCGGCGCGCGCTCACCGGCACTCGTCCACCAGGGCAAGATCGGCGAGATCATTCAAGCCAAACCCGAACAGCGCCGCCGCGTGCTGGAAGATGCCGCCGGGGTCGCCGGCCTGCATGCCCGCCGCCACGAGGCGGAGCTGCGTCTGAAGGCTGCCGAGACCAACCTCACCCGCGTCGAAGACGTCGTCGGGCAACTGGCCGGACAGATCGAAGGCCTGAAGAAGCAGGCACGGCAGGCGATTCGCTACCGCGAAGTCGCCGCCAAGGTGCGCAAGGCCGAGGCCATGCTGTTCCACCTGCGCTGGCTGGAAGCCCATGCCGACGTCGCGGAAGCCGGCCGCGTTCACGACCTCAGCGTCCGCGACATGGCGGAACGCACCCGCGAGCAGGCGGAAGCCGCCCGCATCCAGGCGATCCGCGCTTCCGAACTGCCGGCGCTGCGCGAGGCTGAAGCCCGGGCGGCGGCCGGATTGCAGCGGCTCACCAATGCGCGCGAGACGCTTGACCGAGAGGAAGAGCGCGCCAAGGAGCGCGTTGCCGAACTCGACCGCCGGCTGATGCAATTCTCGGCCGACATCGCCCGCGAGCAGCAGCAGACGACTGACGCCGAAGTGGCGCTGCGGCGGCTCGAGGTCGAAGACACCGAATTGAAAGACGAGATCAAGTCGCGCGTCGAAAAGCGCAGCGGCGTCGACGGCCGTGTCTCCGAGGCTGAAGCGACGCTCGCCGCCGCCGAGCGTTTGTTCACTGAACTGACCACCGCACTTGCCGACCTCAGCGCCAAGCGCAATCAACTTGAAGCCAATGTGCGGACCCATCGCGATCGGCTGGCCCGGCTCGACCAGGAGATCGCCAACGTTCAAGCCGACGAGCAGAAGCTGGCGCAGGACACCAGCGGTCTGGGCGACCTTGCTGAACTGGCCGCCGCCATGGAAGCCGCACAGCAAAATCGCACGCTGTCCGAAATCACGGTGCAAGCCAACGAGGCAAGTCATGTCGCCGCCCGCGCCAGGCTGGAGGCTTCCCGCGCGCCGCTCAACGAAGCCGACAAGCGCGTGCAGCGGCTCGAGACAGAAGCGCGCACGATCTCGAAACTCGTCAATGGGGAAACCAAGAATCTCTGGCCGCCGATCATCGACGGCGTCACCGTCGCCAAGGGATATGAGAAGGCCCTGGGCGCCGCATTGGGCGACGATCTCGATGCACCGGTCGACCCGACAGCACCGATGCGCTGGACTAATGCCGGCGTCATCGAAGGCGATCCGGTGCTGCCCGAGGGCGTTGAGTCGCTCGCCGCCCATGTCGAGGCGCCATCCGAGCTGGCGCGTCGGCTCGCGCAGATCGGTGTGGTCGCCAAGGATCGTGGCGCGGAGCTGGTATCGCAGCTGAAAACCGGCCAACGGCTGGTATCGCTGGAAGGCGACGTCTGGCGCTGGGACGGCTTTGTCGCCGCGGCGCATGCGCCAACCGGCGCGGCACGGCGTCTCGCCGAACGCGCGCGGCTGATCGACATCGAAACCGAGCTGGAGCAGGCCCGCATCGAGGCCGCCGCCAAGCGTCAGGCCCTGGAAACCGCCGACGCCGAACTGAAGGCCGCGTCCGAGTCGGAAGCTTCCGCGCGCGAGGCGTCGCGCGCCGCGCAACGCGAAGCCGACGCCGCGCGCGAACGCCATGCCAACACCGAGCGCGAGATCAACCGCCACGCGGCGCGCAAGTCGGCATTGACCGAAGCACACACCCGCCTCAATGCCGACCGCGCCGAAGCCGAGAGCGGACATCAAGACGCCTCCGCGGCGCTGGCTGAATTGCCGCCAAGCCTCGACACCGAAACCAAGCTTGCCGCGGTGCGCGCCGATATCGACGGCCATCGCCGTCTTGCCGCGCAGGTGCGGGCCGAGGCGCAAGCGCTGGCGCGCGAGGCGGAACTGGCCGATCGCCGCCTGCAGGCCATTGTTGGTGAGCAAAACCAGTGGAAAACCCGCAGGGAAAGCGCGGCCTCGCAGATTGCGACCATCGAAGCCCGCATCACCGAGGTCACCGCCGAACGCGCCGAGCTCGATGATGCGCCGGCATTGTTCGCGGAAAAACGCCGCGCATTGATCAACGAGATCGAAGCCGCTGAAAACGCCCGCCGCGTTGCCGCCGATGCATTGGCCACGGCGGAAAACGTAATGGCGGAAACCGATCGCACCGCCAAAATCTCCCTCGAAGCGCTGTCGAGCGCGCGCGAAGCCTGCGCGCGCGCCGAGGAGCGCATGGACGGTGCCAAGCGCCGCATCGCGGATGTCGAGCGCGAAATCCACGACATGCTCGAAGTCGAGCCGCAGGCCGTGGCGGGTCTCGCGGAGATCGTGCCGGGTGCGGAATTGCCGCCGCTGGCGGAAATCGAGGAAAGCCTGGAAAAGCTGCGCCGCGACCGCGAGCGGCTTGGCGCGGTCAATCTCCGCGCCGAGGAAGAACTACGCGAGGTCGAAGCCCAGCACACCGCGCTGACGACCGAACGCGACGATCTGGTGGAAGCCATCAAGCGGCTGCGTCAGGGCATCCAGAGCCTCAACCGCGAGGCACGCGAACGCCTTTTGACCTCGTTCGAAACCGTCAACAGCCATTTCAAGCGGCTGTTTACCGAATTGTTCGGCGGCGGCGAGGCCGCGCTGCACCTGATCGAAAGCGACGATCCGCTGGAAGCCGGACTCGAAATCATCGCCAAGCCGCCCGGCAAGAAGCCGCAGACGCTGTCGCTGTTGTCAGGCGGCGAGCAGGCGCTGACGGCACTGGCGCTGATCTTCGCGGTGTTCCTCACCAACCCGTCGCCGATCTGCGTGCTGGACGAAGTCGACGCGCCGCTCGACGATCACAACGTGGAACGGTTCTGCAATCTGTTGCACGAGATGACCTCGACCACCGAAACGCGCTTCATCATCATCACGCATAATCCGATCACGATGGCGCGGATGAACCGGCTGTTCGGCGTCACCATGGCCGAACGCGGCGTGTCACAGCTGGTTTCGGTCGATCTCGAAAACGCGGTGAAGATTCTCGATCAGAACGTGGCGTGAGCCATTGCGTCATCCCGAGGAGCCGCGCTACAGCGCGGCGTCCGAAGGATGGACCCCGACCAAAATCGTCATCCTTCGAGGCTCGCAAGGGCTCGCACCTCAGGATGACGGCAAGCGATGACCTCACCCGATCTTCCCACTGAGCTCAAGATTGCGCTCAACGCCAAACTGCAGGGCGTGTCGCGTAACGAGGCGGCCGGGCGCGCCGCGCTAATCTCGCAGACCTACCGTGGCGGCGGCAACTCGGTCACGATCCGCTCCGAGGCCGATGCGCTCGCCTACGCGCTGGCGCGGATGCCCGCGACCTATGCCGCTGTCACCGCGAGCCTGAATGCTCTCTGCGAAATCAGGCCGGACTTCGCGCCGGCAAGCCTGCTCGATGTCGGCGCCGGACCGGGCACGGCCACATGGGCCGCCGCCGAAGCCCTGCCGTCGCTGAAGCGTTTTGCATTGCTCGACGCCAACAGCGCCTTGCGCGAGCTGGCACTCGACCTCGGCCGCGACAGCGCGCGCCTTGGCAATATGACCTATGAGCGTGGCGAAGCCCGCGCCGCGCTGGCCAACGCCGAAGCCGCGGACCTCGTGGTGGCGAGCTACATGATCGGTGAAACCGGTGAGGCCGAGCAAAGCACGCTGGCCGAGCTGATGTGGGCCAAAGCCCGCGATACGCTGCTGGTCGTCGAACCCGGTACGCCGGCGGGCTATGCGAGGATCATCGCGTTGCGGAAGTGGCTGATCGCGTTGGGCGCGCATGTGGTAGCGCCCTGCCCGCACGACGGCAGATGCCCGCTTCAACCACCCGACTGGTGTCATTTCACCCAGCGACTGCCCCGCTCGCGGGCGCACAAGCAAATCAAGGGCGCCGAGCTTCCCTTTGAGGACGAGAAATTCAGCTATGTCGCGCTGACGCGCGCGCCGGTCGCGCCATATTCCGCCCGCGTGCTGGCGCAGCCTGCGGTCGGCAAGGTCGAAATCTCGGCGAAACTCTGTACACCGGAGGGTCTGGTCGTCACAAAAGTGCCGCGCAGGGCCAAGGCGGACTATGCGCGCGCGAGGCGCTGGCGTTGGGGTGACGCGATCACCGATCAAGGTTAATCCGGCTCCATCAAACTGCCTTGAACTAAACCCTCGCTTGCACCGACCAAGGGGTGGACACCTTCCTCATAACGGGCCTGCCGCCCAGGCCCATTTTCATCTAGGATCGCACATCTTCGCCTCACCAGGAGTTGCTTGCCATGTCGACCGGCTGGATCGTTCTCGGCGTCATCGTCATTCTCGTTCTCTTTGCATTTGGCGCCTATAACCGCCTCGTTACGCTCAGCCAGCGCGTCAATCAGGCCTTCGCCGATATCGATGTGCAGCTCAAGCAGCGCCATGACCTGATTCCAAATCTGGTCGAGACCGTGAAGGGTTATGCCGCGCATGAGCGCGGCACGCTGGACGATGTCGTCAAGGCCCGCAGCGCCGCGATCTCGGCGCAAGGGCCGGCTCAGGTTTCCGCCGCGGAGAACCAGTTGAGCGGCGCGCTCGGCCGGCTGATCGCGCTGTCGGAGGCGTATCCGGACCTCAAGGCCAACGCCAACTTCCAGCAACTGGCGAACGAGCTGTCGGACCTCGAGAACAAGATCGCCGCCAGCCGCCGCTTCTTCAACAATGCGGTCCAGGAATACAACACCGGCATTCAGCAAATGCCCGCCGCGCTGTTCGCAGGCACATTCGGCTTCACCCACAAGGATTTCTTCGACCTTGGCGCCAGCCGCACCGAAGTCGAGCAGGCGCCAGCGGTGAAATTCTGACCTCAAGGGCGTCCGGCAGAGCAGCGCATCATGGCGGCGTACGGTCTTTACACGCACATCGCTTCGAACAGGTTTCGTTCGATGCTGCTGCTCGCCGGGCTGTTTCTTCTGGTCTACGTGGTGGTCTACGCCGGCGCGCTGATCATCGAAGTGGTGAACAACAGCAACGGGACGGTCGACTATTATCTGACCGTGGCGTTTGCGGACGTCATCAGGACTCTTCCCTATTCGACCGGGGCGGCCGCGCTGTGGATCGTGATCGCCTACTTCTTCCATCAATCGATCATCGACGCAGTCACCGGTGGCGAGAACGTCACGCGGCAGCAGGAACCCCGGCTCTATAATTTGCTGGAAAACCTCTGCATCTCGCGCGGCATTCCGATGCCGAAACTGAAGATCGTGGAGAGCGGCGCGCTGAACGCCTACGCGACCGGGCTCAACCAGCGCCAATACGCCGTCACCGTCACCAGGGGCCTCCTGAACGCGCTCAACGATCAGGAGATCGAGGCCGTGCTGGGCCACGAGCTCACCCACATCCGCAACGGCGACGTGCAGATGATGGTGATCGCGGTGATCATTGCCGGCGTGGTCGGCTTCTTCGCCGAACTGCTGTTCCGCAGTTTCACCGGCTTCGGCAATTATGGCTGGGGTTACGGCGGCGGTTCGTCGTGGCGGTCGTCGTCGTCGTCCTCGTCATCTTCCTCCTCGGACAGCGGCGGCGACCGGAAAAGTTCGGGTGGCGGCGCGGTCATTATCATCGTGATCCTCGCGGTCGTGCTGATTGCGCTGGCCTGGCTGCTGTCGCAGCTGGTTCGGCTGGCGCTGTCACGGTCGCGCGAACTGCTCGCCGACGCCGGATCGGTCGAGCTGACGAAGAATCCCGACGCCATGATCTCGGCCTTGCGCAAGATCGAAGGCCGCGGCGAACTGCCTGGCGCGACCTCGGCGGTGATGGAACTCTGCGTCGACAATCCGCGCGAGGGTTTTTCGGACCTGTTTGCAACCCACCCTTCCGTGGACCAGCGCGTGCAGGCGCTGGTGAAATTCGCCGGCGGTCACGATCCCGGGCCGCTCGCTCTGCCCGCGCCGGACGACCCGACGCAAACGCCGGCCAATGGCCAGGTTCCCTCGCCCGTGCCGTCGGGTCCCTGGGGTTCCCCTGCGGATTCCGGTGCTGCGCCGCAGGTCCCGCCACAGGGTCCTTTGCAGGGCCCGTGGAGCGATCCGGCCGGTCCGTGGGGTCGTCATTAATCCTTTTGCGTCAATGCGATGCGCAACCGTTACGTTAACGACATCGGCAGCGATTATTCTCGATGTCCGTCTTAAAGAATTGAATTCTCCCTTGTTTCTGCCATGTTCGCGCCCAAAGCAGGGACAGGGACATCACGGTCGCTCCCGGCGGCCGGGGCGCATAAGGGAATTTCATGGCAAAGCCAGTAGTGATCGTCGTAGGAGCCGATAAAGGCGGGGTCGGCAAGACCACCGTGTCGCGAACCTTGCTGGACTATTTCAGCGCTAACAATGTACCGACCCGCGCCTTCGATACCGAATCGCCGCGCGGGACGCTGAAGCGGTTCCATCCTGACATCACCGAGATCGTCGACATGACGACCACCTCGGATCAGATGAAGATCTTCGACACGCTCAACGCGGTCAGCCCCTCCGTCACCGTGATCGACGTCCGCGCCGGACTGATGTCCCCCGCGCTGGCCTCGTTGCGCGACATCGGGTTTCTCGATGCCGCCAAGTCAGGCCAGATCACCTTTGCCGTGTTCCATATACTGGGACCCTCGATCGCCTCGCTCGACGAGATCGCCGAGACCGCGAACTTCATGCAGGGCGTCAAATATTTCCTGGTGAAGAATTTCATCAACAACACCAGCTTCTTCGAGTGGGACCAGTCGACCTACAATTCCTATTTTCACCGCATCAAGGACGCCACCGACCTGGTCATCCCCAAGCTCAACGAAATGGCCTTCGAGCAGGTCGAGGTCGCCTCGGTGCCGTTCCTCAAATTCGTCGCCAACAAGGGCACGAGCGACGAGGCCGCCAATTATTCCTTCGTGCTGCGCGGCTATGTCCGGCACTGGCTCGCCAATGTCTGGAGCGAGTTCGACCGCATCAAGCTGACCGATCTCGTCGGCGCCACCAAATCGGTCACGCGCAGCGGCGAAAAATAATTGCCTCGTAGACGGGATTGGGCTGGATTAGGCGATCAATTCGCCTGATATAATCCTTGATGAGCTACACGCCGGTCTTCATCGTCTGCTCGCCCCGCCCTATCGTCGGCAAGACGACGGTCGCGCGGCTGCTCAGCGAATTCCTGCTGCTGAAAAACGGAACGGTGACCTCCTTCGACATCAACCTGAAGGAGCCGTCGCTGCTCGACTACCTTCCCAGGATAACCGAGACGGCCGAGATCGACGACACGGTCGGCAAGATGCAGCTGATGGACCGCCTGATCGTCGATGACGGCGTCGCCAAGGTCATCGATCTTGGCTACCACGCCTTCGACGAGTTCTTCAAGATGTGCGAGGAAATCGGTTTCATCAAGGAAGCGGCGCGACGCCACGTCGCACCGGTTGTCCTGTTCGTGGCGGATACCGACCGCGTGTCGGCGCGCGGGCACGAAACGCTGAGCCAGCAGATTCCGCCATCCGCGCTGGTCACCATCGACAACGAATATGTGGTACGCGGCGAGCTGCCGTCTGCGTTTTCACGCGGACCGGTGCTCCATATCGCCGCACTTCCGGTGTTCCTGAAAACCTATATCAGCCGGCTGACCTTCTCGTTCACCGATTATTTGCGCCAGGAGAAGGATTCATCGACCGAGCTGCATCAATGGATCCGCAGGAACTATCTCAGCTTTCGCGAGCTGGAGCTGAACCTGATCTTGCAGCAGTCGTGATTTCTTCTCCCTCGCCCCGCAAGCGGGGGGAGTCGGAAAAATCAGTGCCCGTCAAAGGCCATCAGCGTTCGCACCGGCACATCCATCGCCCGTAATTTCGCAGCGCCCCCGAGATCTGGCAGGTCGATGATGAAGCAGGCTGCGACCACATCGGCGCCGATCTGGCGCAGCAGTTTCACGGCGCCCTCCGCGGTGCCGCCGGTGGCAATCAAATCGTCGACCAGGATTACACGCTCGCCAGGATGGATCGCGTCGGCATGCATTTCCATCTCGTCGAGGCCATATTCCAGCGAGTAGGCGATGCGCACTGTGGTATGCGGCAGCTTGCCCTTCTTGCGGATCGGCACGAAGCCGGCGGAAACCTGATGCGCGACCGCGCCGCCGAGAATGAAGCCGCGCGCCTCGATGCCGGCGACCTTGTCGATCTTCGAGCCGGCCCAGGGATGCACCAGCTCATCGACCGCGCGGCGGAACGCACGCGCGTCGCCAAGCAGCGTGGTGATATCGCGAAACAGGATTCCCGGCTTCGGATAGTCAGGGATGGTGCGGACAGTGGCCCTTAAATCATATTCAAAAGTCATCGGTTTCATCTCGTTTCAATGGTCCTATTTTCGTCATTGCGAGCCAACGGGTCGGCGCAGAGCGCCGCCCGATGACAGGCTCCACGAAGCAATCCAGAACCGTTCAACAAGACTGGATTGCTTCGTCGCAAATGCTCCTCGCAATGACGGTTCATTTCAATTGACCGGCACCGCAAGCCGGAATGCATTCTCCACGATGCGCAAGCCGACTTCGCCGCCGAGCGACATCAGTGATTCCGGATGAAACTGCACGCCGCCGACCGGCAGCGTCTTATGCTCGATCGCCATGGCAACGCCGTCTTCGGTGCTCGCGGTTACGCTGAGCACGTCAGGCATGCTGTCCCGTTCGACAAAGAGCGAATGATAACGGCCGATCACGATCTCATTGGGCAGGTTCTGCATCAGCCGCCCGCCGCGCACCTGAACGCGCGATGGCCGGCCATGCGCCGGCTGGCCGAGTTGGCCGAGCTGGCCGCCGAAATATTCGCCGATCGCCTGCACCCCGAGGCAAACGCCGAAGATCGGCAGTTTCTTGCCGAGCGCCGCACCGATCGTCTTGGCAATCCCGAAATCTTCCGGCCTTCCCGGTCCCGGCGACAACACTAGGAGATCATAGTCTTTGGTGCTCAGCATCTGCTGGGCATGGACGTATCGCACGACGGTGACGGCGGCGCCGACCTGCCGGAAATAATCCGCCAGCATGTGAACGAAGCTGTCGTCATGATCGATCAACAGCACCCGCTTGCCCGAGCCGGTCGCGTCGGGCGCAACGGCAGACAGCCGCTTTGGCGGATCGCCGCGCAGTGCCTGAAACAGCGCCGCCGCCTTGACCTGGCATTCACGGTCCTCGGCGGCGGGATCGGAATCGAACAGGCAGGTGGCGCCGACCCGCACCTCGGCCAGGCCGTCCTTCATGCGGATGGTGCGGATCGTCAGGCCGGTGTTGATACTGCCGTCGAAATTGACCGCGCCGATCGCGCCGGCATACCAGCGCCGCGGCGAGCGCTCGTTGTCCTCGACGAACTGCATCGCCCACAATTTCGGAGCGCCGGTCACGGTCACCGCCCAGGCGTGGGTGAGGAATGCATCGAGCGAGTCGAAGCCCGGCCGCAGCATGCCTTCGACGTGGTCGACGGTATGAAACAGCTTCGAGTAGGTCTCGATCTGCCGCCGCGCCAGCACCTTGATGCTGCCGGGCACGCACACGCGCGCCTTGTCGTTGCGATCGACGTCGGTGCACATGTTGAGCTCGAATTCGTCCTTTTCCGAATTCAGCAATTGCCGGATCTGCTCGGCGTCGCCGATCGCGTCGGTGCCGCGCGCGATCGTGCCCGAGATCGGGCAGGTCTCGACCCGCCTGCCGTCGGAGCGCACGAACATTTCCGGCGACGCCGACACCAGGAATTCGCCGTCGCCGAGATTCATCAGCGCGCCATAGGGCGAGGGGTTGATCCGGCATAGCCGCTGGAACACTTCCGCCGGCGAACGATCGCAGGGCTCGGCGAACAATTGCCCAGGCACCGCCTCGAACAGATCGCCGCGCGCGAACGCCGCGCGCGCAGTCTCAACCGTCGCCTGATATTCACCTGGCGCATGATCGGCAAACCCCTGCCGCGGCGTCCTCGCATAGACGCTCTCGGCAGTTTCGCGCGGCAGACCTGCGGTGGACTTTCCTTTCCAGGCGAACTCGTAAGACAGCACCACACCGCGCCCGGTGGCGCGGTCGTACGCCAGCAGCCGATCCGGCACGTAAAGCACGATGTCGCGCTGGTCTTTCTCGCGCGCGCGCTTCTGCACGAGGTCCTCGATCTGGAACACGAGGTCATAGGCGAAAGCGCCGAACAGGCCGAGCAACGGATCGTCAGTGGCGCCGAACGCTGCCACCAGCGCGCGTACCAGCGACATCACGCTGGCGCGGCGGGTGCGCTGGTCTTCCTCGACCGGCGCTGGGCCGCGCAGGATATGACCGGCAAGACGGACAGCGCTTTTCTCAGAGATGACGACGCTGGGCTCGCGCAAGGTGTCTGCGAGAAAGGCGATCAGCACTTCGCCGCGCGCATTCAGCGCGGCCAGCGAAAAATCAGAGCCGGATGTTTCCAGCCGCAGCGGCGGATCGGAGAAGCCGAGATCGAAGCTCTCATAGCGGCCAGGCACCGTGGTGCCCGACGACAGCACCACCCCGCGACGGCGGTCGAGCAGATCGATCAGATCATCGAGCCTGCTGGCGCCACCGGTGAATTGCTCCACTGACCGCGAAACCTCGAGGCCGCTGCGGGTGCGGTATTCGCTATAGGCGGGAAGCGAGAAAGCTGTCCTGTTCATGTGATCCTCTTACGAAACTTGCCGAGGAAACGCCACACAGGACAAACGAAAAGGCCGTCGCGCTGCGATGACGGCCTCTAACGATTGGAGAAAATGAAATCGCACCGGCCACCTTTAGAAGGTGCGCCACCAAAGACGGTTTTCGCGGACGACGATGCTCATGGACCGAGTAAACACCATGGCCGCGCCGGTTCGTCAAGGGATGCCCAGCCGGGCCGCAGCCTGGCGGGCCGTGGCTGGGGCGCATCTTTTGGGTTTGAAACGGGCAAAATATGCGTAGGATTTAAGCAAGCACGACGGAATTAACGATCGGGCTTCACAATCAGCGGAGGCGCGCAATGCCCGTACAGGCCTTGGGATATGTCGGATTTGGATCGGCCGATCTCGACGGCTGGCGGCAGTTCGGAACCGGTCTGGTCGGCCTGCAGGCGGTGGAACGCAGCGCTTCGCTGCTCGCCTTCCGGATGGACGACCGCAAACAACGCATCGTGATCGACCGCTCGTTGCCGGAGGGCGCGCGCTTTTTCGGCTGGGAGGTTGCCGACGCGGCCGCATTGGACGCGCTTGCGGCGCGGCTGGAAGCGGCCAAGGTCGATGTCACGGCCGAACCGCAGACACTTGCCGATAACAGGCGTGTTCGCGGCCTGATTTCGTTTCGGGATCCGGCGGGCAATCGCCTCGAAGCGTTTTACGACGCCGAGGTCGACGACACGCCGTTCAGTCCCGGCCGTTCGATTTCGGGTTTCCGCACCGGCCCGCTCGGCGTCGGTCATGCCGTGCTGACGGTCGAGAATATCGACACGGTGATGCCGTTCTATGTCGATGTGCTCGGCTTCGGACTCAGCGACTACATGCAGAAGCCGTTTCGCGCCTATTTTTTTCACGTCAATGCGCGGCATCACAGCCTTGCCTTGATCGAGACCGGACGCAACGGCATGCATCATCTGATGGTCGAGCTGTTCTCGCTCGACGATGTCGGCCAGTCCTATGATGTCGCCTTGAACCAGGCCGAGCGGGTCAGCGTCACGCTTGGCCGTCACACCAACGATCTCATGACATCGTTTTACGCCAAGACGCCATCCTCGTTCATGGTCGAATGCGGCTGGGGCGGTCGCGAGATCGAGCCGCAGACATGGCAACCGCTCGAACTGAAGGATGGTCCGAGCCTGTGGGGACATGAGCGCGTGTGGCTGCCGCCGGAGGATCGTGATCTGGCGCGCGAGATGCGGATGCGTGCAGCCGCTGCCGGCCTCCGCGCTCCGGTTCAGGTGATGGACGGCAATTACAAGCTGATGACCGGGACGTGCGCGTGGTGGGACGGGGTTAGCGGCAAGGGCTGAGCGATGTGGGTCGCAGGCCTCGCCGCAAACACGGTACGCCCTCTCTCCCGCTTGCGGGGGGAGAGATGGAGAGGGGGCATCGCGAGCATTGTGCTCGTAGTGGCCCCCACCCTAACCCTCCCCCGCAAGCGGGAGAGGGAATCGCGCCTGTGACGCTTGCCTCACCCCAGATGCTTTTTGAAAAACTCCGTGGCGCGGCCCCAGGCCAGCTCTGCCGCCTCACGGTCGTGCACCGCCATCCGCTGCTCGTTGACGAAGGCGTGTTCGGCGTCATAGCGGAACAGCTCCAGCGATTTGCCGGCGGCCTTCATGGCCTTCTCGAACCCGTCGACCAGTTGCGGCGTGCACCAATCGTCCTTGTTGGCGAAATGCGCCTGCAGCGGAATCTTGATGTCGGCGGGCTTTGCCGCCTGCTCCGGCGGAATGCCGTAGAACACCACGCCCGCGGCCAGCTCCGGCACCCTGGCAGCGCCGATGATGGTCACGGCGCCGCCGAGGCAGAAACCGGTCAGGCCGACCTTGGCGCCGTTCCTCGACAGATACTGCACCGCGCCGCGCACGGTCTGCGTGGTGGCATCGATGAAATCCAGCGAGTTCATCTCTTTGCCGGCCGCATCCGTGTCGTGATACGGCACCACCTTGCCCTTGTAGAGATCTGGCGCCAACGCGTCGAAGCCAGCCACCGCGAAGCGGTCGCACAGCCCCTTGATCTGGTCCGACAGCCCCCACCATTCCTGGATCACCACCACGCCCGGCGCATTGCCGCGCGCGGCGTTGGCGAGATAGCCGTGAGCTTCCTTGCCGTCGGGACGCTTGAACGTGATGCTGGTGCCCATGGGTTCCTCCGCTGATTTCGTCGTTGGTTTCGTCGTTGATTTATTGGGGGCCGATTGGTGGCCATTTTGTCCGTTGCGCGGCCGGGACGCAATCGCCCTGCTGTAACGTGATGGTGTTTGCCGCTTACCCAACAAAAAAGCCCCCGCAGGGGCTTTTCCAGTCCGGATATGCGATCCCGAGATCAGTGCGCGTTGGCCCAGACCTTCTTTTTGGTGAAGTACATCAGGCCTGCGAACAGGATCAGGAACACGAACACCTGCATGCCGATCCGCTTGCGCGCCTCCATGTGCGGCTCCGCCGTCCACATCAGGAACGTGGCAACGTCCTTGGCGTATTGCGCAACCGTCACCGGCGACCCGTCGTCAAACGTCACCTGACCGTCGCTCAACGGCTTCGGCATCTTGATGGCGTGGCCCGGGAAATATTTATTGTAGTAGGAGCCGTCCGGAATGGTCACGCCGGCCGGCACCTTGTCGTCGAAGCCCTGCAGGATGGCGTCGACATAGTTCGGGCCCTGCTCCTGGAATTGCGTGAAGAAATCGAAGATGAATTGCGGGAAACCGCGCTCATAGGAACGGGCTTTCGTGATCAGCGACAGGTCGGGAGGCGCAGCCCCACCATTGGCCGCGCGCGCGGCCTGCTCGTTGGGGAACGGCGCAGGGAAGTAATCGGCGGGCCGGCCCGGCCGTTCGAACATGTCGCCCTGATCGTTCGGGCCATCCTTGATCTTATAGTCGGACGCGAAGGCCGCCGCCTGAGCTTCCGAGAAACCGGGACCGCCGGGATCGGCGAGATTGCGGAACGCGATATAATTCAGGCTGTGGCAGTTGGAGCAGACTTCCTTGTAGACCTTCAGGCCGCGCTGCAACGCTCCGCGATCGAACTTACCGAAGGGGCCGGCGAACGACCAGCTCTGCGACGGCGGCGTATCGTCCTCCGCCGCGCGGGCGTTTTGCGCGCTGCCGGCGAACAGCGTACCAGCAACCATGAGGGCAATCACCGTCGACACCATCGGTGCCGATTTGCTGCCGGTTTTGGACAGCACGTCGGCGGCGATAGAGTTCGGCAGCGGCCGCGGCGTTTCGATCCGGCTGAGCAGCGGCAACAGGATCAGGAAATAGGCGAAGTAGCAGAAGGTCAGGACGCGGCCTGCGATCACGTAGATGCCTTCCGGCGGCTGCGCGCCGAGATAGCCGAGCAGCACGCAGACGACGACGAAGATCCAGAAGAACTGTTTCGCCAGCGGACGGTATTTGGACGAGCGCGTCTTGGCGCTGTCGAGCCAGGGCAGGAACGCCAGCACGATGATCGCCGAGAACATCGCGGTGACGCCCGCGAGCTTGTTCGGGATCGAGCGCAGGATCGCGTAGAACGGCAAATAATACCATTCCGGCACGATGTGCTGCGGCGTCACGCCGGGATTGGCGGGGATGTAGTTGTCGGCGTCGCCGAGATAGTTCGGCATGTAGAAGATGAACCAGGCGAAGAAGATCAGGAAGCAGGAGACGCCGAACATGTCCTTGATGGTCGCGTAAGGCGTGAACGGCACGGTGTCCTTTTCCGTCTTCGGCTCGACGCCGGTCGGATTGTTCTGGCCTGCGACATGCAGCGCCCAGACGTGCAGCACCACGACGCCGGCGATCACGAACGGCAGCAGGTAATGCAGTGAGAAGAAGCGGTTCAGAGTCGGGTTGCCGACGGAATATCCACCCCACAGCAAAGTCACGATGCTCTCGCCGAAATAGGGCACGGCCGAGAACAGGTTGGTGATGACGGTGGCGCCCCAGAAGCTCATCTGGCCCCAGGGAAGCACGTAGCCCATGAAGCCGGTGGCCATCATCAGCAGGTAGATGATGACGCCGAGGATCCAGAGGATTTCACGCGGCTCCTTGTACGACCCGTAATACAGGCCGCGGAACATGTGGATGTAGACGGCAAGGAAGAACATCGAAGCGCCGGCCGCATGCATGTTGCGCAACAGCCAGCCGTAATTGACGTCGCGGACGATGCCTTCGACCGAGCGGAAGGCGAGATCGGCGTTCGGCGTGTAATGCATCGCCAGGATCACGCCGGTGAGGATCTGCACCACGAGCATCATCGAAAGGATGGCGCCGAAGGTCCACCAGTAGTTCAAGTTGCGTGGCGTCGGATAGGCCACGAACGAGGAGTGGACGAGACCGAAAATCGGGAGACGCCGTTCAATCCACTTCACGGCTGGATTGGTCGGCTGGTAGTCGGATGGTCCGCTCATGATGCGATCCTGAGGAATTTAAAGACGAAGCGACGGGCGAGATACTCGGACACCTGTTCCGGGCTTCAGCCAATCTGGATTTTGGTATCGGAGACGAATTGATAGGGCGGGACCGCCAGATTCAGGGGCGCCGGCCCCTGGCGAATACGACCCGAGGAGTCGTATTGCGAACCGTGGCAGGGGCAGAAGAAGCCGTCGTAATTGCCCTCATGCGCAATCGGGATACAGCCGAGATGGGTGCAGATGCCGATCACGACCAGCCACTGGTCGTGGCCATCCTTGACCCGGGACTGGTCGGTGGCCGGATCGGGAAGGCTCGCCACGGGCACCGCGCGGGCCTCGTCGACCTGCTTCTTGGTGCGGTTCATGATGTAGATCGGCTTGCCGCGCCAGAACACCTTGATGTCCTGCCCTTCAGCGATCGGCTTCAGATCGACCTCGATCGGCGCGCCCGCCGCGATCGTCGAAGCGTCCGGATTCATCTGGGAAACGAGCGGCCATATCGTGGCTACTGTGCCAACCGCAGCGGCGGCTCCTGTTGCAACAAAGAGGAAATCACGGCGTGTCGAGCCCGCCGAAGACGCTGTCGTCACGATTCCAAACCCTTTCTCAGCTGCAGCCGGTGGAACCGCCTCAGGGAACGCCCATACGAACCAGAGGAGGCCTGCCGGCGCCCGCGACCCCCGCGGCGGCAAGAAGACCGCTTTGCCCCATCCAATTGGGCGGAACAGGCAGTCCAGAATCGTTCTATTGGCACCCTTGCCGTGAGAGCGCAAGCCCGCTATCGGCTCGCAAGCGTGCAATGCACTAAATCCGCGCCAGACGACGATTTATTCAGACATTTCATCAGCGCTTCACAAGCCGACAGCCCATGCAAATCGCGCTTTTCCAGCCCGACATCCCCCAGAACACCGGGACGATTCTGCGCCTTTGCGCATGCATGGACGTGGCGGCCCATATTATCGAGCCGGCCGGCTTCGCGATCTCCGATCGGCGCTTCCGCCGCGCAGGCATGGATTATCTCGATCAGGTAACCCTGACGCGTCACGACTCATGGTCAAAATTCGACCAATGGCGTAAGGAGGCGGGTTACCGGCTGGTCCTGTTCACCACCAAGAGTGCCAGCCCCTATCTTGATTATCAGTATCGGGCGACAGACATCCTGCTGTTCGGGCGCGAAACGGCAGGCGTGACCGATGAGGTGGCGGCCGCGGCCGACGCGAAGCTGGTGATCCCGATCAAGCCCAGTTTGCGCTCGCTCAATGTGGCGATGGCCGCCGCCATGGCACTAGGCGAGGCGCTGCGGCAAACCAACGCCGGAGTTAAGGAGACGCTGCGGTGAGTTACGCGGTCAAGGAAATCTTTCTGACCCTGCAGGGCGAA
The DNA here is from genome assembly GCF_900105125.1 of Bradyrhizobium canariense. Classification (NCBI taxonomy): domain Bacteria; kingdom Pseudomonadati; phylum Pseudomonadota; class Alphaproteobacteria; order Hyphomicrobiales; family Nitrobacteraceae; genus Bradyrhizobium; species Bradyrhizobium canariense. Next base: position 6,935,420 of record NZ_LT629750.1, on the reverse strand, counting down.
GGCGCCCATGCCGGCCGCGCCGCGGTGTTCTGCCGGTTCTCGGGCTGCAACCTCTGGAGCGGCCGCGAGCAGGATCGCGCCACCGCGACCTGCCGGTTTTGCGACACCGATTTTGTCGGGACCGACGGCACCCTCGGCGGCCGCTATGGTTCGGCCGCGGAACTTGCCGATACCATCGCCGGGCAATGGATGGGCGCCGAGGCCAACCGCTACGTGGTATTGACCGGCGGCGAGCCCCTGCTGCAAGTCGATACGGCTCTGATCGACGCGCTCCATGGACACCGCTTCAGCATCGGCATTGAGACCAACGGCACGATCGAGCCGCCCGACGGCATGGACTGGATCTGCGTTAGCCCAAAAGCCGGCGCGGAGCTCGTGGTCCGGCGGGGCCATGAACTCAAGCTGATTTATCCGCAGGCGGACGCGGCACCGGAGGCCTTTGTCGATCTGGCCTTTGAGCGCTTCTCGCTACAGCCGATGGACGGGCCCGACGTGATCGAGAACACCGCGCGCGCGGTTGATTATTGTCTGCGGCATCCGCAATGGCGGCTCAGCCTGCAGACGCATAAAACACTGGGTATCAGATAGGTCTGGATTTGCCGATGTGGGAATTGACGAAATCGTTCCGGTTCGAGGCCGCGCATGCGCTGCCGGGAACGACGTTGGGCGAGGCCAGCGAGGAAATCCATGGCCACTCGTTCCGCGCTGAAGTCAGTATCCGCGGCATGCCCGATCCGGCGACCGGGATGGTGCTCGACCTCGGCCTTCTCGAACGGAGCATGACGGACGTGCGAAAGATGCTCGACCACAAGCTGCTCAACAAGGTCGACGCGCTCGGGCCGCCGACACTGGAGAACCTTTCCCGCTTCATCTGGGAAAAGGTCCAGCACGCCGGTCACGTCACGCGGGTCAGCGTTCACCGCGACAGCTGCAACGAAAGCTGCACTTATTTCGGCCCGCAGAGCTAAGCACCGGCATGGACCTTTCCGTAATCGAAGATCGCAAGGCGCTGGCCCGGCAATGGTTCGAAAGCTTGCGCAATGACATTTGCGCAGCCTTCGAGAAACTCGAAGACGAGGCCCCCGCCTCGCTCTATCCCGGCGAGGCCGGACGTTTCGTGCGCACACCCTGGGACCGCACCGATCACACCCGCCAGCCGGGCGGCGGCGGCGTGATGTCGGTCATGCGCGGACGGTTGTTCGAGAAAGTCGGCGTGCATTGCTCAACGGTGCATGGCGAATTCGCGCCGGAATTCCGCGCGCAAATCCCCGGCGCCGCCGACGATCCCGCGTTCTGGGCCTCGGGCATTTCGCTGATCGCGCATCTGCGCAACCCGAACATTCCGGCGGTGCACATGAACACCCGCTTCGTCGTCACCACCAAAGCATGGTTCGGCGGCGGGGCGGATCTGACGCCGCTACTCGAGCGGCGCCGGACCCAGCAAGACGCCGATACGGTGGCTTTTCACGCCGCGATGCAGGCCGCGTGCGATGCTCACGCCGCCATCGCGCCGTACGCAAAATACAAGAAATGGTGCGACGACTATTTCTATCTTCCGCACCGTAAAGAGGCCCGCGGCATCGGCGGCATTTTCTACGATTGGCACGACAGCGGCGACTGGAACGCCGATTTTGCTTTTACGCAGGATGTCGGCCGTGCCCTGCTGAAAACCTATCCGGAGCTTGTCCGGCGCAATTTCGGCACGCCGTGGAGCACCGCCGACCGTGACGAGCAGTTGATCCGGCGCGGACGCTATGTCGAATTCAATTTGCTCTATGACCGCGGCACGATTTTCGGATTGAAAACCGGCGGCAACGTGGATTCCATTCTGTCGTCGCTGCCGCCCGAGGTGAAGTGGCCCTGACTTTACGATAACTGCCGCAGCCCTGAGGAAATCATCACCAAGCCGCCGGCAATCACTGCAACATCAAGGATCGCGGTGTGAATATGCACTGGCATGCGCTCGACAAAGGCGCGCGCAAGGAATGCCCCCGGCAGCGCCACCACACCGATCAACAGCGCAAACGCAAGCACCTGAGCGTTGACGACACCGGCCAATCCGAACACCGAAATCTTGATGACGCTGGTCGCAAGCGAAATCACTGCGTCTGTGGCGATGACGGCAGCGCCTTCGAGACCCACCGCCATCAGCAGCGACAGCAGGATCACGCCCGATCCGGAGGTGCCGCCGACCACCACGCCATAACCGACCGCGCCTAAGCCAAGCCCGGTGTCGCCGATCCGGACATCGTGGCGCTTGAGCAAACGGCGCAGCGGCACGCTCGATATCAGCATCGCGCCGATCACCACCGCTGCCCCGGCATTGGTAAGCCGCGTATAGCCGTAAGCGCCGAGCGCGGTCGTCACCGCCGCCGCGGCAATCACGATCAGCGCGCGGCGGCGGTCGGCATAACGCAGATAGGCAACGAAACGGCTGAGGTTGGTGAAGATCGAGGAGATCGCGATGATCGGCACCACCGGCCCGGCGCCGATCAGCGGCACCAGCACCAGCGGCATCAGCGCGCCAGTGCCGTAGCCGGCCAAACCTCCGAGCACAGCAGCAAACAACGCCACGCCGGCAACCAGCAACAGTTGAAGCAGGGAAATATCGGCAAAGCCGGACATGATGTTCACAGCCACAATGTTCAAAGTCGGTGGTCGCGGTTGAAACGTGTGACGGTCTGGTCGGCGATGGCTATAAGCGAGGGCTGATCCATCGGGAAGCCCGCCGCGAGCCAGGCATCTTCGGCCAGGGCGATTACGTGACCGAGCGCGGGGCCTTCGGCAATTCCGCGCGTGATGAAATCAGCCGCTTTCAACGGAAATTTCGGCGCGGCCCAGCGCTCGGGCAAACTTACCAACTCCCGCCAATACGCGGTGTCTGTGTCCGCGCCCGCCCGCGCCCACGCCAGCATCAGCCGGTTGCGATAACGCTCTGGCCCAAGTCGGTAGAGCCGCCGACGCGCCCTCGCCTCGTCCATGCCGGCCAGCCGCCACCAGCGATGGCCCATGGAATCGAGCGTTTTGGTTTCGCTGTTGGTCAGCCGCAGGCGCCCGGACAGCCGCCTCGCATCCTCGGTGACGGCGACCGCAAGCGCACCGAGCCGGCGAATGGCGCTCGGCGAAAGTCCCAGCGCGCGCTCGACCGAAATCATCGCGCTGAACGGCCCGATATAGGCGATGCCGCCCAAAATAGCCTGCAACAACCCGCCGTCGGCCATCGCTTCGACAGCGCCCACCGCGCCTTCCGCGACCATCAGCTTCAGCATCTCCATGCGCATACGTTCGGCGGAAAGGGTCTCAAGGCCCGCGCGCGCGCCGATGCAGGCGAGGTATCCCGCGCGATCGGGTTCACCTGCGCCATAGGCGGCGTGAATGCGGAAGAACCGCAGGATGCGCAGATAATCCTCAGCAATACGCCGGTCCGGATCGCCGATGAAGCGCACGCGTCTTGCGGCGATATCCTCAAGGCCGCCGACATAGTCATGCACGACGCCATCGGCATCGACCGACAGACCGTTGATGGTGAAATCGCGCCGCTGCGCATCGCGCATCCAGTCGCGGCCGAACGCAACCTTCGCCTTGCGGCCAAAGGTCTCGATGTCCTCGCGCAAGGTGGTGACCTCGAACGGCTGCGCCTCGACCACGAGCGTCACCGTGCCATGCTCGATGCCGGTAGGTACGCTCTTGACGCCGGCCGCCCTGGCGCGGCGAATGACTTCGTCAGGTGACGCCGTCGTCGCGATATCGATATCGCCGGTCGGAATTCCGAGCAACGCGTTGCGAACCGCGCCGCCGACCACGCGCGCCTCGGCGCCCGCGCCGTTCAACAATTCGAGCACGCGGGCGGCTGGACCGGATCTGAGCCAGGGCGCGTCGTCAAGCACGCGCACATCCGTCATTTTTGAGCTCCCGGAACGAGTTTGCCATTCTCGACATGCGCGGGAATATAGGTCGAGTTTGGTGGCGCACCGGAAAAATGCGTCAGCACAACGAAACCGATCACGACAAGCACCAGCGAACCCAATGCCAATTTGGCGACGACGTGCAAAGGCCACGAGGTCTGCACCATAAAACCGGAGCGCGACGCTATCAAAAAAACCGCATAGACCACAAAGGGGAGCAGGAAAATTCCGACTTCGGTGAAAGCCGGACGGATCATGGCAAATAGATCCGCTCGTACAGTACGCGAAGAATTCCCGCCGTCGCGCCCCAGATGTAGCGTTCCGCAAACGGCATGGCGTAGTATGAACGCACAATGCCGCGGAATTCCTTGCTGTGCACCTGATGGTTGTCAGGATTCATCAGGAACGCCAGCGGCACCTCGAATGCATCGTCGACCTCGGCTTCATTGATGCGCAGCTTGAATCCCGGCCGCACCCGCGCCACCGTCGGCAGGATGCGAAATCCGAAGCTGGTTCCGTACAGATCGAGATAGCCTACCGGATCGATGAATTCACGCGTGAGGCCGACTTCCTCAAGGGCCTCGCGCAACGCGGCATCGAGCGGCGTGGCGTCGGTCGCATCGATCTTGCCGCCGGGAAAGGAGATCTGGCCGGCATGATCGTTGAGATGCGCCGATCGCTGCGTCAGCAGTACGGTCGGTTGCGGATGGTCCACCACCGGAATCAGGACCGCCGCCGGGCGGATCGGCTGTTCGCGCGCGAGGATCTCGAGCATTCGATCGGTGCCGGCATCGCCGCTCGGCGGAACGATGTTCGGGTCGAACAGGCCGGGTGGAACGTCGAAATGCAACCGCGCGCGCGCCCGATCGAAGAACTCCACTGAACTGATCGCAGCGGGTTCCGTCTTCAACATCGGCTCGTTCAAAGCGCCGCCCTCACCTGCTCTGCGTCGGCCATCGCGAAAAATTCGCCTGACGATGCGACCCCAAACATCGGACGACCATCGACCACTCGCTCCTCGCCCATGTCAACCAGATCATAATAGATCGCCCGCGTAACCTTGGCCCACAGATCGGCGCGGACGTGAACATAGGGCGTAAGGCCGCCGTCGGCGGCGGCCGTAAATCGCAACCGGTGTGCGGCGTCGCAAGCGACCCAGTCGTCGACATTGGTACGGAACCGCAGCAACCGGCCTTGGCTGTCGCTGTCCTTGAGCATCTCGACGGCGAGAAACGGCGCATCGTCGACACGGATTCCGACTTTCTCCACCGGAGTCACGAGAAAGTGCTTGCCGTCCTCGCGCTTGAGAATCGTCGAGAACAGCCGCACCAGCGCCGGCCGGCCGATCGGCGTCCCCATGTAGAACCATGTTCCATCGCCGGCGATTCGCATGTCGAGATCGCCGCAGAATGGCGGATTCCACAGATGCACCGGCGGCAGCGCCTTTCCGCCCGGGCCGGCATCCGCAGCGTCACGGGCGGCGGCGGTCAAGCCTTCAAGGCCCTGATGCGGAATCTGCCCTTGCTTCGCCATTGTTTACCCTGAATCTCATCGCTTCCATTTGGCACGAATGGTGCACGTATTCCGTGAGGTGTTTGGTGCAGACGTCGTTGCAGCGTTCGGGTGCGTTTCCCGGACGACGGAACGGTTGAAATCTTGATGCCAAACTCGCCACATCGTGATGCAGTTCATACCCCATAATGCCGATAATATGGGGATAGTTTAATTCAACGAATGCATGGCCTTCGCATAGGTTTAGCATGAGCTTCATGGCATGACGACGCCATTGGCGGCGTTTTCAGGCAAGGCGTAGGGTCGAGGAGAAATAGATGGCTGGAGCGGACAGTGTCGAAAAACTCGAGGACGTGATTGTCCGCTCGGCCGAGCAGGTCGCCGGCCAAATTCGCGCGGCGAAAGATGCGATCGCGACCGTCATTTTCGGCCAGGAACGCGTCATTGAAAATACGCTGGTGACGATCCTGTCCGGCGGTCACGCGCTTCTGATCGGCGTGCCCGGTCTTGCCAAGACCAAGCTGGTCGAAACTCTGGGAACCACGCTGGGGTTGGACGCCAAGCGCATCCAGTTCACGCCGGACCTGATGCCGTCGGATATTCTGGGCGCCGAAGTGCTGGACGAAAGCAGCACCGGCAAGCGCTCGTTCCGCTTCATCTCAGGGCCGGTGTTCGCGCAATTGCTGATGGCCGATGAAATCAATCGCGCCAGCCCGCGCACGCAATCCGCGCTGCTGCAGGCCATGCAGGAGCAGCACATCACGGTCGCGGGGGTGCGGCACGATCTGCCGAAGCCGTTCCACGTGCTGGCGACGCAAAACCCACTGGAGCAGGAAGGCACCTACCCGCTGCCGGAAGCGCAGCTCGATCGCTTCCTGATGGAGATCGACGTCGATTATCCGGATCGGGAAGCCGAGCGGCGCATCCTGTTTGAAACCACCGGCGCCGAAGAAACGCTGGCAAAAGTATCCATGGACGCCGACATCCTGATCACGGCGCAGCGGCTGGTGCGCCGCCTGCCGGTTGGCGATTCCGTCGTCGAAGCGATCCTCTCGCTGGTGCGCTCCGCGCGTCCGGGTCCCGAAGGCGGCGAAGCCGGCAAGCTGATCGCTTGGGGACCGGGTCCCCGCGCCAGCCAGTCGCTGATGCTCGCGGTTCGCGCCCGCGCCTTGCTCGATGGGCGTCTGGCTCCCTCGGTCGACGACGTGCTTGATCTCGCCGAGCCGGTCCTCAAGCATCGCATGGCGCTGACCTTCTCCGCCCGCGCCGAGGGTCGCACCATTCCCGATGTGATCCGGCAATTGAAAGCGCGGATCGGTTGATGGCGGGAGATGACAAGCACACAGCCAGGGAGATCATAGCAGTCCGACGTGCCGATGGTGAAAGCCGAACGCTCGCCGCATCGTTGCCGCGTCTGGTGCTTGAAGCGCGCCGCATCGCCGCCAACGTCATTCACGGCCTGCATGGACGGCGGCGCGCCGGCACCGGCGAAAGCTTCTGGCAATATCGCCGCTTCAATTCCGGCGAACCATCCCAGAACGTCGACTGGCGCCGATCGGCGCGCGACGATCATCTCTATGTTCGCGAGCAGGAATGGGAAGCCGCGCATACCGTGTGGCTGTGGCCGGACCGCTCGCCATCGATGGCTTTTGCGTCCAGCCAAGCGCGCGACAGCAAGCTGGAGCGCGGGCTGATCGTGACCTTCGCGCTCGCCGAACTGCTGGTTGCGGGCGGCGAACGCGTCGGCATTCCCGGCCTGATGAATCCAACCGCGAGCCGCAGCGTGATCGACAAGATGGCGCAGGCGATGCTGCATGACGACGCCACCCGCCTGAGCCTGCCGCCATCGTTCGTGCCATCGGCGCTGGCCGAGACCGTGGTGCTGTCGGATTTCTGGTCGCCGATGCCGGAGATCAGGAACATGCTTGCCGGCCTGTCGGCCTCGGGCGCGCATGGCGCACTGATCCAGATCGTCGATCCGGCGGAGGAAAGTTTTCCCTATTCCGGCCGTGTCGAATTCGTCGAACCGGAGGGCGGCGGCATGATCACCGCCGGCCGCGCGGAAAGATGGGCCACCGACTACGTGGCGCGCGTCGCGCTTCACCGTGACGAAATTCGCGCCGAGACCGACAAGCTCGACTGGCTGTTCTCGACCCACACCACCAGCCGTTCGGCCGCCGAACTGCTGCTGTTCCTGCATAGCGGCATGATGGTGAGCAAGTCAGGCGCGCGCGCCAGCACCGTCAAAGTGGGGCGAACCGCATGATCGCCGGCCTGCCTCTCGCCTTCGCCGAACCGGCTTTGCTGCTGGGCCTGTTGAGCCTGCCGGTGCTGTGGTGGCTGTTGCGCGTGATGCCGCCGCGGCCGCGGCGCATCGAGTTTCCGCCGACGCGGCTGTTGTTCGATATCACGCCAAAGGAAGAGACCCCATCGCGGACGCCGTGGTGGCTCACCGCCATCCGGCTGGCGGCGGCGGCTCTCATCATCCTGGCAGCGGCGGGGCCGACCTGGAATCCGCAAGCCGGTGCTGCCGGCAGCCACGCGCCTCTGGTGATCCTGCTCGACGACGGCTGGAGCGCAGCGTCAAGCTGGGACATCCGGATCAAGGCCGCGGACGAATTGATCACGCAGGCCGACAGCGACCGCCGCGCCGTCGCGCTCGTTCCGCTGTCCGAGCCCGCGCGCGATATCACATTGATGCCTGCGGGCACCGCGCGGGTGGCATTGCGTCAGCTCACACCAAAGCCTTATGCGATCGAGCGGGTTGAAACTCTCCCCCTGATCGGACGTTTTCTCAACGCGACCGGCGATTGCGAGATCGCCTGGCTGTCTGACGGCGTCGATACCGGGCGCGGACCGGAGTTTGTCGACGCCTTAAGCAAAACGATCGGGGATCGCACGTTGACGGTTTTCAAGGACGGCACCCCTTCCCCGCTGGCGCTGGTTGCTGCCGAAAACGCCGCGGCCAAGATGACCGTAAAGGTGCTGCGCACCGACAGCGGAATTGCAGCCGGCGTCGTGCGCGCGCTCGATCTGAAGGGTTCACCGATTGGCGAAGCGCGCTACAGCTTTGGCCCGCGGGACAGCGAGACCGAAGCCTCGTTCGATCTGCCGGTCGAGCTGCGCAACGACATCGCACGGCTCGAAATCTCAGGCGAACGGTCGGCCGGCGCGGTGCAACTGCTCGACAAACGATGGCGGCGGCGCGCGATCGGCATCGTCAGCGGATCGACCAACGACAATGCGCAGCCGCTGCTCGCACCGACATTCTATCTCACCCGCGCGCTCGGCCCATTCGCCGATGTGCGGCTGGGTGATCGTGGCGCGCCGCAACAGGCGATCGCGCAATTTCTCGACCAGAAGCTGCCAATGATCGTGCTGGCGGATGTCGGCACGCTGTCGCCTGAAATCCGCGAGCGCCTGGATGCCTGGATCGACCAGGGCGGCGTGCTGGTGCGCTTCGCCGGTCCGCGTTTGGCGCAGTCCGAGGACGACGATCTGGTGCCGGTGAAGCTGCGCAGTGGCGGACGCACGCTTGGCGGCAGCCTGACATGGGAGAAGCCGCAGCATCTCTCTTCGTTCGGCGCCAACGGTCCGTTCGCCGGCCTTCCCGTGCCCGGCGATATCACCGTCAATCGCCAGGTGCTCGCCGAACCGGATGCGACGCTGGCGACGAGAACCTGGGCCTCCCTGGAAGACGGAACGCCGCTGGTGACGGGTGAGCGCCGCGGCAAGGGTCTGGTGAGCCTGTTCCATGTCAGCGCCGATATGCGCTGGTCCGATCTGCCGATGTCCGGCACCTTCGTCGAAATGCTCCGGCGGATTGTCGATCTCGCCGGCTATGCATCCAATCCGGATGCGGCGGTCACGACCACGGCAACCACCGAGACGGTAGCGCCGCTGCGCACGCTCGACGGCTTCGGCGCGTTCGGTCCGCCGCCCTCGACCGCAAAGCCGATCCCTGCGGACTTCCGCGATCGGGCGGCATCGGACCATCCGCCGGGATTCTACGGCCCGGCCGACGGGCCGCTCGCGGTCAATGCGCTGGCGGCGTCGGATCGGATCGCGCCTCTCGATATCTCGCCGTTGCGGGCGCGGCGCGGCAGCTACACCAACTCGGAGCCGAAAGACTTGCGCGGCATTCTGCTATCGTCGTCACTGGCGCTGTTCCTGATCGACGCGATCATCGTCGCGCTGCTTGGCGCCGGCCTCGCTGCGCTGCTGAGGCGCCGCGCGGTGTCGGCGGTCCTGGCGTTCGCGTTTGTTTTGTCCGCGATGCTCGCCGTACCATCCCCGTCCCGCGCCGACGAGAAGGACGATTTCGCGATCAAGGCCACCACGCAAACCCGGCTCGCCTATGTCGTCACCGGGAATGCCGATGTCGATTCCATCGTCAAGGCGGGCCTGTCCGGACTGACCTTGTTTCTCGCGCAGCGCACCGCACTCGAGGCCGGCGATCCCGTCGGCATCGATCCGGCGCATGATGAACTGGCGTTCTTCCCCCTGATCTATTGGCCCGTGGTGCCCGGCGCCCCGAAGCCGCCGCAAGACGCCCTCAACCGGATCGATGCCTACATGAAAAACGGGGGAACCGTGCTGTTCGACACCCGTGACGCCATCGAGGCGCCGCCGGGTGAAGCCGGCGCGTCGCAGACGCCGGGGATGCAGGCGCTCCGCGAGCTTCTGTCCTCGCTGGACGTTCCCGAACTCGAACCGGTGCCGCGCGATCACGTCCTGACCAAGACGTTTTATCTGCTGCGCGATTTTCCCGGCCGCTTCAATTCGGGCCAGACCTGGGTCGAGGCGTTGCCGCATGAAGATGACGAGGACGCCGCGGCGCGGCCGGCGCGCGGCGGCGACGGCGTGTCGCCGATCATCATCACCTCCAACGATCTTGCCGGCGCCTGGGCGATACGCCCGGACGGCCAGGCGATGTTGCCGCTTACGCCCGGCGAACCACGGCAGCGCGAATTCGCGTTCCGCGCCGGGGTCAACATCGTGATGTACACGCTGACCGGCAACTACAAGGCCGATCAGGTGCATGCGCCGGCGCTGATCGAACGCCTCGGACAATAGGAACGCGATATGCAATACGGTATCGCGTTTACCCCGCTAGTCCCCTCGCTCGTGCTATGGCTCGCGCTTGCCGCGATCGCGGTGATCGCACTCCTGCTGTTGCTCGGAAGGTCGCGCGGCGCCGCCGTGCGCGTGGCGGCGCTGGCGCTGATCGTGCTGGCGCTCGCCAATCCATCCTTTACCCGCGAGGATCGTGAGCCGCTGTCCTCGGTGGCGGTGGTCGTCGTCGACAAAAGCCCCAGCCAGAGCTTTGGCGATCGCACCCGGGAAACCGCTCAGGCGCAGGAAGCACTGGTCAATGAGCTGAAAAAGATCAAAGGCCTGGAGGTCCGGGTCGTCGATGCCGGCCAGGCCGATGGCGAAACCGACGGCACCAAACTGTTCGGCGCATTGTCATCGGCGCTGTCGGATGTTCCGGTCGATCGTGTCGCCGGCGCGTTCCTCATCACCGACGGACGGGTGCATGACATTCCCGCCAACGCGGCGGCGCTGGGATTTCAGGCTCCCGTGCACGCCCTGATTACCGGGCGCAAGGACGAGCGCGACCGGCGCATCGCGATATCAGCGGCTCCCCGTTTCGGCATTGTCGGACAAAGCCAGACCATCACCTACCGGCTGGACGATCAGGGCGTCAGCGGCGACCGCGCCAAGGTTGTGGTGCGCCGCGACGGCGATGTCATCAACGAGCGCACCGTGCTGAGCGGCCAGACCGTCAATGTCGATATCGACATCAAGCATGCCGGGCCGAACATCGTCGAGATCGAGGCCTCGCCGCTCGACAATGAGCTGACGCTGGTCAACAACCGCGCGGTGGTTTCGATCGACGGCGTGCGCGATAAATTGCGGGTGCTGCTGGTGTCGGGCGAACCGCATTCCGGCGAGCGCACCTGGCGCAACCTTTTGAAATCCGATCCCAGCGTTGACCTCGTGCATTTCACGATTCTGCGCCCGCCGGAAAAGCAGGATGGAACGCCTATCAATGAATTGTCGCTGATCGCCTTTCCGACCCGCGAGCTGTTTCAGCAGAAGATCAACGAATTCCAGTTGATCATCTTCGACCGCTATGCCCGCCAGGGCGTGCTGCCAATCGCCTATTTCGACAACATCGCGCGCTATGTGCGCGCCGGTGGCGCGGTGCTGGTTTCGGCGGGTCCCGATTACGCCTCCAACACCAGCATCTGGCGTACACCGCTGGATTCGGTTCTGCCGGCTGAACCCGTCGGCGTCACCGAGAAACCGTTTTATGCGCATTTGAGCGACGCCGGCAAACGCCATCCCGTCACGCGCGGGCTGGAAGGCTCCAACTTCGAGCCGCCGCATTGGAGCCGGTTTTTCCGCACCGTCGACACCCGCAACGCGACCAGCCCGCCGGTCATGACCGGTGCCGACGGCGAGCCGCTTCTGCTGCTGTCGCATTATGGCGAAGGGCGCGTTGCGCTGCTGTTGACGGATCACATCTGGCTATGGGCGCGCGGCTATGAGGGCGGCGGACCGCATCTCGACCTGCTGCGGCGGATGTCGCACTGGCTGATGAAGCAGCCGGATCTCGACGAAGAAGCGCTCCGGCTGCAGGTTCACGGCAAGGATCTGACCGTACTTCGCCAGACCATGGCGGATACCGTCGCGCCGGTGACGGTGACATCGCCGTCCGGCGCGACGCGCGAGCTGACATTGACGGCGGGCGAGCCCGGCACCTGGAGCTCGACGGTACCGGCCAACGAGCTCGGCCTGTGGCAAGCGACCGACGGCACCTTGAAAGCCTTGATCAATGTCGGCCCGACCAATCCGAAGGAATTTTCCGAGGTCACCTCCACCTCCGACACGCTGAAACCGCTGGCGCAGGCGACCGGCGGCGACGCGCGGCGCGTCGTGGATGGCTCCAGTATCGATCTTCCGCGCATCGTTCCGGTGCGATCGTCAAGCGCGTTTCACGGCGACGGCTGGATGGGTGTGAGAATGCGCGACGCCAGCGTCGTCAAGGGTGTCGGCGTGTTGCCGGTGTTCGCAGGTCTGATCGGGTTGCTGCTGCTGCTCGGCGCGTTTGCCGCGACCTGGCTGCGCGAGGGGCGCTGATCGTCTTCGGCGTTGCAAAATTACACATGCCTGACGGAATCTTCAGGCACACGACCGGACTGTGGTTGACATCCATCTGGTATCCCTGATGTTATAATATAACATTTGATGGCCCCGACGCTTTCGTGCTGTCGGCCATCTGATGTGGGGTGCGTGCAGGCATGAAGTGGTTCCGATCGAACATCAAATATGGATCGCGGCTTGCGCTGTTGGCGCTCGCGATTCAGTTTGCGTTGTCGTTCGGGCATTTCCACGGGATTGCAGCGCAGGCGGCGCCCGCGGTCCAGTCCGGCCTGTCGCAGCCGGACGTCTCTCACGCCACTAGCCTTTCTGCACTGGACACCGCCCGTCAGTCGGCGCAACCGCGGCAGCCGGCGCCCGACCATGATTCCGACCGGCAATCGAACGACGCCTGCGCGATCTGCGCCGTTATCGCGATGGCGAATGCGGTGCTGTTTGCAACGCCGCCGCTGTTGCAACTGCCGCAAGCAGTCGAATTTCTCTACCTGACCACCGATGCCGAGTTCGTCCACCTGAACTCCGCACGCATCGCTTTTCAGCCCCGCGCTCCCCCGATCTCCTGACATCGATTGATTGCTGAGCCTTGGAGGAAACGCCGCGCCATGCGCGGCTGCTCCTGGAATGAATGGGAATCGGTCCGTCGATCATCGACGGCAAGCTCGGTCAAACTTCCTGGCAAGCAGGAATCCGGCCGCGGCTTATGGGGATCGGAATAATAATGTCAGTATTCGAAAAGCCACGATGGGCCGCTTCCGGCGCAGCCTCGCTGCTGCTCTGCGGCCTTTGCAGCCCGGCGCTATCGCAAACGTCGGCGCCGGCTGCAAACGCACCGACCGCGCTTCCGGACGTCGAAGTCGCAGCACCCAAGCGTGTGCAGCTGCCGCGCCGTCCGCGAACACGCGTGGTGACCGATAAGCGTCGCGAAACGCCACCGGCGGCGCCAAAGCAGACCGAAGCGCAGGTGGTCGCAGGCAACAACGATAAATTGGATGAAGCCCGCCGCGCCATCCTGGCGCCCACCGGCGCCGGCTCCTATCAATTGAACCAGCAGGCGCTCGAAGCGCTCCCGCAGGGCACCAACACGTCACTGGACAAGGCGCTGCTGCAGGCCCCTGGCGTCTCGCAGGACTCGGCCGCGAGCGGCGAATTCCACGTCCGCAACGAGCACGCCAACGTTCAATATCGCATCAACGGCATCATGCTTCCCGACGGCGTCGGCGCGTTCGGGCAAATTCTCGACACCGGCATCATCGGCAACCTCGATCTTTTGACCGGTGCGCTGCCGGCGCAGTATGGCCTGCATACGGCGGCCGTGCTGGACATTCAGACCAAGGCGGACGCCTTCAACAACAGCGGCAGCGTCAGTGTCTATGGCGGCAGCCACGGCACGATCACGACGTCGCTCGAATATGGCGGCACCATCGGACAAACCCAGTATTTCGTTTCCGGACGCTATTTCGGCAGCAATCTCGGAATCGAAAACCCGACGCCGTCGAACGAAGCCATTCACGACCGCACAGCGCAGGAAAAAGGATTCCTCTATCTCTCGACGGTGCTCGATCCCACCAGCCGCCTGACCTTCATGAGCGGCGTATCCAACGGGACCTATCAAATTCCCAACAATCCCGGGCAGACGCCGCAATTCAACGTCAATGGGGTGACCGACTTCAATTCGGCGCTGCTCAACGAACACCAGAACGAGTTCAACCAGTTCAACGTCCTTGCCTACCAGAAATCGGGCGATGGCATCGACTACCAGCTCTCCTATTTCAACCGCTACAGCCAGTTGCACTTCATGCCTGACCCCACCGGCGATCTGATCTTCAACGGTATTGCTTCGGACGTCTACCGGCAGAGCTTTGTCAATGGCATTCAGGAAGATACCGCCTGGCGCATCGGCTACGCCCATACCCTGCGGTTTGGATTTTCCGTCAGTGCGGAACGCTCCTTGGTTACCGATATAGATAGCGTGCTGCCGGTCGATGCCGATGGCAATCAGGTTGATGCCATGGGTAATCCGGTCGGTCCTCCATTCAGCGTGTTTGATTCCAGCTCCAAGACAGGCTGGCTCTTTGGCACCTATCTTCAGGACGAGTGGAAGATCACGAACGATCTGACCCTGAACGCAGGCCTGCGCTTCGACCAGATGTGGCAATATGTCGACGCCAACCAGCTCAGCCCGCGTATCAACGTGACCTGGAAACCGTTCGACGGCACAGTGTTCCACGCCGGCTATTCCCGCAACTTCACGCCACCGGACCAGGTGCTGGCGGCGCCGACCAATCTTGCGCTGGTGGCGAACTCGACGGCGCAGCCTGCGGTGTCCCAGAACGATCCGGTGCAGCCGGAACGCTCGAACGTGTTCGACGTCGGCGTCACCCAGAAGATATACACGGTACCAGGCCTCGAACTCGGAATCGACGGTTACTACAAGACCGCCACCGACCTGCTCGATGACGGGCAATTCGGACAGGCCTATGTTCTGACGGCGTTCAACTATGCCCGCGGAGAGAATGTCGGCGTCGAATTCAAGGCGAACTATACCAACGGCAACTTCCGGGCCTACGGAAACCTGGCCTGGGCCAAGCAGATCGCGACCGATGTCGTGTCGAACCAGTATTTGTTTGATCCTGACGAACTCGCCTACATCGCCAACAACAACGTCTATACCGATCACGCGCAATTGCTGACCGCGTCGCTCGGCGCGTCCTATCTGTGGAACGGCACGCGTTACAGCGCCTCGATGATCTACGGCAGCGGCCTGCGCGACGGTTTCGCCAATACTGGCACCGTCCCTTCCTACACGCAGGTCAATCTGGGCGTGTCGCACGATTTCAATATCGTGTCGCCGACCAAGCCGACCACGCTACGCTTTGATGTCGTCAATCTGTTCGACACCATTTACCAGATCCGGGACGGGTCCGGCATCGGTGTGTTCGCGCCGCAATATGGACCGCGCCGCGGCTTCTATTTCGGCATCTCACAGAAATTGTGATGAGCGAACAACCTGACGCATCTCTCGGTAAAACATGACTATTTGCCCTCGGATCGCATCCGAGGGCAAACTTTAAGATCACGCGTTATCGCGCAAAGCTCCAGTCCGGGCGGATTGCACCGGAGACATCGGTGAACGCGCCATCGGCCAACTCCGCCACCAGAAGACGGCTGTAGTCGACCGGTCCCGGCATGGTTGCCCTTCCCTTCGGGACGGCCTTGAAGCCGACGCGGCTGTAATAGGGCTCGTCGCCGACCAGCAGCACCAGGCGATGGCCCCGCGCCTTCGCATCCTGCAGCGCGCGATCGAGTAGCGCACGGCCAACTCCGCGGCTGCGAAAGGGCGGCTCGACCGTCAGCGGTCCCAGCAGCAATGCCTTGGTATCGCCGATACAGATTGGCAATTGGCGCACCGACCCAACCAGCAATGTCCCGATCCGGGCCGTGAAGGAGAGATCGAGCAGGTGATCAACATGCTCGCGGATCCGGTAAGCGCTCAGCACGAAACGGCCGGGCCCGAAGGTGCGTTCATGCAGCCGTTCGATTGCCTGCGCGTCGTTGGCGGTTTCGGCCAGGATAGTCAGAGAGAGATCATTCATCGTGAGGCGCGGGATAGCACCAAGCGGCGGCGCGGTCCATCGCCCCGGCGCCCGCAAATAACCATTGGTTTAGCCGGCCCGGATCGGTGGCTGAGCCAGATACGACAACAGCTTCATCTCGCGGCGGCCGCGAGTCACGGTATCGAGCACCAGCCCCGATGACACCGACAGCACCGCCACGATCATCAGACCCGTGGAGAGAACCGCGGTTGGCAGCCGCGGAACAAGACCGTCCTGGAGATAGGTGACGAGGATGGGAATGGCGAGCCCGACCGAAACCAGCATAAAAAAGATTCCGAGCACGGTGAAAAAACGCAGCGGCTTTTCCGACCGGTAGAGTTTCAGAATAGTGCTTAGAATCCGAAGGCCGTCGCGCCAGGTGTTGAGCTTGCTGAACGATCCCTGCGGCCGGGCGTAATACGGCGTTTCGATCTCGGCGACCGGCACCCCCAGTTCAAGCGCGTGAACGCTCAGCTCGGTTTCGATTTCGAAGCCATCCGACAAAACTGGAAAAGATTTGACGAAACGGCGCGAGAACACGCGGTAGCCTGACAGAATATCCTTGAAGGCGCGACCGAACACGCTCGAGAGAAAGCTCGTCAGCATCCAGTTTCCGGTACGATGCCCTGGCCGATAGGCGGCCTGCACCTGATCGACGCGAAGGCCCACGACCATGTCGAGATGATCCGATAACAGCCTGTCGATCATGCGCGGCGCGCTGGCGGCGTCGTACGTCGCATCGCCATCGACCAGCACGTAGATATCGGCCTCGACATCGGCGAACATCCGCCGGACGACATGACCCTTGCCCTGGCGCCGTTCGCTGCGCACCTCCGCGCCGGCTTCACGCGCGATCGCAACGGTGCGATCCGACGAATTGTTGTCGTAGATGAAGATTTCCGCCATCGGCAGCGCTTTGCGAAAATCCGCCACGACGGTGGCAACCGCGGCTTCCTCGTTGAAGCACGGCACCAAAACAGCAATTCGCATCGATGATGGTGTCATTGCAACAACGCCCGCCCGATCAGCCCCGCCGACTCAAACCTGCATATCATGATCAGGCTTTTACCGCCTGCTCAAGAATGCCACCATCCACTGCTCCCGCCGGCTCCATCAACCAATTGAACAGCAAGCTCCACAGTGAAAGCATGGCGACAGGGACCGTGTAATAGGGCGTGAAGATCGGGTGGCTCATGAAGAAGGCAAGATTCACCAGAAGGTTTGCAGTCACTATCAGCGCGACCCGCCTGATGCCGTCCGTGCGACCCCTGCACAGATGAAAGATGATCGACGCGCCCACGAACGCCAGCAGAGCAAATTGCAGGTCGGCGAGGTATTGCGAGGTGACGCTAAGCGCGAAATCAGGTCGCGCCAGGTCGTTGCCGCTGTAGGTCGTCTTAAGGGGGCTGCCAGCGTTGACCATGTTCGCGATCAGCGTCGGCGCCATCCCAACCAGTAATGAAAATATAAACAAAACGCCCCGCAGGAAGACCTTCATTTTCCGGCACGATAGGAAAGAAACAAGGAAAAACAGGAAATAGGCGGATGAGAGAAACAGGTTGGGCAGTCTGAAATCAACGGACAAGCCGAGCACGAAGCCAAGCAATACCGTCAATAAAGTTTTTCCCTTCTGCTGCGACCGGCCGAACAAGCGAGCCGTTAGAAAGCCCGCCAATGCGCACACCGCCATTGTGGGTGCCATGGAATAACTCGCTTTCGCGGGATTGACCATCAAGTAGACGGCAAGACAACCGACGCCGCCAGCGATCAACGTCAAGCAAGGCGCGCTGGCGTAGAAAATGCCAAGCAGCGCAAAGCCGAACATGATGGTTGCGGTCGAGACGTAAAGCGGGATCAACTGGTGTCCGGAAGGAAACAGCGCCAGGACAGCGCCCGTGCCCGGTGGATATTGCATCACCCGTCTTTGTGTCGCCGGCATCAGGTTATGGCAGGGAGCCGTCGCCGGCTTGTTCCAGGTCGGAAACCCAATCTCCTTCAGTTTTGAAGACAGATAGTGATCGTCATCCCGCGAGATATCTGTGTCCAACCCGCTGAGCCCAAATCGCTGAAAGAGATGGGCCTGCCGCAGATAGCAGATGTCGTCATACACGCCTCTGCTTTCGCTCCAGTGCGAGATAGTCCAAATGTTGCCGAGCAATATCAGGAAACATAACAGACTGCAGGCTACCTTCAGATATCGCATCGTCGGTTAGCGGTGCTCGATATGCATGAAGGCATTCTCTGGCGGATGCACAGCATCCAAGCGCAATCATTGTCTCGCGGCAATAGGACATGCCGGGAAAATTAGGTTAGCGCCAGGTCGGGATTTGCCGCGTTGCTTTGAGCACCTCAGCGATCCGCAGTCGCGTGCCCCTGGTCGTCTCCGCCGGCAGCGCGGCCACGTCGAAGAAGCCGGAGTCGATGATCTCGCGATTAGGCTCAGGCCGGCGATCCTGCCTGAACTGTCTGACCAGATAGACGGCGACATGGTCGCGGCGCGACACATGGCTGTTGAAGAACAGGCCGTGCAGCACCGGCTCCCCCAGCACTTCAATTCGCCCCTCTTCCATCAATTCGCGCCGCAGCGCTTCGAGGAACGTCTCGCCGACTTCCACACCGCCGCCCGGCAGATGCCAGCCGGAGACGTAGCTGTGCTTGATCAGAAACACCTTGCCGTCGCCATCAAGCACCACACCGCGAACCCCCAGCGTCATGCCGCGGGCGACGCGCCAATAGAGATGAAACACCCGCCGCAGCGCCGGTTCAAATCGCTTTCGCAGGCTCTGTACCTTCATGGCCGCCAAACATCCCGATCTCGAAACATCATGTTTGATCCTAACGTGATCCTTGCGTGACGGCGCTCAACTTGCCAATAGATGGCAGGGCGTCACAGGATATCACGAGATGATCGTGCAGCTTTATCGCGCGGGCAGTCCGATTGGACATGTGTGATGGCGGCGTTCACCCTCGCCCACCTGTCGGATCCGCATCTTCCGCCCTTGCCGGCAGCACGGCTCGGCGATCTCCTGGGTAAACGTGCATTCGGTTATCTCAACTGGACGCGCAACCGCCACAAATACCAGCGCCGCGATGTGCTCGATGCTCTTGTGTCGGATCTACACGGCCAGACACCGGACCACGTCGCCGTAACCGGCGATTTCGTCAATCTTGCGCTCGAAGCCGAATTTGAACCGGCGCGGGCCTGGCTTGAGGGCGTCGGCTCGCCCGATCGCGTCACGATCGTGCCCGGCAATCACGACGCCTATGTTCGCGCGACACAGCCTCGCATCGCCGAGGCGTGGGGAAGCTACCTGGCTGGCGACGATGCCTCAGGCGGCGGCACATTTCCGTTCCTGCGTCGCCGCGGTCCGCTGGCCCTGATCGGCGTATCCTCGGCGGTCCCGACGCCGCCGCTGATGGCGACGGGATGGCTCGGGCGCACGCAGCTTGACGCGCTGGAGCGGACGTTGAGCCGCGTTGCCGCCGAGCAGCTTTTTCGTGTGCTGCTGATTCATCATCCGCTGCGTTCAAATGCCCGAGCCAAGCGGCTGACCGACTCGGATCAACTGCTGGCGCTCCTGAAGCAGCATGGCGTGGAATTAGTCCTGCACGGGCACGATCATGTTCACTCAACGATCTGGATCGACGGACCGCACGGCACGATCCCCGTGATCGGCGTGCCGTCAGCGTCGGCCCTTGCGCACGGCCATTACCCTGCCGCGGCCTATAATCTTTTTTCAGTCGAGCGCGATGGCGGAGCGTGGCGATGCGAGCAGACCGTGCGCGGCATCGACGACAAGCTCTGCGTTCAGCAATTGAGCCGGACGCGGTTGATTTAATCTTTCGTCACTGCGACGGTGAGACGTCAGAAATCCCGAAAACTCGCAAACAAAGCGAGGGCAAACAGCGCGAGCGCACCGACGATGAAGCCGAAGACGAACATCCAAAATCCGCGCCGCGGTTTCTCGACTGGCGCGGGCGCTGCGGCCGGTGTCACCACCAGCGCATGTTCGCGCTCGATCATGCGGCGCGCGACATAATCGGTGACGGCCTTGACGATAATCTCGACATCGTGGGACTCGGCAAGCACGATGCGGCCGAAGCGCGTATCCTGCACGAAGCGATAGATGCGCTTGTCGCGGCCCATCAGAACATGCGCCACCACATCGATCCACAGCCGCGGCGTCTCGCCCTGGCTGACACCGCGATCGAACAGATCGACCTGCTCCGGCACCTGCGCGAACAGCGGATCGAGTGCTTCGTTGAGGATCTCGAGCCGCGCCACTTCGGCATCACGCAAATCGACGACGACGCCGGTACGATCGGCGGCCTCGATCCGCGCCTGCCGGAGCGCATCGCGCAGCCGGGTCGGGCGCGCCTCGCTTGCGGCACTACTTCCGGTATTCTGCGCGTCTGACATCCGTGAACGGCCTTTGTCCTGATGGGTGCGGATATTCTTAACCTATCAGTAACCACCCCGCCCGCAAAGACCGTTTATTCCCAAGGGGTTGCTCGCTCCCCTTGTTTTTGACGCGTTTTCCCCGCGCGAACCGGTCACCACTTCGCTTGAAAACGCTATGGCCGAAAAGCAGTGGTCCCAGCCGATACCCGGCCGGGACCACCATCTTCCTTGGACGTTTCTTCTAGCTTGCTCTTCTAGCCTTCGACCGCCGATCAGATCAGGCCGGGACGCGCGAGGGCTCTTCCACGATCGAGAAGCGCACACCGGCCTTGTGGCGATTCTCCTCGGAGACCACGCGCCAAGCGTCCTCGGCTTCCTTGCGGGTCTTGAACGGGCCCTGCACCTGCGCCGAGCCTTCCACGAGCTTGTGGAAGTTCATCGAACCGAACTCGCCGCCGATCACCCAGAAATTGCTGCCTGTGGTCATGATAGCCTCTCCTCTCATTCAGCCGCTTGAACGTGGATGTCCGAACCGGGCGCCTTGAACTGCGCGGCTTCGGTCGAGTCGTGAAGCGCCGTGGTCGACGAGGTGCCGCCGGTGATGGTGGTGGACACCAGATCGAAATAGCCGGTGCCGACTTCGCGCTGGTGGCGCGTCGCCGAATAGCCGTGCTTTTCGGAAGCGAACTCGGCCTGCTGCAGGCGCGAGTAAGCCGCCATGCCTTCGGCCTTGTAGCCGCGCGCCAGTTCGAACATGCCGTGGTTGAGCGAGTGGAAGCCCGCCAAGGTCACGAACTGGAATTTGTAGCCCATCGCGCCGATTTCGCGCTGGAATTTGGCAATCGTCGCCTTGTCGATGTTAGCTTCCCAGTTGAACGACGGCGAGCAATTGTAGGCCAGCATCTTGCCGGGATAGACCTTCTGCACCGCCTCGGCGAATTCCTTTGCCTCTTTCAGGTTCGGCGTCGAGGTTTCCCACCACAGCAGGTCGGCGTATTTCGCGAACGCGATGCCGCGCTTGATGCAGTGAGCGAGGCCCGTGCCGGGCTTGAGCCGGAAAAAGCCTTCGGCGGTGCGCTCGCCGGTGATGAACTCGCGATCGCGCTCGTCGACATCGGCGGTGATCAGCTTGGCGCTTTCCGCGTCGGTCCGCGCCAGCACGAAGGTCGGCGTGCCGCAGACGTCGGCGGCCAGACGCGCAGCAATCAAATTGCGCTCATGCGCCGCGGTCGGGATCAGCACCTTGCCGCCCATGTGGCCGCACTTCTTCTCGGACGCCAGCTGGTCCTCGAAGTGAACGCCGGCCGCGCCCGCCTCGATATAGGCCTTCATGATCTCGAACGAGTTCAGCGGACCGCCGAAGCCTGCTTCGGCGTCGGCCACGATCGGCACGAACCAGTCGATCTTGGCGCCGCCTTCGGAGTGCTCGATCTGGTCGGCACGCTGGAAGGTGCGGTTGATGCGGCGGCACAGCTCCGGGCCGGCATTCGCCGGATAGAGGCTCTGGTCGGGATACATCGCGCCCGCAGTGTTGGCATCGGCGGCAACCTGCCAGCCCGACAGATAGATCGCCGGCAGACCGGCGCGGGCCTGCTGCATCGCCTGGTTGCCGGTGACGGCGCCCAGCGAATTGACGTAGGGCTCGCTTTTCAACGACTGCCAAAGCCGATTGGCGCCCTTTTCGGCCAGCGTGTAGGCGATCGGCACCGAGCCGCGCAGCTTCTCCACTTCGGCCGGGCTGTAGGGACGGCTGATGCCATCGAAACGCCCGGCGGGCGCGGGAACCAGCTGCTCAAAGGTCTTCGACATCGTATTCTCCAATCGACATTCGTGACAGTGCATTGCGAAACGCGTGACAGGAGCTAAACGCTAAACTCGATATTTCGTACAGATGGCTTGTATTCGAATGATGATGTCATGTAACATCGAGACATGTCATAGATGTTATTTTGTTAATTTTGTCACAAATCGAACCGCAAATAAGTTGGCGAGGCTGCCATGGCCGGCGATTCCGGGAAAAAACTGTTTGTCGGACCGAGATTCCGGCGCATCCGCCAGCAATTGGGGCTGTCGCAGACCCAGATTGCCGAGGGGCTTGGCATTTCCCCGAGCTACATCAACCTGATCGAGCGTAACCAGCGCCCGGTGACGGCGCAGATCCTGCTGCGGCTGGCGGAGACCTACGACCTCGACCTGCGCGACCTCGCCACCGCGGATGAAGACCGGTTCTTCGCCGAACTGAACGAGATCTTTTCCGATCCGCTGTTCCGGCAGATCGATTTGCCGAAACAGGAACTGCGCGACCTCGCCGAATTGTGCCCCGGCGTGACGCATTCGCTGCAACGGCTGTATGCCGCCTACACCGAGGCGCGCCGCGGCGAGACCATGGTAGCGGCGCAAATGGCCGACCGCGACGAAGGCACCCGCTTCGAGGCCAACCCGATCGAACGCGTGCGCGACCTGATCGAGGCCAACCGCAATTATTTCCCCGAGCTCGAACAGGCCGCGGAAAATCTGCGCGACGAGTTGAACATGGCTTCGGAAGGGTTGTTCGCGGCACTCGCCACGCGGCTGCGCGAAAAACATTCGATCGTGACCCGCATCATGCCTGTCGATGTCATGCGCGAGACGCTGCGGCGGTTCGACCGGCATCGCCGGCAATTGCTGGTCTCCGAACTGGTCGACGGACCCGGCCGCGCGTTTCAGCTCGCGTTCCAGATCGGCCTTGCCGAATGCACAGGCCCGTTCGAGACCATCATCAACCGCGCCGGTCCGCTCGACGACACGCCGCGCCGGCTTTATCGGATTACGCTGGCGAATTATTTCGCCGCCGCCGCGATGATGCCCTACCAGGCATTTCACAGCGCTGCGGAATCGCTGAGCTACGATGTCCACGTGCTGGCGCAGCGCTTTAACGCCGGCTTCGAGCAGGTCTGTCATCGCCTGACCACTCTGCAGCGGCCGAACGCGCGCGGCATCCCTTTCTTCATGCTGCGCGTCGACAATGCCGGCAACGTGTCAAAACGGTTTTCCTCCGGCACCTTCCCGTTCTCCAAATTCGGCGGCACCTGCCCGCTATGGAATGTGCATTCAACCTTCGACACCCCGGACCGTTTGCTCAAGCAGGTGATCGAACTGCCCGACGGCACCAGGTATTTCTCGATCGCGCAGATGGTGCGACGACCGGTGGCGCCGCATCCGCAGCCGCAGCCGCGTTTTGCGATCGGTCTGGGCTGCGAAATCCGCCACGCCGCCAAACTGGTCTACGCCACCGGCATGGACCTCGAGAAAACCGAGGGCACGCCGATCGGCGTCAACTGCCGCCTCTGCGAGCGCGAAAACTGCAGCCAGCGCGCCGAGCCGCCGATCACGCGAACGTTGATCCTGGATGAGAACACACGGCGGGTGTCGTCGTTTGCGTTCTCCAATGCGCGGGAGGTGTGAGGGCTCGCCATTGCGAGCCAACGGGTCGCGCGAACGCGCGCCCGATGACAGGCTCCGCGAAGCAATCCAGGGCCGCATGCGAAGCTCTGGATTGCTTCGTCGCTTCGCTCCTCGCAATGACGGCATTATAATTGAGATCGTCATCACCGGGCTTGACCCGGTGATCCATCTTCTTCGAGATTGATTGATGCCCGGATCAAGTCCGGGCATGACGAGTATGTTTCGTGACACGCCCTCCACGCCTCAACCCTAATCCGCCATCGCAAACGCCTTGCACCAGCCGTCTTCGCTGACGTCGCCTTCGACCACCTTGCAGGATTTCGGCCGCTCGAACAGCGTGCACAGGCCGCAGCTGTAGATGCCGTTCGGCGTGTCCTGATATTCCGCCTGCTGCCGCGTCATTTTATCCGCGGCTGCGGTTTGCGATATCCGAAACAACAGCGCTGCGGGTATCCCGCCGACTGCCACGCGCAAAACCTTTCGCCGCGAATTGTGCCATCGTTTTTCGACCATCGCGCTTTTTCCCGATCTCGCCTTGCTCTATGCCCATCGTCCCGGCCTTGTGCGCAATGGCGCACAGGCGCCGGGACCCAACCACCGATGTGCATCGTCGAGAAGATCGAGGCCCCAGCGTGGCGCAACAACTGATATCCGTGGTCATGGGCCCCGGCTCAAGGCCGGGACGGCGCAAGTATCCGAAGCCGTCATTCCGGGGCGATGCGGGAGCATCGAACCCGGAATCTCGAGATTCCCCGATGCGCGATTGCGCATCTGAGGTCTGGTCCTTCGGACCATCCCGGAATGACCGAGGCTGGATGCTGCGTCCCTACGCATCGCCCCGGAATGACGGAGAACACACACATCCGCGATCCCGCGGCGCGCGGCGCCCGAGTTGTGCAGGAATTATTCGCCCAAAGGAAACAGAGGGCGCAGGGAAAGCCGGGTGCCCGCTGCACCCGCAGCCCCGTGTGCGGTGGTGGTAGTGGCACACGAGTGTCGTCACCACAGGTTCACCGGGTTCACCCGGCCTTCCCTGCGCAATGGTTTTAACGGTCTATTCCGCGCTCTCCTCGGCGACGAATTCGTCTTGTCACCGTCGTTGACGAATGGGGCGCGTCGAGTCCCGGTTGGGCTCGCAACACCTCCGCCAACTTGACACCAGCAACGGGTGCCAGGACCACACGGCTTCACCGTCCGCAACCCGTCTTCGCCAAGAGGCTTCGCCGGGTTTTGGGCCCGCACGACAACTTCAGCAAAGACGGAAACAGCGCCGTTCGTCTGCGCACCCTGATCGCTCACGAACTCCAAATGAAGCCGCCCTGCGAGTTCAGTCGCGCGCCCGACGCTGCCGCGTCCACCGCATCCCGTGCCCAACGTCCGTGACGATCGCGATACGCCCCTCTTGTGGGGACGGGATGTGTCCGCCCTATTCCTGTTTCTACCGGCCGGTCAAGCGTCCGGGTCCGGATTCGGACGCATCCGCCTTGCGCGACCGCCCTGAAAACGAGATCGGCATCGATGAAGCGGCGGCGTGACCGGGCGGTCCTTCACGCCCAATTCCCTGGCCTTGCCGGCTGGGCTTTGCGCTGCGCTGCAGCCAACGGGTTTCGTTAAGTTAATTCCAGCATAACGGCCGGGAGACGGTTGGCGGCGGGGGATTAACGGCGCCGCAACACCGGTCGCTTATTGTACGGGCACTCGTCCGCAGAAAACCACGATCTGTCTTTCGCGGCCGACGACCGGATAGCAGGGGATCATCATGCGCGTCGCATTGGCCTTTTCAACGATCATCGTTCTCGCGCTCGGCTGCACGGCCGCCGGCGCCGGATCGCGCGTGCTCCAGATCGACCCCTCCGACAGCGCCGCAGCGCCGTCGGTACCGCCCGGTTTCGACACCTATCGCGGCTACACCTTCGACCTGTCGGAATACGCGGGGCGCAAGGATTACGATGCGCTCAAGGACAATCTCGAGCACCAGCTCGATATGGTCGAAAGCGCGGGATTTAGCCCGAGCGTGCTGAAATTCTTTCATTCCGTGCCGCTGGTCGCGAGCGAGATGACCTGCATGGAAATCGGCGCCGGCGCCGCATGTTACGGCGCCGTCGTGCCCGACCGGACCCGCCGTGGCTCACGCGGGCTCACGACCTGGGATCACGACAAGCAGCAATGGACCAACCCTGATATGGTCGAGCTGGCCGCCGATGCCGGAACCGGCGTCATCATGCTGAGCCCGAACATGACGCGCTATGCACCGGAACCGATCCTGCTGCACGAGTTTCTCCACGCCTATCATGCCAAGCTGATGCCGAACGGCTTCGACAATCTGGGCATCAAGGGGTTCTACGCCTACGCCAAGTCAAAGGATCTGCTTCCCAAGGACACCTACGCGCTGACCAACCACAAGGAGTTCTTTGCCGTGACCGCCAGCATTTTCCTGGCCGGCCAAGACTCGGTGCACGATCCCAAGACGCGCGAGAACCTGAAGGAAAAGATGCCCGACTATTACAAGTACCTGGTCGAGCTGTTCGGATTTGACCCGGGCGCACCGGCGGTCACGCCGGTCGCCTCCGCCAACTGAGGCGGTCCCGGCTCCAGGCCGGGACGACGCGAACGGGCTTGTTCTTCGCTTAAACTTTCAAGGTACCGACTTATCCGTCATTGCGAGCGAAGCGAAGCAATCCAGAATCCCGCATCCGACTCTGGATTGCTTCGTCGCTTTGCTCCTCGCAATGACGCAAGACAAGCGTCCGCCTTCCGCGGCGCGATACGCTCCCTCTCTCGTAGCCGTCATTCCGGGATGGTCCGCAGGACCAGACCTCAGATGTGCAATTGCACATCGGGGAATCCTTGGATTCCGGGTTCGATGCGGAGCCTGTCATCGGGCCGCGCGCCCGCGCGGACCCGGTGGCATCGCCCCGGAATGACGGGTGCGCAGCGAAATCTCCGCAAATAAGGCTGGACAGCCTACATCAGCGGCCACGGAACTCCCCGCAGGGCCGCAAAATCGCCGTCAAAATGCTGGCTGATCTCTCCTAATTCGCTATCGTGCCGGTTCCCGTCATTCGGCATCCCGTCATTTGGCCCCCGGGCCGAAACGTTCGAAGACGCCCCAGGAAGGTCGCTCACATGCGTCTTGCGCGCTGGTCTGCTGTTGCGACGGCATTGCTGCTTTTATCGATCATGGAGTCGCCGGCCCAGGCGGCCGGCAACTGCGGCGATGCCGCAGAACTCACCGTGGTGCCGTCGCCGCTCGCGCCATGGAAGGGCGCGCCGCTGCGTGTCATGGTCGTCAGCGAAAAGCCGCTTCAAGGCACGTTTTCACTGATCGCGCCGGATGGCAGCGTGGCGGCCAAATCGGCCGGCCGGCTCGGCGGCGGGCCTTATTCCTGGTTCGCCGAAGTTGCCGAGCCCGCCGCAGGCACCTGGCACGCAACGCTGGCGCTCGACCGTGCGACCGCGGACTGCAGCGCGATCACCCGCGACATCGCCGTGAGCGCGCGAAAACCTGATCCGCTGCCGACGCCGCCGGGAAGTATCTGGAAGGTGCGCGCCACCTGGAACAGCACGACCGAAGCTTTGTTTTCGGCGTGGATCGAAAAACTGTTCGACGCGCCGCCGGAGCAGGATCTGAACTGGAAGGTGTGGCATGAAGTGCTGCGCGACAAGTCGCGCAATTTCCTGTTCAACTATCTCGGCCGCGGCGAAGACAATGTGCAGACCGGCCTGCGCCCCGACTGCGCCGACTTCGTCTACTTTCTGCGCGCCTATTTCGCCTTCAAGATGGGGCTGCCGTTCGGCTATTCGAATTGCTCGCGCGGCACCGGCGGCAAGCCGCCGAAATGCTACCAGTGGTTCGACATCGAGCATCCCGAGGTCACGCGTCCGCCGCCGCCGCCCGAACAGGACGTCATCGCATCGGCAGACCCCACCGCCGCCGCGCCTCCTCCGGCGCCGGCGCCGGGCCTGCTGCGATTGCTCGGCCGGCAGCAGCCGCCGCCCGATCCGGTCGCGACGGCAGCGGCACCCATCCTTGCGCCTGCGCCCCCGCCGAAGCCGAAGCGCCCGAGCAATTTCGGCGAGTATCTGCGCGACGTCGGCGACGTCGTCCACACCGGCGCCGTGCGCGTGGCGGGGAGCGACGACAACACCGATTTTTACACCATCCCGCTGACGCAAAAGGCGCTGCGCCCGGGGACTGTCTATGCCGACCCCTATGGCCACGTGCTGATGCTGGTGCATCGCGTGCCGGAAGTGAACGGCATGCCGGGCGTGTTTCTCGCCGTCGATGCCGAACCGGACGGATCGATCACGCGCAAGCGTTTCTGGCGCGGCAATTTCCTGTTCGTGCACGATCCCGCGCTCGGCAGCCCCGGCTTCAAGCATTTCCGCCCGATCGTGAGCGACAGCGGCCGGCTGCGGCGGCTAAGCAACGCCGAGATCGGCAAGAATCCGCAATACGCTGACTTCTCGCTCGATCAGTCGAAACTGAGCGCCGAGGATTTTTACGACCGCATGGACGACGTGATGTCGCCCGAGCCGCTTGATCCGGTGAAGGCGATGACCGACGCCATCACCAGCCTCGACGAGCAGGTGAAGACGCGCGTCACCTCGGTCGAAAACGGACGAAAATATCAGCAGAAGCAGGCTGGCGACACCGCGATGCCGAACGGCCCTTCGATCTTCGAGACCACCGGCGCCTGGGAAGACTATTCCACGCCGGCGCGCGATTTCCGCCTGCTGATCGCGATCGATGTGGTGCGGGGCTATCCCGATCATGTCGCGCGGCGGGCGGACCGCTACGCGATGGCGGGCAAGGGCATCGAGGACGTGAAGCGCCAGTTGCAGGGCGTGCTCGCTTCCGAGCTGACCTCGCGCAAGATAACCTATACGCGCAGCGACGGCTCGCCATGGACGCTGTCGCTCAAGGACGTCATCGATCGCGCGGCGGATTTCGAGATGGCCTACAACCCGAACGACTGCGTCGAACTGAGGTGGGGCGCCCCCGAGAACAGCGAGGAAGCCTCAACCTGCAAGCGGCGCGCGCCGGCGGCGCAGCGCGCCAAGATGTCGTCGGACTACCGCATCTGGTTCCGCGAGCGCCACTGGCCGACGCACGCGTAAGCGCGTTGCGGGAAGGCTGATGACCGTTTGCCGGGAGCGGACGGCTTCAACTGTCGACGAGAAGCACCGTTCGTCTGCACGGCGCTCGATCGCTCAGCAAGTAGCCCGCATGAGCGCCGCGATATGCAGTGATCGAATAAAAACATAAAATCCCGGATACCGCTCCGCTCATCCGAGCTACGCTTGCTATCGGGCCGTGATCTGACCACGCGTAGCCAGTTCTCGCAAGCTTACTCTAGGTCCTTCATCGATGTCATCAGAGATGCGCTCAGGAATTTCGAGTTCGAGAAGCGCGGAGCTTGGCGTAACAAACGCGATATCAGTCGCACCATCGTAGCTGCAAGATGCGACCCCAAAAACTTCGCCCTTGAGATTGAAGACCGGCCCCCCGCTCGATCCTCCGTGCAGATTAATGCTTGTTTGGTAATAGGGCGGCTTTAACTTCGCCGAGGGGCCACGGCCGGAAAAATATTCCTGAAGTACGCCGTTATAGAAATCGGGCTGAAGTTGCACAGATTGGCCAGTCGATTCATCTCCGATCACTTGATGAAGAGGATACGACCATGTGCTAATTGGAGATTCAATGTCGGGGGTGACACTCGTTAAACAAAGAACTTTCGCTCGATAGACTAAGCAAGTTTCTTCATCGACGAACTCGTATCGAGGAATTCCGAATGCCACGTCGGCCGATTCATGAATGAAAAATTTCCAGATTGGAAGAAATCTCGTTCGACCGTTTGACAAAGTATGCGCAATTCCGACTGAGTCCGGTGTCACCGACAGAAGCTCCTGCGCCTCCAGCGCGACATGTGCGGCGGTTGCAAAGCCGCCTCGAGGCTGAAGATAGAAGCCGGTGCCAAGGAGAGAAAGTGATGTAGGAGTCGGCCGCTTAAGAATGGCGAAGGTTGCGAGGCGGCCGTCAGCTAAATCATGATCGGCCGTACCCATTCTCCATGTTCCGGGAGAAGCCGTACCTGGCAGTGGGGGCAAAGACGATGCGGTCATGATATCGAAATCTATCCGTGCCTTTACCCTGACGCCAGTTTTGTTATTCCCGTAATCCGCCTCGTTATAGTCGCTGAAGGGCGGATTACGCTTCACTAATCCGCCCGACGGCACCAAGCGCGCTTAGCTCATGGCGCTTTCAGCCGTTCAATTTCCGCGGCGCCGGTTGCGGGGTCGAGGCTGAAAAAGGCTGCTCCTGAAAAGCCGACCGATAGCGGGGACTCAGGCCGCATCTGTTCTCCCTTGCCGCCTGAAAGACTGTGAACCGCGAAATCAGTTCCGATAGCGCCCGACATCGGGGACCCGATATTGAAGTAATATTCCCTGCCCGCTTCGACCTGTACATCGGTATCGAATGCTGCCAAGGACATCGCGTTCTTGACAGAAAGCTTATAAGACCCCGGCGGACGATCGACAAAGAAGTAGGAGCCGTTGGTTACCGATCCGACGACTTTGCCGTCGACCTTTATTTCCGCCGCTGCGGCCGTCCCTCCCATCGCGCCGATAATTGCCTTCTCGCGCAGGAAATATAGTCTCGCCAGCCGCGCGTCTCTTTGGCGCGATTGCGATTCGATCGGCGCCATTCCAGCGCATGATGCTAATTGAAACGCGACGCAACACATAACGACCATACGATAAAGCTGTCCCATCCCCACCCCTCAACCTCCGGTGATTCGACGCGACGTTAATTCAGATGAGGATGCGCGGGCAATATCCATCCGTTCATGACGGCGGAATTGCCGTGACGGCCGATTCAATCGGCCGCGCGCTTTGAGCTGAAAGGCCCTCGCCTGCTTGTGCAGCGCCCGCGCCCCCGTCTACAGTGCCGGCAACGAGAACAGCGATCGTCCCTGCCCATCACAGCAGGAAACGATCCGCGAGCATGGGAGAACTGCACATGAAACACGCCTACGTGCCCCGCACGACGACCTATAACCTCAATCCCGGCGAAGAGCTCAACGACCTCAGGATGTCGGATCAGGTCCGGCCGCTGTATGAGCACGTCAAGAAATTCATCCGGGAAACGGTCGATCCGATGTCGGTGGAGTTTTACCGGCTCGGCGAGAACAAGACCGACCGCTGGAGCTTTACGCAAGGCCAGCTCGACGTGCTGGGCAAGGCCAAGGCAAAGGCCAAGGAAGAAGGGCTGTGGAATTTCTTCCTGCCCGACGCCGAGACCGGCGAGGGCCTGAAGAATCTGGACTACGCCTATATCGCGGTCGAGCTCGCGAAAAATCCGCTGGCCTCGGAAACCATGAACTGCTCGGCGCCGGATACCGGCAACATGGAGGTGCTGGAGCGCGTCGGCACCAAGGCGCAGAAGGAGAAGTGGCTGAAGCCGCTGCTATCAGGCGAAATCCGTTCCGCCTACGCCATGACCGAACCCAATGTCGCCTCGTCCGACGCCAAGAACATCTCGACGACGGCCAAACTCGACGGCGACGAATGGGTGATCAACGGCGAGAAATACTACATCTCCGGGCTCGGCGATCCCCGCTGCAAGATCATGATCGTGATGGTGAAGACCAATCCGGACGCGCCGCCGAGCAAGCAGCAGTCGCAGATCCTGGTGCCCAAGGACACGCCCGGCGTCGAGATCCTCGGGCCGATGCATGTGTTCGGGCACGACCATGCGCCGCGCGGGCACATGCATCTGCGCTTCAACAATGTGAGGGTGCCGAAGGAGAACATCCTGCTCGGCGAAGGCCGCGGCTTCGAGATCTCGCAGGTGCGGCTCGGGCCGGGCCGCATCCATCACTGCATGCGCACGATCGGCAAGGCGGAAAAGGCGCTCGATTTGATGGTGTCGCGCGGCCTGACGCGGCAGGCGTTCGGCAACAAGATCGCCCATCTCGGCGGCAATTTGCAGATCATCGCGCAGGCGCGCTGCGAGATCGAGGCGATGCGGCTGATGGTGCTGAAAGCTGCGAAAGCGATGGACGTGCTCGGCAACAAGGAAGCGCGGATCTGGGTCAGCATGGTCAAGGCCATGGTGCCCGAGCGCACCTGCAAGATCATCGACCAGGCGATCCAGATGCACGGCGCCACCGGCATTTCGCAATGGACCCCGCTCGCCGAAATGTACCAGGACGTGCGGCATCTGCGCTTTGCCGACGGACCGGATGAGGTGCACTGG
This sequence comes from Bradyrhizobium canariense, assembly GCF_900105125.1. Lineage (NCBI taxonomy): Bacteria > Pseudomonadati > Pseudomonadota > Alphaproteobacteria > Hyphomicrobiales > Nitrobacteraceae > Bradyrhizobium > Bradyrhizobium canariense. The sequence goes on along the minus strand of NZ_LT629750.1, from coordinate 6,903,131 downwards.
ATGGTGGTCGGGCGGCACGAATTAAGCATGCCGTAAGCGCAGAATTGTAGGGTGGGCAAAGGCGCGCTGCGCCGTGCCCACCTTCAAGACCTGCGTACTGAATGGTGGGCACGCGGAGTTTATCATCGGGCGCGCATTTGCGCGACCCGGTGGCTTTGCCCACCCTACGGGACCGAGCATGCCGTAGGGGCGCGATCCTTTAAAAGCGCAAGCGGCCGTCATTGCTGGGGAGCGTTCGCGACGAAGCAATCCAGTCTTTTTGCGGCTCTGGATTGCTTCGCTCACGCTCGCCATGACGGCGCTGCTATTCTATCAATGTTGTCCCGGCGAACGCCGGGACGACGATAACCTATTGCGTTCGAAGCTTAAGCCAGGACGCACAAATGTTGCCGCCCGGAGTTATCATATGGAATACGCCCCTCACGATCTCGCCCCTCGCGAGCGCTACAAATTGCTGGCCGGATTCGTGCTGCCGCGGCCGATCGCCTGGGTGACGACGCTCGGCCCCACCGGTGTCGTCAACGCCGCACCCTTCAGCTTCTTCAACGTGCTGTGCGAGGATCCGCCGCTCTGCATCTTCGCCGCCAGCCTGCGTCCCGACGGCCGCGTCAAGGACACCGTGGTCAACATCGAGCGCACCGGCGAGTTCGTGGTCAACATGACCGATGAACCGCTGGCGCGGGCGATGCACGATTCCAGCGGCGACTTTCCGCCCGAGGTCGGCGAGCCCGGCTATCTCGGGCTCAAGCTCGCGCCCTCGTCCAAAGTCGCGGTGCCGCGCCTGGCGGATGCGCCATGGGCGCTGGAATGCAAGACCTGGAAGACGATCGACGTCAACAGCGACCGGCTATTGATCATGGGCGAAGGCATCAATTTCTATATCCGCGACGAATTGTGGGACACGAGTTCGATGCGCGTGCACATGGAGAAGTATCACCCGGTCGGCCGCATGTTCGCCGATCGCTACTGCCGCACCGACGACCGCATCGTATTTCCGCCGGCCGAAGGCGCGCCCGCGAGATAGCCTGGCTTGCGGGGCAGCGCACCGCGGCTTCATCCTTCGAGACGCGGCCAAGTGGCCGCTCCTCAGGATGACGTTGACCCTGCGAGGCCAGGTTTCTACGGCTGCGCCGGCCTGCCAAGCCGCGGCGGCGGTTTTTTCTGCCGCACTGGGGGACCCAGTGGCAGCGCGCGCTTTGAAACGACTTTTTTCGGCGCCGGCGAGGTGAACCGGGCAGCCCATCGCTGCTCGAAGCGTCTTTGAAGATCGAGAGGGATATTGCTCACGATGGAACTCCCGTTCCAGATCGCCACCATCCCTGCAACACGCGGCTCGGGTTTAAGATCCAAGTTCACGGCAACGTGCTCACAAGGCAATTGCCGATCTCGCGCGGCCTCTCACTGCAGGTCTGTTTTAGCGCAGGTCTGTTTCAGTGGACCCACTGGCTCAAACCGGCCACGGTCGAGGTGAAGGGGACCAGCAGCGCACAGGCGGCGCCGACCACCAGCATGCCCGACGCGATGGCCAGGACGAGGTCGATCGACCTTGAATGGTCGCCGCCGCTAATCAGGTCGAAGTGCCTGGCGCGGCTTTGGTCCCGATATGTATGAAGGCGCATGACAGCACTCCCCGTGCGTGTTCGCGATCAACCAATCCGCGATTGCCAATCCGGTTCCCCGCCATTCGCCAATATCGCTGTGTTACGTCGACGCAGGCCGGTGCGCGCGCAGGAAGGAATGGATCTGGCGCACCGCCAGCGGAATCCGCTCCTTGGGCTCCTTCCACGGGAACATGCTGACTTCGGCCTTTGGCGCCAGCATCGCGGCCTCCATCGCCACCGCATAGGGATGGGCCGGGACATCGTCGGGGAGGATCAGCACCGGCGTCTCGCAGTTGCGCACGAAATCGCGCGTCACGGTGAAGACGAAGTCGGGATCGGTGCGGTACATCCGGGTCAGGAACTTGTCGACCGTCTCCATCGTCAGGTCCGGCCGGCGTTTGACCAGCTCCGGCCCCCAGTTTTTCATATTGCCGTCGTAGAAGAAGTCGCGCAGTTCCGGACGCGATCCGCTGGGCTGCGCCAGCACGGCGGCGACGACACGGTCCGGCGCCCGCTTCAGGAGATTCCAGATGAACGGGCCGCCGATGCAGAAGCCCAGCACCATGAACTTGTCGATGCCGAGATGGTCCATCAGGCCGAGGTGGTCGTCGGTATAGGAGTCCCAGGGGCGCTCGATCTCGAGCGGGCCCGAGGACTGGCCGGCATTGGCGTTGCGCAGGTCGGCGGCGATGCAGCGGTACTTGCCCTTGAACTCCGCGATCGGGTCAAACGGCGAAATCGTGCTGGTGAAGCCTGATATCGTCGAGTTCAATCCGCCGCCGGCGATCAGCAGCAGCGGGAAGCCGGAACCGGCCTCCTCGAAATGGATGCGGACGTTGCCTTTTTCGTAAGTGCCCATGGTCGTTGCTCCCTGCCCGGCCTGTTGCGCAAACACGCGCGGCGCCGCAGCCATGGCGGTAGCGGCAGCGCCTGTTGTCAGTATGGTGCGCCTGATCGAATCCATCATCGGCGACCTGTTTTCGTTTATGAGGGCGCGGTGGCGGCCTCTCCGATCTTGTCCTGCGTTCTGGTTTCGAAATCGCCGGCGTCGTGGCGCTCATGCAGCTGGCTCGATGGATCGCCCCAGGTGCGGTTGACCATGCGCCCGCGCTGCACCGGCGGACGCTTGGCGATCGCCGCGGTCCAGCGCTGCAGGTTCTTGTAGTCCTGCACCGAGAGAAATTCGCCCGCGCCGTACAGCAGGCCCTGAGCCAGGCCGCCATACCAGGGAAACACCGCGATATCGGCGATCGTGTACTGGTCGCCGGCGAGATATTCGTTGTCGGCAAGGCGGCGGTCGAGCACGTCGAGCTGCCGCTTGGTCTCCATCGCGAAGCGGTCGATGGCGTATTCGATCTTGGTCGGCGCATAGGCATAGAAATGGCCGAACCCGCCGCCGAGATAGGGCGCGCTGCCCATCTGCCAGAACAGCCACGACAGGCATTCGGCGCGGCCGGCGGCGTCGGTGGGCAGGAAGGCGCCGAATTTTTCCGCCAGATGCAGCAGGATCGAGCCGGATTCGAACAGCCGGATCGGCTTCGGGCCGCTGCGGTCCATCAGCGCCGGGATTTTCGAGTTCGGATTGACCGCGACGAAACCAGAACCGAATTGCTCGCCGTCGATCTTGATCAGCCAGGCGTCATATTCCGCGCCGCGATGGCCCGCCGCCAGCAGCTCTTCCAGCATGATCGTGACCTTCTGGCCGTTCGGTGTCGCCAGCGAATAAAGCTGCAGCGGATGGCGGCCGACCGGCAGCTCCTTGTCATGCGTCGATCCCGCGATCGGGCGGTTGATGCTGGCGAACCGGCCGCCGCTCTCCTTGTTCCAGGTCCAGACTTTCGGCGGCGTGTAGGTGGATTCGTCGGTCATTCGTTGTAGCTCCAGACGCCCGAGGTGCTCATTGACGGTACGGATTAATCCAGCGGGCCCGCGCCAGGCACGGACCGATGGCGGCCCCAATGGAGCCGCGGCTGTGTTATCGTTGATTGGCGATTATGCTTTGCTGCGGAACATCACTCCGTCGCTTCCAGCCCCGCCAATACCTTCGGCGGCGACATCGGCAAACTATAGAAGCGCTTTCCGAGCGCGTCGTGGACGGCGTTGGCGACCGCGGCCATCACAGGCACCAGCGGCACTTCGCCGACGCCCTTGACGCCTTGCGGATGCTTCGGGTTCGGCACCTCGACCATCACAGTGTCGAGCATCGGCAGATCGGAACAGACCGGCATGCGATAGTCGAGGAAGCCGGGATTATCGACCTTGCCGTCGCGGTTGTAGATGTATTCCTCGTTGAGCGCCCAGCCGATGCCTTGCGCGACACCGCCCTGCATCTGGCCCTCGACATAGCTCGGATGCACGGCGCGGCCGACGTCCTGTACTGCCGTGTATCTGATGACGCGCACGATGCCGAGTTCGACATCCACCTCGACGTCGCAGATATGCGTGCCGAAACCGCCTTCCGCGCCTTCGGTGTTGAGCTGCACGCCGGCGCCGATCGGCCCGCCCATCTGCGGGGCTTTTGCAGCAAGCTCCGCCAATGTCAGCGGTTCGAACTGGCCGGCGTTGGGGCTCGCCGGATGCGCCGCGCCGTTTTCCCATTTCACCGCGTCGGGATCGATCTCCCAGATCTTGGCGGCGCGCTCGCGCAGCGTGGCGATGACCTTGTCGGTCGATTGCGTCACCACCATCGCGGAAGCAAACAGCACGCGGCTGCCGCCGGTCAGATTCGAAAAGCCGATCGTCGCGGTGTCGCCGATGAGAACCGAGATACGGCGGTAGTCGATGCCGAGCAGCTCGGCGCAGATATTGGCGATCGCCGCGCGCGAGCCGCCGATATCGGGATGGCCCGTGGTGACGACGACGTTGCCGTCCTCGGTGATGTTGACCTGCGCGCTCGATTCACCGCCGGCGTTGAACCAGAAGCCGCTGGCGACGCCCCTGCCCTGCAACCTGCCGAGCGGCGCCTTGTAATGCGGATGCGCTTTCGCGGCCTCCAGCGTCTCGATGTAACCGATGCGCGGAAACACCGGACCGTGCGAGGCCTTGGTCCCCTGCTTGGCGGCATTCTTAAGCCGCAGCTCCAGCGGATCCATCTTGAGCGCTTGGGCGAGTTCGTCGAGCACGCATTCCACCGCGTAGGCGCCGATCGGCGCGCCCGGCGCGCGATAGGCCGCAACCTTGGAGCGGTTGGAGAGCACGTCGTAACCGACCGACAGCACGTTCGGGATATCGTAAGGCGAGAAGCTGCAGCCGACCGCACCGCGGATCGGCGAGCCCGGCAGCGCACCGGCCTGCAGATAGAAGGTGCCTTGGGCTGCGACGATCGTGCCGTCCTTCTTCGCGCCGATCTTGACCGTGCTCTTCGAGCCGGAGGTGGGCCCGGTCGCCCGCATCACTTCCTCGCGGGTCATCACCATCTTCACCGGACGGCCGGATTTCTTAGCGAGCAACGTCGCCAGCGGCTCGAGGTAGACGATGGTCTTGCCGCCAAAGCCGCCGCCGATTTCGGCGGGAATGGCGCGGATGTCGCTCTGCGGAATCCCGCTCAGATGCGCGGTCATCGCGCGCACCATGAACTGGCCCTGGCTCGAGCTCCAGATCGTGGTCTTGTTGTCGGCGCCGACGCTGACGAGACAGGCGTGCGGCTCGATATAGCCCTGATGCACCGGGCGCGTGGTGAAGCTGCGCTCGACGACGATTTCAGCCTCCTGGAATCCCTGCGCGACGTCGCCCTTCTTGATCTCGAGCCGGCCTGCGATGTTCGACGGCTTGCCTTCGAACTTGTTGAACTCGTGCAGGATGGGCGCGTCGGGCTTGATCGCATCGTCGATCTCGATCGACCACGGCAGCACCTCGTAATCGACCTCGATCAGTTCGCAGGCCTTCGCCGCAATCGCCTCCGTGGTAGCGGCGACAGCAGCGACCGGGTGGCCGGGGAACAGCGCTTTCTCGCGCGCCATCACGTTGCGGCACATCCAGCGCATGTCCTGGATACCGAGCATGACCGACTTGTCGATCGGGAAATCGACCACGTCGCGCGCAGTGACCACGGCCTTGACGCCCGGCAGCGCCTCGGCCTTCGAGGTGTCGATCGATTTGATGCGCGCATGCGGATGCGGGCTGCGCTTGACCTTGCCCCAGATCATGCCGGGCATGGTGGTATCGGCGGCAAAGGCCGCGCGGCCCGTGACCTTGTCGACGCCGTCAGGTCTGATCGTCCGCTGGCCGATCCACTTGTTGTTGGTGATGACATTCATTGTGCTGCCTCCCGCATTTCAGCGGCGGTCTCCAGAACCGCGCGCACGATCTTGTCGTAGCCGGTGCACCGGCAGAGATTGCCGGCGAGCCAGAAGCGGACTTCTTCCTCGCTCGGCCGCGGATTCTTCTGCAGCAACGCATCGGAAGCGACCAGCATGCCTGACGTGCAGATGCCACATTGCAGTGCCGCCATTTCCAGAAACTTCTGCTGTAATGGATGCAGCCTGTCGCCCTTGGCCATGCCTTCGATGGTGCGCAACTCATGGCCTTCGGCTTCGGCTGCGAGCATCAGACAGGAACAGACGAGGCGATCATCCAGCGTGATGCTGCACGCGCCGCAATCACCGGACGCGCAGCCTTCCTTCGAGCCGGTCAGGCCAAGCGGCCCGCGCAGCGCATCCAGCATGGTGTCGTTCGGCTCGCACAGAAACTCCATCGGCTCGCCGTTGACGGTGGTGGAGACATGCAATTTCGCCATGTCAATTCCTCCCCGCGCGCTTCGCCGCGATCGCCACCGTGCGCCTCAAGAGCACGCCGGCGACTTTGGTGCGATAGGCGATGGTGCCGCGCTTGTCGTCGATCGGACGGCAGGCGGCGGAGCACGCGGCCGCGGCCGTGTTGAGCGCGGCATCGTCGAGATGGCTGCCGATCAACGCTTTCGCCGCAGCCTCGACCAGCAGCACAGTCGGCGCCACCGCGCCGAGGCCGACGCGCGCCGCAGTGCAGACGCCGTCCTTCATAGTCAGACTAACGCCACAGCCAACCACGGCGATGTCCATTTCGGTGCGCGGGATCATGCGCAAATAAGCGTCGCTCGAGCCCCTCGGCCGCGGCGGCAATGTAAAACCGACCAGGATCTCGCCGGGCAACAGATTGGTGCGGCCCGGACCCGCCGGCACTTGTTCCACCGGCATCTGGCGACGGCCGTTTGGCCCCTGCAGCGTGACAATGGCGCCGGCCGCGACCATGGCGGGCACGCTATCGCCGGCCGGCGAGCCGTTGCAGAGATTGCCGCCTGCGGAGGCGCGGCCCTGAACCTGGGTGGAACCGATGAGATTCACCGCCTCCAGCACGCCGGGCCAGACCTTGCCGAAGCGCGGATGTTCTGAAAGCACCGCGCCCGGGACGGCGGCGCCAATGCGAAAACCGCCATCGGCGGTTTGTTCGATCGCCGTCATTTCGGCGATCTTCTTGATGTCGACGATCACGCCGGGCTTCACGGCGCCGGAGCGCATCTGCACCAGAAGATCGGTGCCGCCAGCCAGGATCCGCGCGGCATTTCCGGCAGCGGCAAATACGCCGATCGCTTCATCAAGCGTGTTCGGCGCCAGGTATCTGAGTTCAGTCATGGTTGTTTCGCCATCTCCCTCGTCTGCTCATCCCATATGGACGGTGGCCTTATTTCGGGCCTGCAGACGCGGAAGCCTACACGGGCAAGGCCGATTGCAACAGCCTCCGGGGTCCGATGCAAATGGCATGCTCCCATGCGCCGAGCGCGCTGGCATTGTGTGATGGCCCGGCAGATCGGGGCGTTTTACCGCTTTGGCCGGGCATGACGCCGGGACTTCAATAATGCTACGACGGGGTATCTTCCGAGAATCTGTACCCCGTCGGTAACCGCATGCGAACGTGTTCAACGAAACGGCTTTTCCTTGATTTTTTCCCTCACATCTTCGTTGGCGCGATTTTGTCGGCGATCTTGTGCGGGCCACAGCCAGCATCGGCGCAACCGGCGCCGGTCCCGCGCCCTACAGCCCCTTCCCCGCGCGCAGCGTCCTGCCATAATGGCGAAAATTTCGACCGCTTTCTTGGCGAACTGAAACAGCAGGCCGTCGCGGCCGGTGTCTCGCAGCGCACGGTCGCCGAGGCCTCGCCGTATCTGGTCTACGACCAGGGCATCGTCAACCGCGACCGCGGCCAGCGCGTGTTCGGACAGATCTTCACCGAATTTGCCGGCCGCATGGCCGCCCCTTATCGATTGCAGCAGGGCCAGGCGAGGATCAAAACCTATGCTGCAGCGTTCGCGCGCGCCGAAAAGGAGTACGGCGTGCCGCCGGCGGTGATATCAGCGTTCTGGGGCCTGGAGAGCGACTTCGGCGCCAACATGGGCAATCTGCCGACGCTGCGCTCGCTGGTGTCGCTAGCCTATGACTGCCGCCGCTCCGAGATGTTTCAGGGCGAAACCATTGCCGCGCTGAAGATCATCGGTCGCGGCGATCTCACGCCGCCCGAAATGGTGGGATCGTGGGCCGGCGAACTCGGACAGACGCAATTTCTGCCGACGCATTATTTCAGCTACGCCGTCGATTATGACGGCGACGGACGCCGCAATCTCCTGCGCAGCGCGCCCGACGTGATCGGCTCGACCGCGAACTACATCGCCAACGGCTTGAAATGGCGGCGCGGCGAGCCGTGGCTGGAAGAAATTCGCGTGCCGCCAAACTTACCCTGGGATCAGGCGGATCTGACGATCCAACTGCCGCGTTCGAAATGGGCGCAGCTCGGCGTCACCTATCCCGATGGCCGCGCATTGTCGAACGATGACATGCCGACGTCGGTGCTGTTGCCGATGGGGCGGATGGGACCGGCGTTTTTGGCCTATGCCAATTTCGCTGCCTATACCGAGTGGAATAACTCGCTGATCTATTCGACCACCGCGGGCTATCTCGCGAGCCGCATTGCGGGTGCGCCGCCGATGCGGCGTCCATCGGGCCCAGTCGCGCAATTGCCGTTCAGTGAAGTCAGGGAATTGCAGCAGCTCCTGGTGCGCGCGGGTTTCAATGTCGGCAAGGTCGATGGCGTGCTGGGCCAGCAAAGCCGCACCGCCATCAAGGCGATGCAGATCAAATACGGCCTGCCCGCCGATTCCTGGCCGACAGCCGAACTGGTGGCGCGGATGCGCGGCGGCCCACGCGCGCAGCCCGCGGCCACGGCATTGCCGGCAGCGCGCTGACACATGACGGGCATCACCTCTCCCCGCCTGCTGGGAGAGGGAGAAGAGGTGTTATCGCCGCGGCGCTTCACCTGATCCGGTCGCGCCGTGGAATATTCGACTAAGACCGCGCGCAGAAAGAGTTGTATTTCACCCCTCGCCGCACCACTTCGAGTAGCGCCTGTCTTCACCGGCGATATTCCACAACACGAAATGAGCATCACATGTCGTTTTATGACGCCACCGTTCCGGCCTTCCTGCAAATCCTCGGCAGCCTTTCGGGCATCCTCACCAAGGCCGAGGCGCACTGCAAGGCGAAGAATATCCAGCCCGAAGTGCTGCTCGGCGCGCGGCTGTATCCGGACATGCTGCCGCTCAGCCGCCAGATTCAGCTGGTGTGCGATTTCGCCGCCAAGGGCTGTGCGCGCCTGACCGGCAGCGAGGTGCCTTCCACGCCGGACACTGAGAAAAGCTTTGAAGAACTCAGGCAACGGCTGGCCAAGACCATCGATTATGTGAAGACGTTCAAGCCCGCGCAGTTCGACGGCGCCGATAGCCGCGATGTCACCTTTCCCACCGGCCCCGACAAAACCATGACACTCAAGGGCCAGCAATTCCTGAGCAACGTCGCCTTCCCGAATTTCTATTTCCACGCCGCGACCGCGCACGGCATTTTGCGCCATAACGGCGTGGAAATCGGCAAGCGCGATTTTCTCGGCGTGAGCTAATTATCACTCCGGGCAGCCCGCAGGCAGGGCTGAACCTCGGATGTGCAATTGCACATCCAAGGGCGCGAAGCGCGAGGCCGGACCGCGCTTCTTTCGTCATTCCGGGGCGCGAGTGAAACGAGCGAACCTCAGATGTGCAATTGCACATCGGGGAATCTCGAGATTCCGGGTTCGACACTTTCGTGTCGCCCCGGAATGACGCCATCCCCCTTCGCATCGGTCCGATCCAGCGCTCGCAGCACGATGAGAGATCGTTTATGCTGCGTCTTGCCTGATTTCGGATAAATCATGCTTCTCGATGCCGATCCCATGGCAAGCGTCGGGCGCGGCTCATTTGCAGCCCCGGAATGGCTTGCGGCATTGCAGCGAAGCCTGGGAATGCCCACCTCCTCCTGACCTGCAATTTTCCTGGAACATCAAAAAATGAGCACGCCGACCAAACTTTTCGACACCTACAAGCTTGGGCCTCTTACACTCCCCAATCGACTTGTGATGGCGCCCCTGACCCGCAACCGCGCACTGGCGGGGCTGGTGCCCAATCCGTTAGCCGTCGAATATTACGGCCAGCGCGCTTCCGCAGGCCTTTTGATCTCCGAAGCGAGCCAGGTCTCGCAACAGGGCCAGGGATATCAGGACACCCCCGGCATCTACTCGAAAGAACAAGTCGCCGGCTGGCGCAAGGTCACGGACCGCGTACATGCGCGCGGCGGACGCATCTTTCTTCAGGCCTGGCATGTCGGCCGCGTCTCGCACACCTCGCTGCAGCCCAATAACGGCGCGCCGGTTGCGCCCTCGGCGATCCGCGCCAACGGCAAGACCTTCGTCAACAACACCTTCACCGAAATCTCCGAGCCGCGTGCGCTGACGCTGGAAGAAGTCCCCGGCATTATCGAGAGCTTCAAGCGCGGCGCGGCGAATGCCATCGAAGCCGGCTTCGACGGTGTCGAGGTTCATGGCGCCAATGGTTACCTGCTCGACCAGTTCGCCAAGGACGGCACCAACAAGCGCACCGACGCTTACGGCGGATCGATCGAGAACCGCGCCAAGCTGATGCTGGAAGTCTCAAAGGTGGTGGCTGCGGAAATCGGGCCGGAGCGAACCGGCATTCGCATCTCGCCGGTGACGCCGGCGAATGATATTTCCGACAGCAATCCGCAGCCGCTGTTCGACTACATCGTCGATCATCTCAATGCGCTGAAGCTCGTCTACATCCACGTCATCGAGGGCGCGACCGGCGGCCCGCGCGACATCGCGCCGTTCGACTACGGCTCGCTGCGCAAACGTTTCAAGGGAGCCTATATCGCCAACAACGGTTACGACTTCGAATTGGCAACCAAAGTGCTCGCGGCCAATGCGGCCGACCTGATCGCGTTCGGCAAGCCCTACATCGCCAATCCGGATCTGGTCGAGCGTCTGAAGAGCGGCGCGCTGCTCAACACGCCGGATAAGGCCACCTTCTACGGCGGCGGCGCCAAGGGCTACACCGATTATCCGGTGCTGGGCGAGGCGCTGGACGCGGCGCAGTAGAGTGAGAGGCGGCCGCGACGCCTCACCTCTCCCATTGGGAGAGGTCGGCGCGTAGCGCCGGGTGAGGGGTTCCTGACTAACGATAGACCGTACCCCTCTCCCCATCGGAGAGGGAGCCCGCTTTCGCCGAAGTCTGTCTGCGGAATATCTTATTTTTAAAAGGAAAGGCCGGGATCGCTCCCGGCCTTTTTGCGTTCGCGATTGCTTTTTTGCTCAGCCGATCTTTTGCCCTAATGTGCCCGGCGTTCACCTTCGCCGTAAGCAGGCATGATCGAAGCATATGACCCCTGATAACACCGAGGAGATCGTTCGCCGCGCGACGGCGGCCTTTAACGCCGGCCAGCCCGGCGAGGCGCGCAAGCTTTGCGAGAAAGGCTTAAGCCGGCAGCCCGGCGATCCCATGCTGAGCCATCTGCTGGCCGCTGTGCTTTTCTCCACAGGCGAGGTTCAGGCAGCCCGCGCGCATGTCGAGACAAGTCTCGCCAAGCGCCCCGGAAACGCGGCGGCGCATCTGCTCGCGGCCCGCATCGCGCGCGGCGCCAAGGATTATAACGGCGCGCTATCTCATCTGGATCGGGCGATCGAGATTGCGCCGCAACGCGAAGCCTTCCTCGAAAAGGCGCGGACGCTGGACCATGCCGGTCTCAAGCCGCAGGCGCGCGAGGCCTGGCGCGCCATTCTACAAATCATCCCGCAGCACCAGGAGGCCGCGGCGCGGCTCGGGCAGATCGCATACGAAGATGGCGATTATGATGCTGCCGCTCATTTGCTCGAACGTGCGGTCAGTGGCGATGCGCCTGCTTCGGTCTGGTTCGATCTCGGCCTCGTGCGCCAGGATTTGCGTGACCACAACGGCGCCGCCACGGCCTATCGCAAGGCGCTCGAAATCAAACCTGATTATGCCGAAGCCGCGCTCAATCTCGGCGTCGTGCTTCAGGAAACCGGAGACATGGACAATGCGATGCGCGCCTATGCGGAGGCCTATCGGCTGCGCCCTTCGGCATTCGGCACCATCGCGATGGCGCTGACATCGGGCTCTCACGGCCGCCTGTGGCTCGATGAGGCGGCGTTGCGCCGTTCACTCGGCGGTTGAACGGCCGCGTCGCGCGCGGAATCGCTTGCGATAAACGCCGGGGGTAGCCAACACCTCGGCCACGGTCTTCGCGTAGGCCTCCTTGTGACTGTCGTCGAAACTTTCAAACACAAGCTGCGGCGCGGCGCGCGGCACGGCAAAACACTGCGCTACCGGCGTGCCCTTTGGCAGTACGCCGGAAAAGTCCGGTTGCGTCCAGATCGCGGGGAAATTGATTCCGCCGTCATGGAAGCGATCGGCATCCACCAGTCCCGAAATCAAGCGAAACGGCAAATCGTCGCGATTGATGGGATGCGTGGCAAACAGCGACCATTCCGGCTCAAGCTCGATGGTCCAGAAGCTGTTGAACTTAAGCGCGGCCTGCCCTTCCCTTGCGAAAGGCGCATCCGGAAACTGCGCCGGAACGTGAAAGCTGAGGGGCGCACGCGGATGTCCTGCTGTCGATGGCTCCGGAATGTCCCAGTCCCACGAAAACGATCCGCGATCAACGGCGACATCACAGGGCAAAAGAATCATCACGCCATAGGCCATCGCGTCGATGAAGGGCGGGCATTGCTTGACGGTGCGGATTTCGCGGCCGTGGATTTCCGAATGCGCTTTCGTGGGCATGGCGCGGAGCCAGTCGGGCAGCGCGCCGCGCGCCAAAATCGGCCGTGGCAAATGATCCGACAATGCCGGATCGCAGCGGAAGATCATACGCATGGCAAACTCCTGTGCTGATGGCCGATAATATCGTCATTGCGAGCGAAGCGAAGCAATCCAGAGTCGCGCAAACGTCTGGATTGCTTCGTCGCTTCGCTCGCAATGACGCCAGAAGGCCGGGATCGCTCCCGGCCTTCTGTTTTCTTTCTCGCCGCGCCCGGGTCAAGCCCGGCCATGACGATGTTGAGCAGCCTCAGTTCGAGGCGCGCTTGGGCGGAGATGCCGGCCACGACTTGATCAGCGTGTCGTAGTCGATCGTTTCGCCCTGCGGCTTCTCGTTCGCCAGCTTGCGCTGCGGAGCGATGTTGCCGTCCTTGGCCGATTTGGCGAACCAATATTCGGCCGTCTCCTTCTTGTTCAGCTTCGGTCCGCAAGCACCCTGAACGCCGGATTTCTCCAGACGCTCCATCACCGAGTCCTGTGCGGCTGCCAGCGAATCCATCGCCTGCTGCGGCGTCTTCGCACCGGACGACGCATCGCCGATGTTCTGCCACCACAATTGCGCGAGCTTCGGGTAATCCGGCACGTTGTTGCCGGTCGGGGTCCACTGCACGCGCGCCGGCGAGCGGTAGAACTCGATCAAGCCGCCGAGCTTCGGTGCACGCTCGGTGAATGACTTGTCCCAGATGTCGGATTCACGAATGAAGGTGAGACCGACATGGCTCTTCTTCAGGGACACCGTCTTGGAGACGATGAACTGCTGATACAGCCAGGCTGCCTTGCGGCGGTCGAGCGGGGTGGACTTCAGCAGCGTCACCGAACCCACGTCCTGATAGCCGAGCTTCATGCCTTCTTTCCAGTACGCGCCGTGCGGCGACGGAGCCATGCGCCATTTCGGCGTACCGTCAGCATTCATGACCGGCAGACCGGGCTTCACCATGTCGGCGGTGAAGGCGGTGTACCAGAAGATCTGCTGCGCGATATTGCCCTGTGACGGCACCGGTCCCGATTCGGAGAAGGTCATGCCTTGCGCCTGCGGCGGGGCATATTTCTTCATCCAGTCGAGATATTTGACGATCGAATAGACCGCCGCCGGACCGTTGACGTCGCCGCCACGCTCGACGGACGAGCCGACCGGACGACAGCCTTCCATGCGGATGCCCCATTCGTCGACGGGCAGACCGTTCGGGATGCCCTTGTCGCCGTTGCCGGCCATCGACAACCACGCGTCGGTGAAGCGCCATCCGAGCGAGGGGTCCTTCTTGCCGTAGTCCATGTGACCATAGACCCTGACGCCGTTGATTTCCTTGATGTCGTTGGTGAAGAAATCAGCGATGTCTTCATAGGCCGACCAGTTCACGGGAACGCCGAGATCGTAGCCATACTTGGCCTTGAACTTGGCCTTGTATTCCGGATTGCTGAACCAGTCGTAGCGGAACCAATAGAGGTTCGCGAACTGCTGGTCGGGCAACTGGTAGAGATGGCCATTCGGCGCTGTGGTGAACGACTTGCCGATGAAGTCATTCACGTCGAGCCCCGGATTGGTCACGTCCTTGCCTTCGCCGGCCATCCAGTCCGTCAAGTCGACGGCCTGACCGTACCGGAAGTGCGTTCCGATGAAGTCGGAGTCGTTGATCCAGGCGTCGTACACGTTCTTGCCTGACTGCATCTGGGTCTGGATCTTTTCCACGACGTCACCTTCCTGGATGATGTCGTGCTTGACCTTGATGCCCGTGATTTCCTCGAACGCCTTGGCCAGCGTCTTGGATTCATATTCATGCACGGTCAGCGTTTCGGAAACGGCGTTGATCTCCATTCCCTTGAAAGGTGCAGCGGCCTTGATGAACCACTCCATCTCCTTCATCTGGTCTTCCTTGGACAACGTCGAAGGTTGAAACTCCGAGTCGATCCACTTCTTCGCAGCAGCCTCGTCCGCAATCGCAGGCGCGGTGAATGCAGCAGAAGCTGCTGTCAACGCGACCGCACTTGTCATCATCCAAAAGCGGGTCCTGGTCAAAGGACCTTTCCTTCTCTCTAAGTGTCGCATGTTGATTCCTCCGTTGCAGCGACAAACGTACTCAGGCCCGGGTTGATCTCCCGGATCTGCTCTTTTTCACCCGCGTCAGACCGTGCGAAAAATCACCACGGCCGAAACAAGCGAAATCAGGCTAGCGAGCCACAGGCTCGATATTTCAACTCCCTCTCCGATCGGAAGCGTCGCGATCGTGTCGGTGCCGACGAAGCCGATCCACAGCAGATGGATGACGGCAGTCAGGATCAGTGAAATGAACAAACGGTCGCCGCGCGTCGTCGGGATGCGAAGGACGCCGACGCGTTCGGCTTCCGGATAGGCAACGGCGAGCCAGGTCATGACAGCCAGCGTCGTGGCGAGCAGCACGAAGAAGATCGCGGTCGGAAGCGTCCAGGCCATCCATGCGATATTTTCCATGGCTTATTGCTCCCATCCGACCACGAGGGAACTGCCCCCCCTCTCCCATGGGGAGAGGGTTGGGGTGAGGGGGTACGGTCTATCGTAAGGCTGTAACCCCTCACCCGGCGCTACGCGCCGACCTCTCCCAACGGGAGAGGTAAAGCAAGACAATCTGATCCACTTCGATTGAATGATCATCGAACTAAACCCTGCCGAGCGCGAAGCCGCGCGCGATGTAGTTGCGGACGAACCAGATCACCAGCGCGCCGGGGATGATGGTCAAAACGCCGGCCGCGGCCAGCAATCCCCAATCCATGCCGGCGGCCGAGACGGTCCGGGTCATCACTGCCGCGATCGGCTTGGCGTTCACCGATGTCAGCGTGCGCGCCAGCAGCAATTCGACCCAGGAAAACATGAAGCAGAAGAAAGCCGCGACGCCGATGCCGCTCGCGATCAGCGGCACCAGGATCTTGATGAAGAAGCGCGGGAACGAGTAGCCGTCGAGGAAGGCGGTTTCGTCGATCTCGCGCGGCACGCCGGATACGAATCCTTCCAGGATCCACACCGCCAGCGGCACGTTGAAGATGCAATGCGCCAGCGCCACCGCCCACGGCGTATCGAACAGGTTGATCGCCGAATAAAGATTGAAGAACGGCAGCGCGTAGACCGCCGCCGGCGCCATCCGGTTCGACAGCAGCCAGAAGAACAGATGCTTGTCGCCGAGGAAGCGATAGCGCGAAAACGCGTAGGCGGCGGGCAACGCCACCGAAATCGAGATGATGGTATTGATGACGACGTATTTCAGCGAATTGATGTAGCCGGAATACCAGCTCTCGTCGGTGAAGATGCGCAGGTAGTTGGCGATGGTCGGCTGATGCGGCCACAGCGTCATGGTCGAGACGATCTCTTCGTTGGTCTTGAAGCTCATGTTGACGAGCCAGTAGATCGGCAGCAACAGGAAGATCAGGAACAACGCCATGATGACGCGACGCCCGGGAATCGACTGCATCAGGCGACTCCCTTGTTGGGCTGGCGTTCGGCGCCGGCATTGGTCATGATGGTGTAGAACACCCAGCACACGATGATGATGATCAGGTTGTAGACCAGCGACAGCGCGGCGGCCTTGCCGAGATCGAATTGCCCGAGCGCGATCTTGACCAGTTCGATCGAAATGAATGTCGTTGAATTGCCCGGACCGCCGCCGGTCACCACGAACGGCTCGGTGTAGATCATGAAACTGTCCATGAAGCGCAGCAGCACCGCGATCAGCAGCACGCGATGCATCTTCGGAAGCTGGATGGCGGTGAACACCGCCCAGCGCGAGGCGCCGTCGATCTGCGCCGCCTGGTAATAGGCATCGGGAATCGATTTCAGCCCGGCATAGCACAACAGCGCGACGAGACTGGTCCAGTGCCAGACGTCCATGACGATGACGGTGGCCCATGCATCAAATTCGTTCGACACATAATTGTAGTTGATGCCGATGCCGTTCAGCACATAGCCCAGCAGACCGATGTCGGGCCGGCCGAAAATCTGCCAGATGGTGCCGACCACGTTCCATGGAATCAGCAGCGGCAATGCCAGGATCACGAGGCAGGCCGCGACCGTCCAGCCCTGGCGCGGCATCGAGAGCGCGACCAGAATTCCAAGCGGGACCTCGATCGCGAGGATCACGGCCGAGAAGAACAAATTGCGCCACAGCGAGGCAAAAAACCGGCTGCCGAGATCGGTCGATGGATCGAGCAATTCCTTGAACCAGCCGACGCCGTTCCAGAAGAACTGGTTGTTGCCGAAGGTGTCCTGCATCGAATAGTTCACCACCGTCATCAACGGCAGGATGGCCGAGAACGCCACCACCAGAAACACCGGCAGCACCAGGAACCAGGCCTTCTGGTTGACGGTCTTGTCCATTACGCGGCCCCCTCGACCAGTAGACTGTCGGCGTAAACATGCACACGCGACGGGTCGAAGATCAGTCCGGCGACGTCGCCCGGAATCGAAAATCCCGGTGGCACCCGCGCTGCAAATTTGACATCCCCGACGCGAAGGCGCGCGAAGCGAACACGGCCGAGATCGTCGATCCGCTCGACATTCGCCGACATCAGGCCGGGCGCGGGCGGAGCGACGTCGACGAATTCGGGGCGCACGCCGATTTCGATCTTCGCGCCCGCCGGCAGCCGGTCATAGCTGCGATCAAGCGCAATGGCGTGGCCGTCGATCCGGGCTTCGCGGCCGCTGACTTGCGCGGGCACAATGTTCATGCCGGGCGAGCCGATGAAATAGCCGACGAAAGTGTGCGCCGGCTTGTCGAACAGTTCCGCCGGCGTGCCGCTCTGCACCACGCGGCCGTCATGCATCACGACAACGGTATCGGCGAAGGTCAAAGCTTCGGTCTGGTCATGGGTGACATAGATCATCGTCAGATCAAGCTCGCGATGCAGCGCCTTGAGCTTCGATCGCAGCTGCCATTTCAGTTCGGGATCGATTACCGTCAGCGGCTCATCGAACAGGATCGCGGCGACATCGGATCGGACCAGGCCGCGGCCGAGCGAGATCTTCTGCTTGGCATCGGCCGTCAGCCGCATCGCCTTGCGCTTGAGGTAGGGGGCAAGGTCGAGCAAATGCGCGATCTCGGCGACCCGCGCGTCGATCTCTGCTTTGGGCAGACCGCGATTCTTCAGCGGAAATGCCAGATTTTGCCCGACCGTCATGGTGTCGTAGATCACCGGGAACTGAAACACCTGCGCGATATTGCGCTTCTGGGTTGACAGCGGTGTGATATCGACGCCGTCGAACAGGATCTGGCCGCGCGACGGTGTCACGATTCCCGAAATGAGATTGAGAAGCGTGGTCTTGCCGCAGCCGGACGGCCCGAGCAGCGCATAGGCGCCGCCCTGTCGCCAGGTCATCGAGATCGGCTTCAATGCAAAGGATTCCGGAGCGGCGTCATTGCCGCTGTAGGAATGCGCGAGATCGACGAGGTCAATGCGGGCCATGCTGCATTTCCCTCACATCGCGCCGGGCGCGGCGACCAGGCGGCCAGCCGGGTCGAACACGAAGAGATTGTTCGGATCGAGCACGGCGTCCAGCACGTACCCGGGTGGAAATTCATGCACGCCCTGCAGCACGGCGACCCAATTGGACGCGTCGCGATTGAGGTGCACGAAGCTTTCGGAGCCGGTGATTTCCGTCACCGTGACGGTGGCGGAAAAGGCATGGCGGCCGGCGATCCCGTTGGCGACCTCCAGCTGATGCGCGCGGAAGCCGACATTGTAGGCGCCATCGCCGAGACCGGCGTAAAGTCCGCTGGCGGGCGCCTGCACGCCGCCAGCGTACTGCACCGAGCCATTATGCTTTTCGATCCCGACTATGTTGAGCGGCGGATCGGAAAAGACCTGGGCGACACGCATGGTGTCGGGGTGACGATAGACTTTCGAGGTCTCGCCGACCTGCAACACCTGGCCCTCCCACATGCAGATCGTATTGCCGCCAAGCAGCAGGGCTTCGGAGGGCTCCGTCGTGGCGTAGACGAAGATCGCGCCGGAGGCCTCGAAGATGCGCGGCAATTCCGTGCGCAGTTCCTCGCGAAGCTTGTAATCGAGGTTGGCGAGCGGCTCGTCGAGCAGGACCAGGTCCGCACCCTTGACCAGTGCGCGCGCGATCGCCGTGCGCTGCTGCTGGCCGCCGGACAATTGCAGCGGGGTGCGCGTCAGATACGGCTCGAGTTTCAGGAGTCTCGCTGCCTCCTGCACGCGCTTCTCGATCTCGGCGCGCGGCTTGCCTTGCACGCGCAACGGCGAGGCGATGTTCTCATAGACGGTCAGCGAGGGATAATTGATGAACTGCTGGTAGACCATCGCCACCGAGCGATGGCGCACGTCGGCGCCGGTGACATCCTTGCCGTCGACAAGGACGCGGCCGGTGGCCGGCTTGTCGAGGCCGGCGAGCAACCGCATGATCGAGGTCTTGCCTGACAGCGTCGGGCCGAGCAGTACGCTCAAGGTGCCGCGCTCCAGCGTCAGCGAGACATCGCGGATGGTCGGAATCCCATCGACGGCGCGGGTGACGTGTTCGAGGGCAACGCTCATGTCCGCCCTCCCGCCTCCAGCAAGGGATTCTCAGGCACGAGCCGATGCGCGGCAATCCAGTCATCGATGGCGGCGATTTCGCTGGCGGACAATCGCAGTCCAAGCTTGGATCGCCGCCAGACGATGTCTTCGGCGGTACAGGCCCATTCGGATGACATCAGGTACCTGACTTCACTTTCCGTCAAGGTCGCGCCAAAGGACCGACCGAGATCGGCGATCGATTTCGCGTTGCCGAGCACCTTGCTGGCGCGCGTGCCATAGGCATGGGCCATGCGGTTGGCGTGGGCCGGCGTCAGAAACGGATAGCTGCGGATGAGTTCTGCGGTCAGCGCGGCGACCGCCGAGACGTCCATGTCACCGCCGGGCAACGGCGATTTGGCGGTCCAGCCTTCGCGCGCCTTGGTACCCCTGAGATAGGAAGCGAGCTTTTCAAGCGCCTCCTCGGCCAAACGGCGGTGGGTGGTGATCTTGCCGCCATAGATCGACAGCAGCGGCGCACCGCCGGGCGTGTCGAGTTCGAACACATATTCGCGGGTCGCCGCCTTGGCTTCGCTGGCGCCGTCGTCATACAGCGGGCGAACGCCGGCATAGGTCCAGACCACATCCGCAGGTTTGACTGGCTTGGCGAGATATTCGCTGACGGAAGCGCAGAGATACTGGATCTCCTCCATCGTGGCGCTCACCTTGGCGGGATCGCCGTGATAGTCGCGATCGGTGGTGCCGATCAGCGTAAAGTCTTCCTGATAGGGAATGACGAACACGATGCGGCCGTCGCTGTTCTGGAACATGTAGGCGCGGTCGTGCGCATACAGTTTCGGAACGACGATGTGAGAACCCTGCACCAGCCGCACCTTGGCCTTGGCATTGACGCCCGCGCCCGACGCCAGCACGTCCTCGACCCAGGGCCCGCCGGCATTGACCAGCACGCGCGCGGCGATGGTGCTGCGCTCACCAGTTAAACTGTTCTGGACGGTGACGTGCCAGATTCCGTCGGCCTGCCGGATCTCGACCGCGCGTGAACGGGTGCGGATATCGGCGCCGCGGTCGGCGGCGTCGCGTGCGGTCAGAACCACCAGCCGCGCGTCGTCGACGAAGCAGTCGGAATACTCAAAACCTTTGGTGTAGCGGTTGGCGATCAGGGGCCGGCCGACCTCGTCGCGGGTCAAATCGACCGAGCGCGTCGGCGGCAGCAAATTGCGGCCGCCAATATGGTCGTACAGGAACAGTCCCAGCCGCAGCAGCCAGGCCGGGCGCAGGCCTGCGTGATGCGGCAGCACGAACCGCAGCGGCCGGATGATGTGCGGGGCGATCTGCCAGAGGATCTCGCGCTCGATCAGCGCTTCGCGGACCAGGCGGAACTCGTAATATTCGAGATAGCGCAGCCCGCCATGCACGAGCTTCGTCGACCACGACGACGTACCGCTCGCCAAATCGTTCATTTCGCAAAGGAAAACAGAATTTCCCCGGCCGACCGCATCGCGTGCGATGCCGCAGCCGTTGACACCGCCGCCGATGATAGCGAGGTCGAAAATTCGGTCCAAAGACGTCCCCCCGGGCGCTCGCCAGTTCGTTTTGGCGATTTCGCTTTCGGTTTTGATTAAATCACAACCAAATACGAAAGCAACCGAAAAGGGAACTATTTCGTGGGGACAGTGGCCGGAACCGGTTCGCCAACGGGTTCGTCGATATCAGGGGTGGCTCCCGGCATCGCCTCGACCACCTCGATGCCGCGGGAGTGGCAGATATTGGCAAGCCGCGGCGGCAGCGCCGCGTCCGTGACGAAGGTCTGGATCTGGCTGATATGGGCGATCCGGACCGGGGCACTGCGCCGCAGCTTGGTTGAGTCGGCGACCAGCATCACGCTGCGCGCATTGGCGATGATCGCCTGCGCCGCCTGGACCTCACGATAATCGAAATCCAGCAACGCGCCCTCCTCGTCGATCGCGGAGGCGCCGATGATGGCGTAGTCGACCTTGAACTGGCCGATCAGGCTGATCGCAGTCGAGCCGATCACGGCACCGTCGGCGCGGCGCACGGCGCCGCCCGCGACGATGACCTCGATGCGTGGAAGCCGATACAGCAGCATCGCGACATTGAGGTTGTTGGTGATAACCAGAAGGTCCTCATGCGAGGTCAGCGCGCTGGCAACCTCTTCGGTCGTGGTGCCGATGTTGATGAAAAGCGAGCAGCCGTTGGGAATCCGCGACGCCGCGGCGGCACCGATCGCTCTCTTTTCGTCGGCCGCCACGAACCGGCGGGCTTCATAGGCGAGATTCTCAACACCTGACGCGATGATCGCGCCGCCGTGAATCCGCGTGAGCGAACGTTGATCGCACAGATCGTTCAAATCCTTGCGAATGGTCTGCGCCGAAACCTCGAAACGCCGCGCGAGATCTTCCACGGTCACCCGGCCGGAGGCGCGGGCGATGTTGAGAATTTCGGATTGACGGTGGGATAGACCAGCCACAGCACACCTCAGGCAAAAAATGTGCCCCATGGTGCGGCGGTTCTCGCGTCCGGTCAACGCACGCGAGTCATATTGCAGCGGCTTGAACCGCTCGACGTCGGATCAGCGTTAAGAGGCTATCCGTCCTACGCCGCGATCGTCATGCCGCCATTGGCAAGGCGAATGGCGGCACGCTCGGCCTCGCGTGCGTTGCGAAAAACCTGACCTTCCATCCGGTTGAAGCGGGGGGAAGCCGCGAAGAAGCGATAACCCTCGGAATCGCGCACGACGATACCCGCCGGCTGCGAGCCGACTTCGATGATGTAATTGTCTGACATGGCCCGGTCTCTGTTCCTCAGTCCGGGCATACAACGGAGACGGTGATCAAAGGTTCCGCAGACAAGGATGTCCGTTGGTAGTGTCTTATTCAAACTGAGACACTACCCGGCCGTCATACCCCGCGAAAGCGGGGTATCCAGTACGCTGCGGCCTTTCGATCGATCACTGACGTTTCTGGAATACTGGATCACCCGCTTTCGCGGGTGATGACGGCTGCGCTAGTTGCCACCGGACGATACGCCTACGCCGAAAGCGGCGCGCCGTCCTGCTTGATGATCTGCGGGTGGCCCTGATCGTCGATCGAGACGTAGGTAAAATTGCCGTCCGTCACCAGGATCGACTTTATCTCCTTGCGGCGCAAAACCCAAGCCTCCAGACGGACCGTGATCGAGGTCTTGCCGATCTTGACCAGATTGGCATGCACGGAAACCAGATCGCCGACGAACACGGGCTTGCGAAAGTTCATCGCTTCGATCGCGACCGTCACGGTCCTGGATTTCGCGATCTTGGAGGCGAACACGCCGCCGCCGAGGTCCATCTGGCTGAGCAGCCAGCCGCCGAAAATGTCGCCGTTCGCGTTGGTGTCGGCCGGCATCGCCAGCGTGCGGATGCAGAGATCGCCGCACGGCTCCGTTTCGTTATTCAGCGGAGCGTGAACGGCTTGCGTGTCGGTCATATCAGGGGCCCGTCGAATCGTTTCTTGAAATAGCTATTTGAAACTATCCCAGCCGGCATCCGGCGTGAACCGGTCGCCGAATTTCGCCGCCAGCGCACGCAGCGCCGACACCACGTTTTCGGGGCCGCGGGTTCTGGCATAATTCAGCGGACCGCCGCGAAACGGCGCATAGCCGGTGCCGAAGATCATGGCGCCATCGACCACGTCGGCGTTGTCGACGATGCCTTCGCGCAGGCACGCGACGCAGACGTTCGACATCGGCAGGATCAGGCGATCGGTTATGTCAGCCGAAGGCTGCGCCTCTGACGATGGACCGGAGCCTTTGTCGGCCTTGCCGTCCTTCCAGACATAGAAGCCTTTGCCGGTCTTGCGGCCGAGTTCGCCGTTGGCGACCTTGTCGCGGAGCCATGCCGGCGTCGGCGGCAGCGAATCGCCGAATTTCGAGCGCAGCATGTCGCCGACATCGAGGCAGATATCGAGCCCGACCTGATCGGCCAGTTCGATTGGCCCCACCGGCATGCCGAACTTTCTCGCGGCCGCGTCGATCGTGACCTTGTCGATCTTCTCATCCAGCAACAGCATCGCTTCCAGCATGTAAGGCGTCAGCGCGCGATTGACGAGAAAGCCCGGCGAGCTCTTGATCGGCAGCGGCAGCCGATCGATGGCGCCGACAAAAGCCAGCGCCTCCTTCAGGATCTGCTGATCGCTGCCATCGTGGCTCACGACCTCGACGAGTTGCAGCCGCGACACCGGATTGAAGAAGTGCAATCCGACCAGCCGCTCGGGCTTTTGCAGCGTCGTGCGCAGGTCTTGCAGCGGAATGCTCGAGGTGTTGGTCGCGAGGATCGCGCCCGCCTTCATTTTCGGTTCAAGCCCGGCATAGACCTTCTGCTTCAGCTCGAGCTTTTCCGGCACCGCTTCAATGATCAAGTCGGCGTTGCGGACCCCCTCGCCGTCCAGGTCGGGAATGAGCCGGTCCAGCGCGTCACGGACATCGGTGCGTTTGTGGAGGATCTTGCCGAACAGATCCGCCGCGCGTTTCATCGCGCCCGCAATCGGCTCTGCCTTCATGTCGGCGAGCGTGACTCGCATGCCCTCATTGGCGCACCAGGCCGCGATATCGCCGCCCATCGCGCCGGCGCCGATGACGTGCACATGGCCGATCTTGTTGCCGGTCCCTGCGAGCTTCTTCATCTGCTCGCGCAGGAAGAACACCCGGATCAGGTTTTGCGCCGTCGGCGTCACCATCAGATCGGCGAACGAGGCCTTCTCGGCCTTCAGCATCGAGGCCTTGTCGCCGCCGTGTTTTTCCCAGAGGTCGATCAGCGCGTAAGGCGCGGGATAATGCTCATGCGGTGCGGCCTTTTCCGCCTCCGAGCGCATCCGTGAGCCGAGAAAGCCGCGCACCGGCGTGAAATTCAGGATCGTATTCAGAACGCCGGGCCGGGCGCGCTTCAAGCGGCCGAAGATCGCATCCTTGACGGCGTTGCGGACATGCCGCTCCTGCGTCACCGCATCGACCAGCCCCAGCGATTTGGCCTTGCGGGCGTCGATGGTTCTGCCGGTCAGCATCAGCGTCATCCCCTGCATCGGATTGACCAGTCGCGTGAAACGCGCGGTGCCGCCGAGGCCGGGATGCAGGCCGAGCATCACTTCCGGAAAACCAAATCTTGCCCCGTCGATCGCGATGCGCGACTGGCAGGCGAGTGCGACTTCAAGACCACCGCCAAGGCAGAAGCCGTGGATCACCGCGACGGTCGGAATCCGCAAAGCTTCGAGACGATCGATCGCCGCATGCGCGCGGCCGATCGCCGTCTCCACCACGCGAGGATCGGTCGCACCACGGAATTCGTTGACGTCGGCGCCAGCGATGAAGCCGGATGTCTTGGCCGAGCGGACGACCACGCCCGAGGGGCGCTGGCTTTCCAATGCCGCCAGCACGAGGTCCAGTTCTTCAATGACATCTGACGACAGCGTGTTGGCGCTGGCGCCCTCGCGATCGAACAGCAGCCAGGCGATACCGTCGCCGTCATGCGTCAGCTTGAAATTGCGATAGGGTCCGCTCTCGGCGACCTTAGGCCCGAGTTCGAGCACCCGATCTTTGAGGACGTCCATGACTTTCGAATCCATGACCGTTCCTTATACCGCTTCGATCAACATGGCCCCGCCCTGCCCGCCGCCGATGCATTCGGTGGCGATGCCGCGCTTGGTGCCCAGCCGTTTCATCGCGTTGACGAGATGCAACACGATGCGGTTGCCGCTGCAGCCGACGGGATGACCAAGGCTGATCGCGCCGCCGTCGACGTTGAGCCTGGCCTGATCGATTTCTCCGGCCGCCGCTTCGAGACCGAGGATCTCGCGGCAGAATTTTTCATCATTCCAGGCGGCAAGGCATCCCAGCACCTGGGTCGCGAACGCCTCGTTCAATTCCCAGGTCTCGATATCCTGCAAGGTCAAATCGTTGCGCTTCAGAAGCTCGGTCGCCGACAGCACCGGACCAAGCCCCATGATACTGGGATCAAGCGCCGACCATTGGCTATCGAGAATCGCAGCCTTTGGCGTCAGGCCATGCTTGGCCACCGCATCTTCCGAGGCCAGGATGACCCATGAGGCGCCGTCGGTGATCTGCGAGGAGTTGCCGGCAGTGACCTGGCCCCACGGCCGCTCGAACACCGGCTTCAGCTTTGCCAATGTCTCCGGCGTGGAATCGGGGCGCACGCCGTCATCATGGTCGTAGAATTTGCCGTCGCGCGCAAAGGCGGTTTCGACCTCGCCTTTCAGCCAGCCTTGTGACTGCGCGTTGGCCAACCGCTTGTGGCTCTCGGCAGCATAGGCGTCCGATTGCACGCGCGTAATGCCGAACAGATGCCCAACCACTTCGGCGGTCTGCCCCATATTCAGTTCGGTGATCGGATCGGTCAGCCCGCGCTCCAGGCCGATGATCGGCTTGAAATAAGCAGGACGCGCCTTCAACGCCGCCATGATCTTGGCGCCGATGCCTTTGGCGCCGGCAAGGCCCGCGAACCAGCGCACGCCCTGCTGCGGCCATACCAGTGGCGCGTAGCTCAGCGCTTCCGAACCACCGGCCAGGATCAGATTCGCGTTGCCTTCGCGGATATAACGATACGCCGTATCGATCGATTGCATGCCCGAGCCGCAATTGATCTGCACCGTGAATGCGACCATCGCCTCGCCCATGCCGAGCCGCAGCGCAGCGACACGGGCCGGGTTCATCTCGTCGGCAATCACGTTGACGCAGCCGAGAATGACCTGATCGAACGCGCTGGGCGCGAAGGGCTGCCGGGCGAGCAACGGCCGGCCGCATTGCACGGCAAGATCGACCGGCGTGAACGGGCCGGGTCCGGAGCGCGCTTTCAGGAACGGCGTCCGGCTGCCGTCGACGATAAAAACCGGTCGCGCCATCAGCCTGCCGCCCTCTGCTCACCCAACTCCTGGAAGAACTGATGCACGTCGGCGGGTTTCTTGTAAATCGGCGAGATCGCTTCCGGTGCGAAGTCGTCGACTTCGATCACTTTTGCGACGGCTTCGTGCGCGGCGGCGAGCTTTTCGCCCTCCGCTTGCGTGATGACGCCCTTTTTCACCGCCTCGTTCCAATCGCGAAGGCGGGCGGCACGCATCTTCCTGGCGATATCCTCCGCCCCGGTCACCAGAAGGAACGCCTTCTCCAGCCGCGCGACGCCGCGATCGTCATCGACATGCGCGAGATCCGATGTCAGCCGGTCACGGGCCGCCGATGGTTCCAGCAGAAGCTGCGCGCATTGGTGGATCACTTGATCTGACGGGCCGAGTACGCGGGTGCCGAACGGCTGGATCAGGAATTTCAGAACGATGCCGACAACGCGGTTCGGCAAATTCGCCAGAATTTCCGCAAAACGCAGCTCGATGGTCTTGAAGCCGCTTTCCATGCACCATTCCAGCGCGACGAAATCGGCCTGCTGACGGCCTTCGTCCTGCCAGCGCTTCAAGGCCGCCGACAGCAAATACAGTTCAGACAGGATATCGCCGAACCGCGCCGACAGCATTTCCTTGCGCTTCAGCGCGCCGCCGAGCGTGAGCAGCGCCATGTCGGCGCATAGCGCGAACGCCGAGGAGTAGCGCGAAAGCTGGCGATAGAACTCGGTCGCTTCGCCGGCGTCGGGCGCGGGCGCGAACATGCCGCCGCTCCAGCTCCGGCCCCAGGCCCGGAACAGCGTGGTGATGCTGTGACCGACATGTTTCCAGAACGCCTTGTCGAACGCGTCCAGCCCCTTGGCGTGGTCCGGCTCGCCGAGGGCGTTCATCTCGTCCAGCAGATAAGGATGCGCGCGAATGGCGCCCTGCCCGAACACGATCAGATTGCGCGTCAAAATATTAGCGCCCTCGACCGTGATGCCGACCGGCACCGACCGATAGAGGTTGCCCAAGTAATTTTGCGGACCGTCGATCACGGCCTTGCCGCCGTGAATGTCCATGGCGTCGTCGATCGCAATCCGCATCCGCTCGGTGGCATGCAGCTTCATGATGCCTGAAATGACCGCGGGATGATGGCCCTGGTTGAGCGCCGCGCAGGTCAGCCGCCGCGCCGCATCGAGCAAATAAGCGGTGCCGGCGATCCGGGCGAGCGGCTCCTCGATGCCTTCGAATTTGCCGATCGGCACATTGAACTGTTCGCGGATCCGCGCATACGCGCCCGTGGTGCGCGCGGCATAGGCCGCGCCCGCGGCCGACAGCGACGGCAGCGAAATGCCGCGTCCGGCGGCCAGCGCCGTCATCAGCATCTTCCAGCCCTGACCCAAGCGCTCCTGCCCGCCGATGATGTAATCCAGTGGAATAAAGACGTCGCGGCCCCAGTTCGGGCCGTTCTGAAACACCTGCATCGAGGGCAGATGACGATGGCCGATCTCGACGCCGGGCAGATGGGTCGGGATCAGCGCCACCGTGATGCCGAGCTCTTCCTGCGAGCCGACGAGATGATCGGGGTCATAGGCCTTGAAGGCGAGACCCAATAACGTCGCCACCGGCCCCAGCGTGATATAGCGTTTGTGCCAGTTGAGACGCAGGCCGAGCACCTCGCGCCCCTCGAAATTGCCTTTGCAGATGATGCCGCTGTCGATCATCGAGGCGGCGTCGGAGCCCGCTTCCGGGCTGGTCAATCCGAAGCAGGGAATCTCGCGCCCGTCCGCAAGCTTGGGCAGCCAGGTCTGTTGCTGCTCCTTGGTGCCAAAGCGCATCAGGAGTTCGCCGGGTCCGAGCGAATTCGGCACCATCACCGTGACGGCCGCCGCCAGCGACCGCGTCGAGATCTTCCGCACCACTTCGGAATGCGCATAGGGCGAGAAACCAAGCCCGCCAAATTCCGCAGGGATGATCATGCCGAAGAATTTGTGTCGCTTGATGAAGTCCCAGGCTTCCGGCGGCAGATCGCGCCATTCCCAGTTGATCTTCCAGTCGTCGAGCATCGCGCAGAGCTCGTCGACCGGGCCGTTGAGAAAGGCCTGTTCTTCCGGTGTCAGCGTCGCCGGCGCATTGGCGAGCAGTTTCGACCAGTCGGGATTGCCGGTGAAGAGATCGGCGTCCCACCAGACATCGCCGGCCTCCAGCGCCTCGCGCTCGGTATCCGACATCGCCGGCAGCACGCCGCGCGCCCAGGAAAAAATCGGCTTGGTGATGAAGTCGCGGCGAAAGGAGCTCATGGCGATGTCCTCGTGGTCAAGACAGCAGCGCGGCCGGAAGGCCCGCATTCGCAGAAAAAGCGGCTCAATCTAGCAGCAAAGACCGAGAATCACTTGATGCTTCGCATGGAGAGTAAAGCGGAATTGATAACGGCACTGCAACGCAACAGTTCCGCGACAAACGCGATACCAACGCGACTTATGGTAATGCCGTTCAGTCCGGCCGTACCATCTCGAACATGGCCTCGGGCCTGATTTCGAAATAATCGCCCCTGCGGCCGGCGCGCACGATGGGGCGGGCCAGCGCGGTCTGGTAGACGCCATCCTTGATCAGGGTCTTGTCGATGTGCACGGCGACGACCTCACCCAGCGTGAGCCAGCCCTGCACCTTCTTGCCGTCAGCACCCTGGAGCTGAATGATCTGCGTCAGCTTGCATTCGAACGAGACCGGGCTTTCCGCGACCCGGGGCACGTTGACGAGCCGGCTCGGCGCCGCCGTCAGGCCCGCGATTTCGAATTCGTTCACGTGGCGCGCGACATGCGCGGCCGTGGCATTCATCTGCTTCGCCAGATCCATGGTCGCGAGATTCCAGACGAACTCGCCGGTCTCCTGGATGTTGACGACGCTGTCCTTCCAGGACGTCGAGGAAAAGCCGATGATGGGGGGAATGTAATTGAAGCCGTTGAAGAAGCTGTAGGGCGCCAGATTGACGTTGCCCCTGGTGTCGCGAGAGGAGATCCAGCCGATCGGGCGTGGCGCGATGATGGCGTTGAAGGGATCATGCTTGAGGCCGTGGCCGTTCGCCGGCTCGTAATAGTGCAAATCCTTCTCGGTCACGCTCAATCTTCCTTTTCCATTCGCGAGGCTGCGCCGACTTCGGCAACCACCACCGTCATTCCGGGGTGATGCGGAGCATCGAACCCGGAATCTCGAGATTCCGGGTCTGGTGCTGACGCACCATCCCGGAATGACGACACTCAGTTCTTTTTAGCATGCGGCGTCAGCGCCGCGAGCACAAAATCGATCATCTGGTCGAGCGAGGGGCCCGGCTTGTTGGCGCATTGCGCGATCATCTGCGGATGAAAAAACCGCATCATCGCGGTGCAGGCGCACATCGCCGCCTCCACCACGTCATCGACCTCGAACTCACCTGACGCGGCGCCCTCGGCGATGACGGCACCGATGGTCTCGGTGACCCGCTCCATATGGGCGACGCAGACTTCCCAGCTCTCCTGCATCGCGATCTCGACCATCTCATGCAGCTTGGAATCGCCGACATAGCGTTCGCAGTTCATGCGGTGGATCGTCGTCATGAGTTCGCGCAGTTTTGCAGCCGCCGATCCGCGCTTGCCTGCGATGACCTGCGCCGCGTCCTCGACCCCGCCCATCAGGCCGCGCGCCACGCCCTCGTGGATCGCCTTCTTGGAATCGAAAAAGCGATAGACGTTCGCCGGGCTCATGCGCAGCTCTTTGGCGATATCCCCGACCGTGGTCTTCTGGTAGCCGATCTGGCGGAAAAGACGCTCCGCCACCACGAGAATCCGCTCCCGTGTGTCGGTTTCGACATGTTCTGAGATCAGCGTCATTCGGATACCAATGTTCAATTATTCCGCGGCCGCAGCAAGCGGAAATGCGGGCTGTGACCCATCATGATGTTGCGGCGCAAGATCAATGTGTTCGTTCGGACCGCTTTCTTCAAGGCTCTTGCGAAACCACAATGCATAGAGGCCCGGCAGATACAGCAAGGTCAGGAAGGTCGCAACAAACAACCCCCCCATAATGGTGATCGCCATCGGTCCCCAGAACGCCGAGCGCGACAGCGGGATCATCGCCAGGATCGCAGCCAGCGCCGTCAGCACCACCGGGCGGGCGCGGCGGACGGTGGCCTCGACGATGGCCTCCCGGCGCGTCAGGCCGTGGGACACGTCGGTTTCGATCTGGTCGACCAGGATCACCGCATTGCGCATGATCATGCCGGCCAGCGCGATCAGTCCGAGCAGCGCCACGAAGCCGAACGGCTGGTTCGCGACATTCAACCCCAGCGACGCACCGATAATGCCGAGCGGCGCGGTGAGAAACACCAGAAACAGCCGTGAGAAGCTCTGCAACTGGATCATCAGCAAGGTCAGCATGACAATGACCATCAGCGGAAACAGCACGAAGATCGAGGCATTGCCCTTGGCCGACTCCTCGATCGCGCCACCCACCTCGATCCGGTAGGCCGGCTGCAGGCTGTCGCGGATTTCCTGCAATTTCGGCCAGATCTGGTTGGTGACGTCAGGCGCCTGCACGCCATCGGCGACGTCGGCGCGCACCGTGATCGCCATGTCGCGGTTGCGCCGCCACAGGATCGGCTCCTCGTGGGAGTATTCGATCTTGGCGATCTGTTGCAGCGGCACGGCGACGCCATTGCGCGAGGTGATGGTGAGATCGCCGACATGGGCGAGATCGAGCCGTTCGGACGGCACCGCGCGTGCCACCACCTCGACCTTCTCGATGCCGTCGCGCACGGTGGTCACCGGCGCACCTGAGATCAGCATGCTCAGCGCCTGCGAGACATCCTGCGGGGTCAGGCCGAGCGCGCGGGCGCGATCCTGATCGACCACCAGCTTCAGGTACGGCGACTGCTCGTTCCAGTCGAGTTGCGGATCCCTGACGTTGGGATTCTGCTTGACCACATCGCGCACCTTATAGGCGATCTCGCGCACGGTTTTGGTGTCGGGTCCGATCACGCGGAATTGCACGGGAAAGCCGACCGGCGGGCCGAAATTGAACCGATCGACGCGCACCCGCGCTTCGGTCAGAACGCCGTCACCGACCGCCTTTTCCAGCCGCGCCTTGATTCGTTCGCGCGCCTCGACGTCCTTGGCGACGATCACGATCTCGGCAAAGGATTCATCCGGCAGTTGCGGATTGAGGCCGAGCCAGAAGCGTGGAGAGCCCTGACCGACATAGGCGGTGTAGGTCGAGATGTCCTTGTCGTCCTTCAGTAGCGCCTCGGCCTTCGTCACGGATTGCTGGGTGACGCCAATCGCTGTGCCTTCCGGCAGGCGCAATTGCAGGAACAATTCGGGCCGCTCGGACAGCGGGAAGAACTGCTGCTGCACATGACCGAAGGCCACGATCGACAGCGCGAAGACACCAACCGTCGCCAGCACGACCTTGATGCGGTGCTCGACGCACCACTGGATCATGCTGCGGAGAATGCGGTAGACGCGGGTCTCATACACCGCGTGCGGATCGTGATTGTGATGCACGGTGATATTCGGCAGCAATTTGACGCCGATATAGGGCGTGAAAATCACCGCCACGAACCAGGACGCGACCAGCGCGATCGCCACGATCCAGAAGATGCCGCCGGCATATTCGCCGACCGCCGAATTGGCAAAGCCGATCGGAAGAAAGCCGGCCGCCGTCACCAGCGTTCCCGTCAGCATCGGGAAGGCGGTGGATTCCCAGGCAAAGGAGGCCGCGCGGACGCGGTCCCAACCCTGCTCCATCTTCACCACCATCATCTCGACCGCGATGATGGCGTCGTCGACCAACAGCCCGAGCGCGATGATCAGCGCCCCCAGCGTAATGCGGTGCAGGTCCAGCGACATTGAATTCATGACGATGAAGACGATCGCCAGCACCAGCGGCACCGACAGCGCCACCACGATGCCGGTCCGCCAGCCCAGTGCGACGAACGAGACAAACAGCACGATCGCCAGCGCCTCGACGAACGAATGCACGAATTCGCTGACAGCGTGCTCGACCACTTTCGGCTGGTCGGCGATCTGTTCGACGTTGATGCCCTGCGGCACCGCCTTCATGAATTCCGCGGTTGCGTCGGAAACGTCCTTGCCGAGCTCGAGAATATTGGCGCCCTTGGCGGTGACCACGCCGATGCCGAGCGCCGGCTTGCCCTTCTGGCGCACCACAAAACTCGGCGGGTCAACATAGCCGTGGGTGACGGTCGCGATATCGCCGAGCCGGAACACCCGGCCGTTGCTTTCGACCGGCGTCTCCGCGACGGCCTTGGCGCCATCGAGTGCGCCGGTGACGCGCAGCGGCACGCGTTGCGCCGAAGTCTCCACCGTGCCGGCCGGCACCACATTGTTCTGCTTGGCCAGCGAATCGAACAGCACCTGCGGCGTGATCCCGAGCGTCGCGAGCTTCGCATGCGAAAACTCGACATAGATCTTCTCGTCCTGGATGCCGTAGAGATCGACCTTGGTGACTCCCGGCACCTTCAACAGCCGCTGCCGCATGCCTTCGGCGGCCTTCTTCAGCTGCGCATAATCGGCGCCATCGCCGGTCATCATGTAGAGGATGGAATCGACATCGCTGAATTCGTCGTTGACGACGGGACCAAGCAGGCCGGTCGGGAGATCGCCCTGGACGTCAGCCAGTTTCTTGCGCAGCAAATAAAACAGGTACGGCACGTCTTTCGGCGGCGTGGAGTCCCTGAAGGTGACCTGCATCGCCGTGAAGGATGGTTTCGAATAGGTCTGCACCTTTTCGAAATAGGGCAGTTCCTGCAGCTTCTTCTCGATCGGGTCGGCGACCTGCATCTGCATTTCTTCGGCGGTCGCGCCGGGCCAGATCGCCGATACGTTGACCACCTTGACCGTGAAGAACGGATCTTCCGCCCGGCCAAGATGCTGGTAGGAAAAGAAGCCGGCGGCGCCGAGCGCGATGATCAAGAACAGAATGAGTGCGGGATGGCTGACCGCCCAGCCCGAAAGATTGAAGCGCTTCATCTCACTCTCCCCTGCCCGAACCGACGATAAGAGTTGCCACAACGGCGGCGTGCTCCCTCTCCCGTGGGGAGAGGATCAGAGTTACAAGGGGGTACGGTCCCTCGGATAAAGCGTAACCCCTTACCCGGCGCTGCGCGCCGACCTCTCCCGATGGGAGAGGTGAAGTCGCGAACGAGTCTCGATTTCATCTCACTCTCCCCCGATCAAAACGACAGCGACGAGACGACCCTGACCTTCTGGGCCGGATCGAGCTTCTGCACGCCGAGCGTGACGACCTGCGCGCCTTCGTCGACGCCACCGGATATGACGACGTCATTACTCTCGTAGGATTTCACGGCGACCGGCTTCAACGCGACTTCGCCCTTGTCATCGACGACGTAGAACGAGGGATCGCCGCCTTCGCTGAACAGCGCCGACAACGGCAACCGCGCCACGCGCTCGGTCGCGGGATCGGCCAGCGTCAGCGTCGCGGTCATGCCGAGCGAGACGCGGTCGTCGGCGCCGGGCAGCGAGAACTTCGCAAGATAGGTTCGCGTCGCGGGATCGGCTGATGGCGCGACTTCGCGCAGCTTCGCGGCATATTTCTTGTCAGGCTCGGACCACAGCGTGACGGTCGCCACGCCATCCTTGGCGCGACCGAGCAGCGTCTCCGGAACCGCGACGACAGCTTCCTTTTCCCCAAAGCGCGCGACACGGATCGCGGTCTGCCCGGATGCCACGACCTGACCCGGCTCGATCAGGGTCGCGGTGACGACGCCGCGGGAGTCGGCCTCCAGCGTGGCATAGGAAAGCGAGTTCCTGGTGAGATCGACCGAACGCTCGGCACGATTGAGACGGGCCCGGGCTTCGTCGCCGGCCGCTTTCGCCTGATCCAGTTGCGCGTCGGTGGCCCAGCCCTTGGCGCGCAGATCCTTGGCGCGCTGCTCGGCGGCACCGGCCTGCGCCAGCACGCCGGTCGCGGCACGGAATTCGGCTTCCGCCTGTTCGGCCTGCAGCTTCAAATCGATTTCATCGAGGGTCGCCAGCGGTTGCCCGAGATCGACCGTCTGGCCGACCTCAACCAGGCGCTTGGCGACCTTGCCGGGAACGCGAAAACCCATGTCGGCCTCGATCCGGGGCCGGATGGTGCCGACGAAACTGCGCTCCGGCGATTCCGCCTCATAATGCACGGAGGCGACCAGCACCGGCCGGCCGGGGGTGGCCTTTTGGGCGACAGTATCGTCGCAGCCGGTCAGCGCGATCGCCAGAAAAGCCAACGAAATGCCGGCTAACAGTCTGGAATAACCCGATAAAATGGAACGGACGAACATCAATCTCTCCTCCGGCTAACAGGCTCATGAGGAGTATCAAGTGTTCACTGATAAATGTCAACATTCGTCAGTGATCATGAATTTGTGAAAATACGCCTCAGCTGGTCTCGTTTCACCCCCGACGGGCGCGAAGTGCCGCGCCCGGCGTCTGCGCGAAATCTGCACAAAAATCCGCAAATTCTGAACGGCCTGAGCAAATGCGCTGCCAACGCGCAAGCCATCGTCGGGCGCATGGGGAAAGTCATCACCATTCAGTTCCGGCGCTCCAGGCTGCCGCGACGCCTGCTCAATGACGGCTGGTGGCTGGAATCGAAGCCCACCCGCCCCACCGTGACCGTCTTCCCCAAGCGCCGCACGCCCGATCCAAAACCCGGTGTCAGGCACCTCACCCTCGTCAGGCCAGAGAAGTAGCAGCATGTCGATCGCAGCCACCACCAATCTCGAACGCGCGCCTTTCAATCCGCTCATCACGCGGCTCGCCACAGCCATCGGCTGCGCTGCGCTCGCCGACTGGCTGTTTTTTGGTTGGGAAATCGGCGTCTCGCTGGCACTGTTTCTCGGCGTACTCGGCGTCACTGCCGTCGCATGCAATGGCACCCGCGCCGCGCGTCCTGTTCGGATGGTCATGACCGCTGTGTTTGTTGCCGGCCTGGCTGCGCTGATCGAAAACGTCGACATGCTGTCGGTGACGATTGGCATGCTCGCGACCGCGATGTTCGTCATTGTCATGACGGCTGGCGAAAATTCATCCTGGTACCGGGACCTATTTGAAGCCGCGACGGTGCCGTTCCGCGGCCCATTTCAATTTGTTGGCGACGTGATCCGCGCGCTCCGGCACATGAAACGAAGAACTTCCGGATGGCTGGGCTCGCTCGTCGCCTGGATCGTTCCGTTGAGCATCTTCGCGATCTTTCTTGGCCTGTTCTCATCGGCAAATCCGCTGATTGAATATCAATTGAAGCGGATCGATCTACGGCCGTTGCTCGAATTCCTCGAATCCTGGCGGCTGGTGTTCTGGGTCTTCATTGTCTGCACCGTCTGGCCGTTGCTTCGTCGCCGCGTCAAAAGCAAGCCGGTTCGGCAGCTCCCGCCGGAGGGCAGCGCAGCCGCCGTCGAGCCTTCCGATCTGGATTACCTCTTGGGCGAGAAGGCGATGTCACGATCGCTGATCCTGTTCAACGCATTGTTCGCGCTCCAGAGCGGGCTCGATCTTGCCTATCTCTGGGGCGGTGCGAACCTGCCCGACGGCATGAGCCACGCGGAATATGCCCATCGCGGCGCCTATCCGCTGATCGCGACCGCGCTGCTGGCTGCCGCCTTCGTGCTTGTTGCGATGCGCCCAGGCGGGCCTGCGGAGAATTCCAAACTGATCCGCCCTCTGGTTCTGGTTTGGGTCGCCCAAAACATCCTGCTCGTCGTCTCGTCGATCTTCCGGCTCGATCTCTACGTTGCTGCTTTCTCGCTGACCTATCTGAGACTCGCGGCATTGATCTGGATGGTGCTGGTGGCAACCGGGCTTGTGCTGATCCTTATCCAGATCATGCGGAAGAAATCGAATTCCTGGCTGCTCTCCGCTAACGCCATCTCGCTCGCGCTCGTGCTCTACGCTTGCTGCTTTCTCAACGCGCCATGGCTGATCGCGAGCTATAATGTCGAGCACAGCCGAGAACTCGGAGGCACAGGACCAAGCCTCGATATAAAATACCTCGAATCGCTCGGCAGCGCGCAAACCTTGCCTCCCGTCGAAGCGCATCTGTCGCAGTTTCCGGGTACGCTGCCGCTTTCGCTGGCGTACCGGGCAAGCCCGGATCGCAACTACCTCAAGCTCCCGGGTAATTGGCGGGCCTGGAATTTTCGAAGATGGCGCCTCGAACGATATTTCGCTAACACTGCACCCGAGCGGCTGAATCCATCGAATAACGGCAAAGGCTAGAGCTACCGTGGCTCATTCCATCCTCGTCGTTGACGACGACCCCCATATTCGTGACGTCGTTCGCTTCGCGTTCGAGAAGACGGGAATGACGATTTCCACCGCGCAGGACGGCAAGGACGCGCTGCGCCAGTTCGACCGCGACGTCCATGAACTGGTCGTGCTCGATATCGGCATGCCCGAGATGGATGGCCTGGAAGTCTGCCGGCAAATCCGAAAAACCTCGGATACCCCAATCCTGTTTCTGTCGGCCCGCGACGAGGAGATCGATCGTATCCTCGGTCTCGAAATCGGCGGCGACGACTACGTCACCAAGCCGTTCAGCCCGCGTGAACTGGTGGCAAGGGTGAATGCGATTCTGCGACGTGCGCGACAGGTGCACGCGCCGGCTGCAACCACAAAGACGATGAGCCACGGCGGACTCGCGATCGATCCGGACGCCCATGCCGCGAGCTTCCTCGGCACGACGGTTGCGCTGACCGCGCTCGAATTCGCGATCCTGCGCACGCTTCTGGCGCGGCCGGGATTCGTGTTCACGCGCGAACTGATCCTCGACGCGGCCTATGCCGGCAACATTCATGTCGCAGACCGGACGATCGACAGCCACGTCAGGAATATCCGCGCCAAGATGGCCCTCGCCGGCTGTGATACCGTGGTCGAGACTGTCCACGGTGTCGGCTTCAAGTTGGGGCGTTGCGAGGCATCGCGTTGATCGACGCTTCCGCAGTCACGCGGCAGAAGTGGCGGCCATCGCTGAGCCTGATTGTTTTTCTGGTTCTGACGGCGGTGCTCGCGCTGCCGCTATTCAGTCTTTATTTCCTCAAGGTCTACCAGAACGAACTGATCCAGCAGACCGAGTCGGAGCTGATCGCGCAGAGCGCGGCGCTGGCGGCGGTCTTTGAGCGCGAAATAGCGACGGGAGCCGCGCAAGGCGTAGCGCTTGGTGCGAAGATTCCGCCCGCCGCTCGACCATCGCCCCCCGAGCCGTATCAGCCAATCTGGCCGCGGCTGGAACTCGCCGACCAAAGCGTGCTGCCGCCGCGGCCGGACGCGCTGCCGGCGTCCAGGCCCGCCGATCCGGCTTTCGTCGCGCTCGGCACGCGCATGGCGCCCGATCTGGTCGCGACGCAAAATGTGACGCTTGCGGGCTTTCGATTGCTCGATCCGAACGGCGTCGTCATCGCCGGCCGCCAAGAGGTCGGGCTGTCGCTCGCTCATTTGCAGGAAGTTGCCGAAGCGCTGCAAGGCCGTTTCAGCGCGGTATTGCGCGCGCGCATTTCCAAGCATGACACGCCGCCGCTCTACTCCACCAGCAGGGGCACCGGCGTGCGCGTCTTTACGGCGATGCCCGTGATCGTGCACGACCAGGTCGCGGGCGTTGTTTACGCCTCGCGCACGCCCAGCGACGTCTTCAAATATTTGTATGAGCAGCGCGGAAGGGCCGTCCTCGCAGTGCTTTCCATGATCGTGCCAACGCTGCTGATCGG
The DNA here is from genome assembly GCF_900105125.1 of Bradyrhizobium canariense. Lineage (NCBI taxonomy): Bacteria > Pseudomonadati > Pseudomonadota > Alphaproteobacteria > Hyphomicrobiales > Nitrobacteraceae > Bradyrhizobium > Bradyrhizobium canariense. Next base: position 6,865,226 of record NZ_LT629750.1, on the reverse strand, counting down.
TTTTCTGTTTCATCGGACGATCACCGAGCCGATGCGGGAACTGGTCGAGCGCACCAACCTGGTCGGCAAGGGCGAGCGCGATGTCCTGCGTCCGCTGAAACGCCACGGCACCAGCGAATTCGCCCGCCTGTCGCAAAGCTTTCTCGACATGGCGCGGCGGCTTAACACGCGCTCCAGCTTTATCTCGACCTTCGCCACGCACGTGTCCCACGAGCTGAAATCGCCGTTGACCTCGATTCAGGGCGCGGCCGAACTGCTGCGTGACGATATCGATGCGGCAACACCGGTGATGAGCGACAAGGACAAGCGCAAGTTTCTCGACAACATCATTGCCGACGCCGACCGGCTGGCGAAGATCTCGGGCCGGTTACGCGATTTCGCTCGCGCCGAAAACCCGGTCGCGATCGGCGCTGCGAAACTATCCGTGGCAACAGCCGGCCTGCGTTCGAGCTTCACCTCGCTCGATGTTCACGCCAGCGGCGAGCTCGATACGCCAATGCGCATAACGGAAGAAAACGCCGCGATTATTTTTTCCAACCTCGCTGACAACGCGGTACGCCATGGCAGCTCGACGCTTGAGATCTCAGCCGAACGAGATGGAAATATGCTGAGGGTAAAGGTCGCCGACAATGGCGAAGGCGTCTCGCTCAATAACCGGGCCCAAATCTTCGATAGCTTTTTCACGACGCGCCGCGACAGCGGGGGTACCGGTATGGGCCTTGCGATCGTTCGCGCCATGCTTGATGCCCATGGCGGCGCAATCCGTCTTCTCCAGGCCGAACGGGGCACCGCGTTCGAATTGACATTCCCGCTGACCGACGCTGCATCGTGACGAATAGCGCGGCGGAAAATGGTGACACGGAGCGAAATCGATGCTGGGGAAGTTGCCCGATCGCTTCCACACATCAATTTGACGCGGAGACATAGCGTCCTTCGCCGCTAACTGAAGCGTCGAAGCGATTGGGCGGGCCCCCAATCCCTACTTCGCCTCGCCCGCGCTGGCGAATTCCGCCTTGGTCTCGTGGCCGCCGAGGAAGACCAGAAGGCCCCCGATCAGCGGCAATGCCGCGAGCACGAACAGACCGGTCGTGGTGCTGCCGGTGGTTTCCTTGACCCAGCCGATCAAATAGGGGCCGGCAAAGCCCGCGAGATTGCCGATCGAATTGATCAGCGCGATCGCGCCGGCCGCCGCCACGCCGGAGAGCCACGCCGTCGGCAGCGTCCAGAATACGCCGAAGGTGCAGAAGATGCCGATGGCGGCCACGGTCAGCACCAGCATGGTCGTCATGGGATCGGTGATATAGCCGCAGACGCCGAGCGCCGCCGCGGTCAGCAGCAGCGGTGCGCCGACATGCATCACGCGCTCACGGGTGGCGTCGGAATGCCGCGCCCACAGGATCATCGCGACGGTGCCGAACAGATACGGCACCGCGGTGACGAATCCGGTCTGCGCATTGGAGAAGCCGAACGCCTTGACGATCTGCGGCAGCCAGAACTGCACGCCATAAAGCGCGGCGACGAATCCGAAATAGACCAGGCTCAGCCTCAGCACTTTGGGCGACGCCAGCGCCTGCCCCAGCGTGAGATGTTTCGCGGCCCGCTTGGCGGCAGCCTCGCGGTCAAGCCGCGACGACAGCCATGCCTTCTGCTCGGCCGTCAGCCAATTGGCGCTCGCCGGCCGATCGGTGAGATAGAACCAGGTGACTACCCCGAGCAGCACGGTCGGCACGCCCTCGATGATGAACAGCCATTGCCAGCCCTTCAGCCCCATCACGCCATCGAGCCCGAGCAACAGGCCGGAGACCGGCGCGCCGATCACGGTGGAAACGGGAACGGCGATCGCAAACGCCGCGAGAAATCGCGCGCGATATTCGGCCGGATACCAATAGGTGAGATAGAGGATGATGCCGGGGAAAAACCCGGCTTCGGCGACGCCGAGCAGAAAGCGTATGCTGTAAAAGCTCCAGACGCCGCTGACGAACGCCATAAGCGCGGAAACGATGCCCCAGCTTACCATGATGCGCGCGATCCAGCGGCTGGCGCCGAATCTTTCCAGCGCCAGATTGCTCGGCACCTCGAACAGGAAATAGCCGATAAAGAAAATCCCGGCGCCCCAGGAAAAGATCGTCGGCGTGAATTTCAGCTCGGCGTTCATGGTCAGCGCGGCGAAGCCGAGATTGACGCGATCGAGATAGGACAGGAAATAAGCCAGCACCAGAAACGGAATCAGCCGCCACGAGATCGCGCGGATCGTGGAAATCTCAAGCTCGCTCTTGGCGTTGGCCGAAGCAGCGAGGGTGGCGGACAGGCTCATGAAAGTTCTCCCCGGTCTCTTGTTTTTGGCCGTATGGCGGGCCCCAGATGCCGGTCTCTTAGCATCGCGAGCGGGGAGATAGAAAGGGAGATTGGCGGCGCCGAAGGGCTGGTCTGCGTCGCTATACTGGCGCGCGCCGAGACGAAATCGTACGGCTGCTTCAATGCCGGTTACCCATCAGCCGATGCAAGGCCTACGAAGCGGTCTTGCCTCCGTTCACGCCGATGATCTGGCCGGTGATGAACGACGCCTTGCTGGAGGCCGCGAACACGATGGCGTCGGCGATTTCCTCCGGCCTTCCGGCACGCTTGAGCGGGACGCCGGCAACGAGACCCGCCTTCCGGTCGGCGCTGCCGGTGAAGCGATCCAGCATCGCGGTTTCGATCGGGCCCGGCGCGACCGCGTTGACGCGAACGCCGAATGCCGCGGCTTCGAGCGCGGCCGATTTGGTCAGCCCTTCGACCGCGTGCTTGCTGGCAGTATAAAGTGATGCGCCGGGCGCGCCGCGGTGGCCCATGGTCGATGACAGATTGACGATGCTGCCGCTGCCTTGCTTCTGCATCACGCGCAACTCGTGCTTCATGCTCAGGAGCACGCCGAGCACGTTGGTATCGAAGGTGGCGGCATAGCTGTCCGCGGTCTGTTCCGTGATCGGGCCCGGCGTGCCTTCGGTGCCGGCATTGTTGACGGCGACGTCGAGGCGGCCGAACCGGGCGACAGTCTTGTCGACCAGGTTTTGAACGTCTTTCTCATGGCGAACGTCGGCGTGAATGAATTCCGCCTCGGCGCCCGCCGCGCGAAGCGCAATCGCCAGCGCCTGGCCGGCGTCATCGCGGCGGCCGGAAACGACGATACGGGCGCCCTCTTTTGCGAAGGCCAGCGCGGTGGCGCGGCCGATACCGGTTAGCGCGCCGGTGATCAAGACGACGGGGTGGCTCATGTAATCTCTCCTTTGCTGGCAGCAGGCCATGCCCGGCTCGCCTTTCAGCCATTACTCGCTGATGAGGCGTTTGGGGCCGGGCCGGCACCTAACCGCTGAAGTTGGAGAGAGATGTAGGTTACGGTAGAGCGCGCGAGAAAGACTTTGTGGGTTTCAATCCATGCTTTTAAGGCATGGGCGACGTTGCACCGACTGCTGCTTGGGAAAGACGGGCGACAATCATCTTCCACGTTTTCCTTTACGCGTTTTCTTCACCGTCTTCTTTGCCGATTTTCCGGCCGGCCTCTTTGCGGTTTGCTTTTTCGTCGTCTTCGCAGACTTTTTGGCGGCCTTCTTCGCTTGCTTCGCAGCGGTTTTCTTTGACCTCCCGGCCGCGGATTTTTTGGCCGGCTTTTTCGCTTTGTTCTTGCGCGCCTTCGTTACCGTCCGCTTCGGTGCCGCGCGTTTCTTCTTTCGAGCCGGAGCAGCCGCAACCGGCGGCACCATCATCGGATCGGAAACAAGGCCGTCGGCGGCGAGCGGCATGTAGGTCACGGCGCTATCCTCGGCCTTGACGGGTGGCTCTTCGGTCTTCAACGCGCAGCTGGCGGCATTGGCAGCGGTGTTGGCGATGTCCTTCACCGCGTCGGTGATCTTCTCTAAAATAGATTTATCGTTGTCCATGAAACCTCTCGCCAGCCGGCTATTCCGATCTAACCGGCGTAGAGGCTCCAGGTTCCAAATTGGGAACGCTTGGCCATTCGACGCGCTCGAAACGGCACCCGAAGGCCGAGGAGGATGGAGACTTCAGTGGTGAGGATGGTCCGCGTTTTGCTGTGCCTGTCGGTCATCGTCCTCGGCCTGGCCTTGCGCAGATTCGGGCTTGGTCTTGGGCTGCCGGCCCTTGTCGTGAAATATGGCGGCTCGGCTCTGTGGGGAACGATGGTTTTCTTTCTGGTCGCGATCGCCGCTGCCGGTTTCTCACGCCGGCGCGTCGCGCTGGTCTCGATCGCGATTGCCATCTGCGTGGAATTGTTTCGGCTCGTTCATGCCCCCTGGCTGGACGCGTTTCGGCTGACGCTTGCGGGCGCACTGCTGCTGGGCCGCATCTTCTCGCCGTGGGACATGCTGGCCTACGGCTTCGGAATCGCGGTGGGCGTGTTGCTTGACCGTCTCGTGGTGCCGGCCTTGATCGCACGCGATTCAGCGCAGCGTGCCCCTCACTCCGCGAGTTGAAACCGCTCGAAACGGTGCAGCTCTTCCTCGATGCGGCGTTTCAGTTCCTTGCGGGCGCCTTTTCGCGCGCCGTTGCCGACCCAGCTCCATTTCTGCATCAGCAATTTTCGGTTCTTGCGATCTGTCTTGAGATCGATGGCGGCGGCGATGTCGTCGCCGACCAGAACCGGTAGCGCGAAGTAGCCGAACAGCCGTTTCTCCTTCGGCACATAGGCCTCGAAGCGGTGTCCGTAGCCGAAGAAGAGCTCGGTGCGCTTGCGCTGGATGATCAGCGGGTCGAACGGCGAGAGGATGTGCACCAGTTCGGAAGCCGTATTACCTGTCATCGCCAGCGTCTCGGGACGCGCCCAGTGCTCCTGCTTGCCGGCGCCTTCGAGCGTGACCGGCACAAGCTCCCGGGCGCGCACCCTCGCCTCGATCAAGCGCCGTATCGACGCCTTGCTCGGCGCATCGAGATGGCAGATCGAATCCAGGCTGACGACGCCCTGGGCGCGAAGCGCGCGGTCGAGCAGATAGGCGGTGATTTCGCGCGCCGAGGCAGGCTTGGGCGGCCCGTTGGGCGGCTTGTCCCAGCCGAAATGCCGTGCCGTCAGCTCATAGGTCTTGAGCATGCCGCTGCGCTCGCTGATCGTGAGCGCGCCGGTGTAGAACGCCAGCTGCAGCGCCCGCTTCGATGGCTTGCGGCTGGCCCACAGATGCTCCTTGTCGGTCAGCACATCATCGTCGATGTCGCGGATGGTCAGCGCGCCGCCGCGCCGGATCAGCGTCATTACCTTGCGCGTATCGGCTGCTGTGACCGAGCCGAACCATTTATGGCCTTCGCGCTTGTGCAGCTTCATCGCCGGAATGAAGAAGCGAAAGTCCTTTGTCGGCACATAGGCCAGCGCGTGGGTCCAATATTCGAACACAGTTTTGTCGACGCTCTGGGCCTGGTACAGATCCGCACGCCGATATTCGGGAATGCGGCTCCACAGCACGTGGTGATGGGAGCGCTCGATGACGTTGATGGTATCGATCTGCACATAGCCGAGATGCTCGACCGCGGCCGCTGTCGCCTGTGCCCCCGCCCCGAACGGCGCTGACGTGTCGAGCCGCTGGGCACGCAGCCAGATGCGCCTGGCGTCGATCCTGGTCAGGGGGTGGGATTTGTCGGCAGCGGGCATTGCGGCGACAATGTAGCGAGATTCGAGCCGGCTGACAGCTGCATCACCGCTTGATGCGGGAAGGTCTAGCGTTATCTTTTTGTTTGAGCGTGATCTTTTCGGAAAACCGGTTTCCACTTTTCCGGATCATGCTCTAAAGTCGCAAAAAAGCCGCGCCGCCCGAAAGCAGCGCGGCCAATAAATGTCCTAACCTATTTCATCATGCTCATCTTCTGGGCCTTCATGTAGTGCATGCAGCCGCCGCGCATGTTGCCCTTGCTCATCTCGGCATTGGCCATGCCCATTTCCTTGCCCATGCCCATTTTGGTCGGGCCATCGGCCATGCTCGACATCATCGTCGTGGTTTTGGTCATGTTGTCGCCGGTGCATGCCATCATCGCTGCCGAAGCGGGCGCGCAGGCAAGAGCCGAAAACATGGCCGCAATGATCAAGACCTTCTTCATCAAAACCCTCCCTTGAAACGAAGCCGGCGTTTTGCCGGCTTTCGTAATACGCATTTTCTGATGACAACGTTTCCGGGGGAAATTATTTTTGTGTGCTGCAACGCAGCGAATTCAGGGCCGGGTCTTTGTCCAACCAGCGCTCAGTGTTTTGCCGGCGCGCCGATACTTCCGGTCGCCGTCTCCGGGTCGCATTGGGCCTTGCCATGCTCCGAGGCCTGGCATCTGTAAACGCTGCCGGTCAGCCGGTCGATCAGCCACACGCTTTCCTCGCTGGGACTGTCCATTCCGATGAATCGCGTGCCGATGATGGTGATCAGCGTGGATAGCAGGATGGCGGTCGCGATCATGGCCGCGCCGACCAGAACCGGCATCGATATTCCCGCACGATCCTGCGCAGCCCCGCGATACCCTTGATACTCACTATGCCGTTTCGATGACTGAAACACGATGGGCTTGCTTCACTTTCTTTTCTTGTTGAGGGGCACTCCTATGGGCGCATCTGGCCAATTTATTGTTCGCACATCGGCGCTGGCGCGACTGCTTTGCGACCACGCGACGTCATGCAGTGTCGTTCAAACGAAGAGGCGACCCAAGGGCCGCCTCTTGATCTTCACGGTTAAATTTTCAGCGTTTACCGGCGTCCGAACAATCCGCCCATCATGTGGCCGAACAAGGCGCCGGGTCCGCCACCGCCGCCGCGGTAATAATGACGGTCTCCTCCGCCGGAATGACGGGAATGGTGCACCGGCTCGTCGTCTGAAGCGTCATCGCTTGAGGCTACCCGGGTCGTGACGATCTCGGTCAACAGCGCCTTGTGTTCGAGCGAGTTGAGGAAACCGGTCTTCGGATAGCCGCGCGCCGCCTGCCAGCGGCTGATCATGTCGCGGGTCGCGGCGTCGAACTTGCCGCTGGCCTTGACGTCGAAGCCAAGGCTGGTCAGGCGGCGCTGCACGTCACGGCGCTGGCTCCTGTTGAGGCCGATCTGATCTTCGCTGGTCTGGTCGGCTTGTTCGGTGAAGGTCGCGGGATCGACGCCGGTGGTCAGGTTGCGGGTCGTGGTCGACGGGCCGTTCTGCAACTCGGCGATACGGGCCAGCGCCAGCGGCTTGAAGGTTCCGTTCGGGTAGTTGGTCAGGTAGGCGTTGAGTTCCTCCGGCTTGTTGGAGTTCTTGATCGAACGCCAGAACTCGAGTTCGACTTCCGAAGCGGCCGTGGTGGTGGCGGCCGGTGTGTTTGGCGCCTCGGTTGTTGCGCCGTCCGTAACCGGGGCCGGATTGAGATACACCGAACCGATCAGGTTAGTATGGCCCCACGGCAGCTGGCCCTTGTTGGTCTCGTCGTTGACCTGGGCGCGGACCTTGGTCATCGCCTGCTGGATCTCGACGCCGGGCTGGGTGATGTTGGCGATCAGCGCGCGGGTGAACGGGCTGTTGGTACCGCCCTGGCCGTCGAGCGCGGTCTGCCCGGGGCCGGTGGCGAATGCGATCAAGGTGCCCTCGCCCGACTTCATCTCGGCCAGACCGGACTGGACGGACAGGCTGCGGGTCGGGGCATTCGACTTGATCTTGGCGGCGAACGGGTTGTCGCGGCAGGCATCGAGGAACACCAGCTTGACCTTGGCGTCGCTCATGGTCTGGTCGAGCGTGAGGTCGATATTGATCGCGGCGCCCAGCTTGACGTCCATTTCGGATTTGATGTCGGCATCAACAGGCAGCAGGTAATTGGCGCCGTCGATGGCGATGCCGTGACCGGCATAGAAGAACACCGCGATGTCGGCGCCTTGCGCCTTCTGGCCGAATTCGAGCAGCCGCGCCGTCATCTTGTCGCGGGTGAGGTCGGTGCCTTCGACGACGTCGAAGCCGACATTGCGCAGAACCGTGGCCATCGATTTGGCATCGATCGCCGGATTGGGAAGCGCCGCCACGTTCTTGTAAGCGCCGTTGCCGACCACGAAGGCGACCCGCTTGTCGGCCTTCGCGACGGTGGCGCTGATCAGAAGTCCTGCGATTGACAGTGCAGCGATCAAGAAGCGCATGATCCGTCTTCCCTTGCAAAACCCTGGCCCGAAGGCCGCATCCGATGCGCGCAATCTGGCGCAGTTCGCTCGGGGGGGAATGTGATCCACGTCACTTAGGATTCAGGGGGTAATCGAACCGCTGTGCGGACGGACCGACGTGACCGGCACCTCGTGCGGCCAGAGACTCTGGAGACTCTCACGTGAATCCCGGCCTGCCCGGTCTTCTGCCCGACAAGATCATCGGGCTCCGCCACCGGACTGAAGTCCTTATCCCGCGCCGACACACCGGCTTTTCAAGCGGATTCTTCCTGCGTGAGCTAAATCACACTCGACGATTTGAACCTATCCTATGCTTGCACCATCAAAATAGGACCAGGCGTTACAGCGAGGATACGACAATGACCAGCTTTCATGGACTTACCGCACTGAAGGCGATTACGCTGAGTGTCGCGCTGTCGATGACAGCCGGCTTCGCATTTGCTGGCGACAACAATGTCTCGGCGGACCAGATCGTAAATGCGCTCAAGCCCAAGCCGCTGACCCGCGGCCTGTCGCAGGAGGATCCTGCAATCAAGGCCAAGGAAGTCGGTTTCATCCAGACCCTGCGCAACCGCAAGACCCGGTCGCTCTCGATGGGAGAGCGCGAGGAAATCGCCGAGATCGCATCAACCAAACCGAAGATCGATCTCGACATTCAATTTGATTACAACTCGGCGGACATCCGTCAGAGTTCGCTGCCGGACGTGCAAGCGCTCGGCAAGGCGCTTACGGATCCCAACCTCAAGGGCTCAACCTTCGTCGTCGCCGGTCATACCGACGCGATCGGCGGCGAAGCCTTCAACCAGGACCTCTCCGAGCGCCGCGCCGATACGATCAAGCGGTACCTGACGGAGAAATACGGCATCGCCGGCACCGATCTCGTCACCGTCGGCTACGGCAAGGACAAGCCGAAAGATCCGAACGCGCCGATGGACCCGATCAACCGCCGCGTTCAGGTCGTCAACATGGACACCAAGACCGCCTCGAAGTGAACAATCACAACGATCCCCTGCCCGCCGGTGTTCGGCAGGCGGGATCGAGAGCTTAAGCAAACCATTGACAGGCGGATGAGCCGGCGATCCGGGCGCCTGATCCAGATTTCAAACCAGGGGATTTTCATGAAAAAGATCGTTATCGCCGCAGCGCTTCTCGTGCTCGGAAGTTCGGCTCACGCCGGCACCTATAACGTTGCATGAATTGTTGATCGATATTTTTTCCATATGCAGGGATGATTGAGATGAAATCGCATTTCACTGATCTCGCCGTCGCAGCCTTGCTTGTCGTCGGCCCGGCTTGCTCCGGCTTCGCCGAAGATGCACCCGCACCGCAAGCGCCGGCCGCGCAAACTGCCACGCCAGCGGCGCAACCCGAAGCACCACCGCCGAGCGTGCCACATCCGTCAATCCTGCCAAAGAAAGCCGAACCTGCGACATCGTCAGCGGACGCCGAGCCGCTTCCGCCGCCTCATCGACGCTACGCCCATCATCACCGCCGCTGGCACACTTACCGGACGGCCTATTGGGAACCGTTCCCGATCTACTGGCCGCATTTCTACCACAACCGGGTCCACTGGAATCGGGTGCCCTGGCTGTTCCGCTTCTGATGTTGTTTGCGTCGCTTTGAAGCGCGCATGAACGATCAAGCGGCGTTGTCGCCGGCAAGCGCCAGTGCTGCGCTTATGCCGCTCTCCAGGATTTCATCGGATAGCTGCTTGTCGTTGACGGCGCGGGCCAATTGAAGCGTGCCCACCATCATGCCGTAAATCGCCACCGCATCGCGTCGCCGCCTGGCGGCCGAGCCCTTTCGAATTTGCGTTGCGATCAAGCTAATGAATGCGGAAATCTTGCCGGTAAATGCATCGCGTGTCGCCTTCGGATGGCGCGCGACCTCCGCAACCAGAGCCGCGGTCGGACAACCACCGCTGGGGCGATCGCGGTGGGCCGGGGACAGATAGTCCCGGATCATCACTTCCAGCCCGGCATTGGTTTTCAAGCCGGTCCGAAGTGTTTCCTCACGCCCGCGGAGCGCATTGGACAGCACCGTCCGGACCAGATCTTCCTTGGATTTGAAGTGCGAATAAAACGCGCCATTGGTCAGGCCCGCATCCGTCATGATGCCGGCTATCCCGACGGCAGCGACGCCGTTTTCGCGAAACTGCCGGGATGCAACATCGATGATGCGCTGGCGCGTTGCGTCCTTGTGTCCCTTCTCGTACCGCATGCTCGTTTCCCCGCTATCAGGTCGTTGTAGGCGCCGGCCCGGCGCCGGACCAACGCGATCGTGACCGCTTGCATTATTGAATTACGATCATAATAATGCATTATACTCATAATTCAATGGGTAGATCGAAGCTCCGCGCCGCCTCCGGTTGCGGCAGGCTCTCTGGTAATTGACGACGACAGGACGCAAAATGGAACTGAACGCAGCCGCCGCAACGCTCACCCTGGACGCGGTATCCGGCGATTCCGACGACGGCTATGCTGACGGCGCCGTTCAAGTCCGTCCCGAGGCGACAGCTACGCAAGTGCGCAATGACGAGACGCGCTCGCCGATCCTGACCGGCGCCATTGTTCCGACGCTGCTGCGGCTGGCGTTGCCGACGATGGTGGTGCTGCTGGCCCAGACCGCGGTCAATATCGCCGAAGCCTATTATGTCGGGTTTCTCGGAACCGACGCGCTGGCCGGTGTCGCGCTGGTGTTCCCGGTGTTCATGCTGATGACGATGATGTCGAATGGCGGTATCGGCAGCGGCGTCGCTTCCTCGGTGGCGCGCGCGGTCGGCGCCGGCCGCAAGCAGGATGCCGACGCGCTGGTCTTTCACGCCCTGATTCTCGCCATCATTTTCGGTGCGCTGTTCATGCTGGGCGCCATCAAGGGCGGCCCGATGTTGTACCGGGCGCTTGGCGGCCGCGCCGAGGCGCTCGACGCCGCGCTGAAATATTCCAATTATCTCTTTGCCGGTGCGATCCCGGTGTGGATCGTCAATTTGGAGGCCGCGGCGTTGCGCGGCTCGGGCAATGTCAGGGTTCCGGCGATCGTAACGCTGGTTGGCGCGCTGGTGCTGATTCCGGCCTCGCCGCTTCTGATTTTCGGCTTCGGCCCTGTCCCCGCACTGGGCATCCAGGGCGCCGGAATTGCGTTCGCGGTCTATTATTGCGGAGCGATGCTGGTGCTGCTGCGCTATATGGCGTCCGGCCGCTCCGGCCTGACATTCAGCATCGTTCCGCTTCAGGGCCGGCTATTCGTCGATATTCTCAAGGTCGGAATCCCGACCGCCATCAATGCGGTTCTTACCAACCTGACCGTTATTCTCGTCACCGGCGCGGTCGGGCTGTTCGGCACGACAGCGCTCGCGGCCTACGGCATCTCGTCGCGGCTCGACTACATCATGATTCCGATCCTGTTCGGCCTCTGCACCGCCGTGCTGACGATGGTCGGCGTCAATATCGGCGCCGGGCAGATCGCGCGCGCGAAAAAGATCGCCTGGATCAGCAGCCTAGTCGGATTGGTGCTGACCGGATCGATCGGTCTTGTGGTCGCGCTATTCCCGATGCTTTGGCTGCATCTCTTCAGCCACGATCCCGGCGTGCTGCGCGATGGCACGATCTATCTGCGCATCGTGACACCGGCCTATGCCGCGCTGGGCTTCGGCTTTGTCATCGCCTTTGCCGCGCAGGGCGCCGGGCACGTGTTCTGGCCATTCATCGCCGCCATCGCGCGAATCCTGATCGCCGCCGGCCTCGGCTGGATCGCGGTCGGCTATTTCGGCGCCGGAATGGCGACGCTGGCCGCGTTGGTGACGGCGTCGCTGGTCGCGTATGCCGGATGCTGCGCGATGGCGATGATCGCGGGTTCGGTCTGGCGTCCCGACAGGCCTTGAGGGAACGCGCGTATCAGCCGCCATTATAGGCCTTTTGAAGCGCCGCGATGTCGAGCTTGACCATCTGCATCATCGCCTGCATCGCGCGCTGCGCGCCAGCTTGATCCGGACCGCCCAGCAATTTGAGGAAGATCGATGGCACGATCTGCCAGGACACGCCGTAGCGATCCGTGAGCCAGCCGCATTGCACGGCCGCGCCGCCATTGGACAACAAGCCGTCCCACAGACGATCGACCTCGGCCTGATCGGCGCAATCGATCTTAAACGAGATCGCAGGCGTATATTCGATCCGCCGGCCGCCGTTCAGCGCCATATATTCCTGGCCTGCGAGCGTGAACTGAACCACCAGCACCGAGCCCGCCTTTCCGGCGGGACTATCGATCGTGTTCCGCTGGATTTTGTCGATCCGCGAATCCGGCAGCAGCGAGACATAGAATTTCGCGGCCTCCTCGGCCTCGCCGTCGAACCACAGGCAGGGTGCAATCTTGGACATCGGTAAAGCTCCTTGCGTTCCATTGCGTTCGCCCCAAGGACGAACGGACGCTCGCTGATCCGACAGCCGGCTTCGGATTTTTTGTTCGTCATTCCGGGATGGTCCGAAGGACCAGACCTCAGATGCGCAATTACGCATCGGGGAATCTTGCGCGACAAACCTCTGGATTCCGGGTTCGATGCTCTGCATCGCCCCGGAATGACGATTGCCTCACGTCGCGATCGGTGCCGGCATGGTGAGGAATGACCGGGCGACATGCCAGAACAATTGCCGGTTGGTCGCGAGCGTCACCGAATGCGCGGTGCCCGGCAAAATGATGAACTGGCGGTCGCCATTCGGCAGCAGATTGAAGAATTCCTCGATGTCGGCAACGGTGGCGATCCCGTCATATTCGCCGCGCACCAGCAACACCGGCGACAGCACCTTGTCCGGATGCACCACCGGCAAATTGGCGGTCATGTCGAGATAGGTGCCGGTTGGAATCTGGTCGCCGAACTGCATTTCCGCATCAGCCAGCGCCTCGACGGCGGCAGGATCGCTGGTGCCCGGCTTGTCGCGGGTCGCGATCGAGCGGATCATGTCGCGGTCGCGCTTGCGCATATTGTGGGTACGGTAATAAGCGAGTTGCTCGGCGCGCTTGGCCAGCGTCGGCGACCCCTCTCCCTTGTAGGTGAAGGCGGCAAGCACCAGCCGGTCGGCGCGGTCGGGCTGCGCCATGGCATAGGCGCCGGCGCGCAGCGCCCCAGAGGACTCGCCGAGGAAATGGAATTTCTGCCGGCCGGTTTCGCGAATGACGACTTCCGCTGCCGCTTTCAGATCCTCGACACCGCTGGCGATGTCGGCATTGCCCGACGTCCGCCCCGACTTGCCGTAATTTTCATGATCCATGGTCCAGCAATCAAAGCCGTAGCGGGCGAACTCGTTCATAACAGAATATTCGCCATGGCCGGGTACGTTGAGATCGAACGACCGTGAAGTCACCGACGAGCCGTGAACAAAGAACACGACCGGCCGCGAAGGCTCACCGGCTTTCGGCTCGCCCAGCCGCTTGCGAAACATCCACAAGGGAATATCGCCCTTCTTCGCCCAGTATTCGCTGCTCCAGATTTCGCCGCCCTCGGTCGGCGCAGCATCGGCGCTTTGCGCAAGCAGCGCATCCGCCATTCCGCCGGCGACAAGACCCGCTCCAAGTCCGGCCCCCTTGATCAAAGCGCGCCGCGCCAGCGGGCGGTCGAGATGTTTCATGGCTTCCTCCAATCACTTCTGTTTCTGTTTGTTTCTTCGCCAGCTTCGTACGCCATTTGGATGCGCCATGATGCTGCGTCTTGAAAGTGACGCGAATGTAACATGCGATGCGCAGTTTGGAACGATGCACTGCAGCGCGACGCGCGCATCGAAAATACGCGATGATGATAAGGAGGGGCTTGCCCAATGCGAATACAGGTCTAGTCTCCCGGCCGTGCAACCGGAGCCTTCATCGCGGAGCACAAGCCAGGGAGAACAAGCCGTGAGCAGCCAACTGACCGAAGCCGAACTCGCCGCATTGATGCCGTCGGAACTGTGCCAGTACCAGACTCCGATCCCAACCCAAATCGTGGCAAGCGACGAGTTTTATCCCGACCCGCAAAACGAACGGCAACGCGAAGTCGAGGCGCGGCTGCTGGCGATGGCCGACGATCTCGGCGGCAAGCAGGGCCTGGACCGCCGGAAATTCTTCCAGAGCGCGGCCGGCATGGCCGCATCCTTTGTCGCGATGAACGAGGTTTACGGCGCGCTGTTTGACGCGACGCCGGCGGAAGCAGCGACACCCGCGATGGCCCAGGAGCGCGCCAACGCGCTGAAGGACCAGTTCATCATGGACATGCACACCCACTTCCTGCGCGACGATACCCGCATCACCACCTTCGTGGACATGCGCAAGGCGGTCGGCAAGGCCGGCTGGAACAAGGAATTGAGCGACCACGAGCAGACCATCGAGGATCTGAAATTCAACAACTACAAGAAAGAGATGTTTCTCGACAGCGATACCAAGATCGCGCTGATCTCGTCGGCTCCGTCAGACATCGAACAGGACTGGTTCCTGACCAATCAGCAGATGGCCGACGCGCGCAAGAAGATCAACGACGAGGCGGGGTCGCGAAGGCTGTTCTGTCACGCGATCTTCACGCCGGGACAACCGGGCTGGCTCGACAAGCTCGACGCCGGCCTCGCGCTGAAACCGGAATCCTGCAAGGGCTACACCATCGGCGACAACACCCATAAGGAGATCAGCCACTTTCCGTGGCGGATGGACGACGAGAAGGTCGCCTATAAGGGCTACGAGAAAATGGTGAAGGCAGGCATCAAGAACGTCTGCATCCACAAGGGGCTGTTCCCGCCCGGCATCGAGAAGCAGTTCCCGAACCTGCGCGGCTTTGCCGACGTCGCCGACGTCGGTCAGGCCGCCAAGGACTGGCCGCAGCTCAATTTTGTCATCTATCACTCCGCCTATCGTCATGTCGGCGGCGACCCGAAGCAGGCGCTGGCCGAGTTCGAGCGCACCGGGCGTATCTCCTGGACCAGCGATCTTGCCGACATCCCGGCGCAGTACGGTGTCAACAATGTTTACGGCGACGTCGGCCAGTTGTTCGCCACCACGCTGGTCGCGGAGCCGAATGTCTGCGCGGCGTTGATGGGCACGCTGATCAAGGGTCTCGGCGTCGATCACGTCTGCTGGGGCACCGACGCGCTGTGGACCGGCGCGCCGCAATGGCAGATCGAGGGCTTGCGCCGCCTCGAAATTCCGGAAGTCATGCAAAAGCAATTCGGCTTCGCCCCGCTTGGCCCTGCCGACGGCCCGGTCAAGACCGCGATCTTCGGCGACAACAATGCGCGGCTTTACAACATGCAGCCGAAGCGCGCGATGCTCGACCTCAAAGGCGACCGCTTTGCGATGATGAAGACGGAATACGAAAAGGCCGGACCGGAGCCGTCAAACACGCGCTATGGCTATGTGGTGCCGAACGGCCCGATCGATCACAGCGTGTTTGCGTAAGTGAGGCTCTCGTGCCCCGGACGCAGCGCAGCGTGAAACGATACGCTGCTGATCCGGGGCCCATGCTGCAATCGAAACAAGCGTGGATCCCGAGGGCGCTTTGTCTGTTCGCATGACGATGTTGCATCACGGGTCCGCGAAAGGCGCAGAGTCCGGCATTTCGTTTTGATCTACGATGCAGCGGACTTTTCAAACCGCTGCGCCTGGTTATGATCCCCTGAATGGACGCATCGCTGATCTCGGGTTTTGCAGCGTTGGCCGGCGCCGCCATTGGAGGTCTGACCTCGGCGACGGCTGGCTGGCTCAGCCAGCGTTACACGGCGCATGCCCAATGGGTTGCCAACGAAAATCTGCGCCGGCTGGACATCTATCGCGATTTCATCGAAACCGCCTCGAAGTGCTACATCCACGCGCTCCAGCACGACGAGCCCGATATTTCAGGTCTGGTCGGGCTTTACACCAATATTTCGCGCATGCGGGTGTTGTCGGCTGCCGAGGTCGTTGAAAAGGCCGAACAAGTCGCGCAACGAATCCTCGATACCTATACGGAGCCGGACAGGAGCTTTGCCGAGCTCCGAAGTATGGCGAGAAACCATGCCATCGACCTCCTCTATGACTTCAGCAATGCGTGTCGGCTGGAGCACGAGCATTATCGCCGCCGGCAACTCTAGCGCGGCAGGGGGAAGCAATTACCTGCCCTTGAATTGCGGCTTGCGCTTCTCCGCGAACGCCTTGACGCCTTCCTTCAAGTCTTCGCTGGTACGAATCGGATCGAGGATCCGCCGCGCCTCGGCGACAGTCTCCAGCGGCCCCTTCGGCATGGCGTCGCGGGCGAGCCTCTTCAGCCCCTGCACCACCAGCGGCGCATTGCCGGCGATCTTGGCCGCCATTTCCTGCGCCTGCACGAGATGCTGGCCGTTCGGCACGACCTTGTTGACGAAGCCGATCTGGTAGGCGCGCTCGACGGAAAGCTCTTCGCCGACCAGCAGAAACTCCATCGCGATCTTGTGCGGCATGCGCGAGACCACCAAGGAAATGCCGCCGCCGGTGGTGCCGATCCTGGCCTCGGGATAGCTAAAGCGAGTCGTTTCCGAAGCCACGCAGAGGTCGGCCATCTGCACCAGCACGAAACCGCCGCCGACCACCCAGCCTGAGGTCGCCGCAATCACCGGCTTGTCGAGATCGACGCCGAGCCCGGGCACCGCGTGCCACATGTCGACCGGAAAATCATTCACATCGGCGCCGACGCAAAAATACTTCTCCTCGCAGGAGGCAAGAACGGCCACACGATCGTCACTGTCACGAAATCGCAGCCAGGCCTCACGCAGCTCCTTGCACAGCGCGTTGTTGAGCGCGTTGTGCACGGAAGCGCGGTCCATGGTGATGGTCGCGACGTGGTCTTTGCTTTCGTAACGGACGAGTGTCATTGGCCCCTTCACCTGCTCCGTCATTCCGGGACACGCGCTTTGCGCGTGGACCTGGGATCTGGATTTTGTGGCGCGAGATTCCGGGTTCGCGCTAACGCGTCGCCCCGGAATGACTTCGTCACTTCGTCTCCGCGGGATCGCGGTGCACCGGGTCGATCCACAACACCGTCTCCGGCTTTTCCACCGGCTCGATGTCGAGATTGATCGCGACCGCCTGGCCGTCGCTGCGCACCAGCACGCATTCCAGCACCTCGTCGCGGCTGGCGTTGATCTCCTGATGCGGCACATAGGGCGGAATGAAAATGAAATCGCCGGGGTTGGCTTCGGCCGTGAATTGCAGATGTTCGCCCCAGCGCATCCGCGCCTTGCCCTTCACCACATAGATGATGCTCTCGAGATGGCCATGATGATGCGCGCCGGTCTTGGCGTCGGGCCTGATGGTCACGGTGCCCGCCCATAATTTCTGTGCGCCGACGCGGGCGAAATTGATCGCGGCCTTGCGGTCCATCCCGGCCGTGGACGGCACGTTGGGATCGAGCTGATCGCCCGGAATGACGCGGACGCCGTCATGCTTCCAGCGGTCGTGATCGTGAGAATGATCGGCATGATCGTGAGAATGGGTGTGATCGTGAGGGCCTGTCATCGTGTTGCTTTCCGAAAAAATGTTCCGTCGAAAGGTAGCGAAAACCTCG
Organism: Bradyrhizobium canariense; assembly: GCF_900105125.1. Lineage (NCBI taxonomy): Bacteria > Pseudomonadati > Pseudomonadota > Alphaproteobacteria > Hyphomicrobiales > Nitrobacteraceae > Bradyrhizobium > Bradyrhizobium canariense. Next base: position 6,847,569 of record NZ_LT629750.1, on the reverse strand, counting down.
GCCGCAAACCAGTCGAATCAAGGAACCGTTGGCGCATGGGGGACTTGTTCTTGCAAGCTTAACACTTCCAAAGGAGAGTTCCCATGGGTGCAACCACAGACAAGGTTAAAGGCGCCACCAACGAGGCGATCGGCAAGGCCAAGCAGGGCGTCGGCGAAGCCGTCGGTTCCGACCGGTTGCAGGGCGAAGGCGTGATTCAGGAAGTCAAAGGCAAGGGCCAGAAGGCCGTCGGCGACGCCAAGGAAGCAACCAAGGACGCCGTGAACAAGGCGGCCGACGCAGCCAACAAGAATCTCTGATCGACAAATGTTGGCGAACTGCAAAGACCGGCCCGTTGGGCCGGTCTTTTTTTAGCTCGTCGCACCCGCTCTCGTGGATGAACGGGACGAGCCCGGCCATGACGGATGTGCCAGCAAGGTTACTCCGAACGCGACCACCCTATCGCCTGCCGATGGCCTCCGGATTGACGACGTTGATCGGTGCACCCGCGGCATAAGCGAGGATCTGGTCGAAAATATCCGTGAACTGGATTTCGTATTCGTCCTGCGAGACGTAGCCAAGATGCGGCGTGCAGACGACGTTGTCCATATTCAGCAAGGGATCATTGACGTCACGCAGTGGCTCCTTCTCGTAAACGTCGATCGCCGCCATGCCGGGCCGGCCAGCGCGCAACGCATTCACCAGCGCGTTCGGCGCGATCAGACCTGCGCGGCTGGTGTTGACGATCAGCGCTGACGGCTTCATGCGCGCGAGATCAGCCGAGGTGACGATACCTCGCGTCGCGTCGACCAGGCGCATGTGCAGCGAGAGCACGTCGCATCGCTCGAAGAAAGCGTCCTTGCTGCTTGCAGTCTCATGCCCATCGGCGCGCGCCTGCGCGAGCGCCTTCTCGCGCGCCCATACCAGCACGTTCATTCCGAATGCCTTGCCGTATCCGGCGACGACGGCGCCGATCCGGCCATAGCCATAGATGCCAAGCGTCTTACCGCGCAGCGTATGACCGACGCCGATCTGCCACTTGCCGGCCTTTAATGCCGCCATCTGCTGCGGGATCGCGCGCATCGCCGCCAGCACCAGTCCCCAGGTGAATTCGGCGGTCGCATAGGATGGCGTATCGGCATGCTGGCTCGACGACACGATGATGCCAAGCCGGGTGCAGGCGTCGATATCGATATGCGGATAGACGCTGCGCTGGCTGATCAGCTTCAGCTTCGGCAGCCGCTCCAGCAGCGGCGTGCGTATCTGCGTCCGCTCGCGGATCAGCACCAGCGCTTCGGTGTCGGCGAGACGCTCCGCCAGCACGTCGACATCCTGGACGTGATCGTTCCAGATCTTGACGTCATGTCCCGCAAGCTTTGCGAAGCAATCCAGGGTGCGCACCGTGTCGAAATAATCGTCGAGGATTGAAATCTTCACGACGCGCATCCCTCTTTCACAGTGGCCCTGCGAATTATTTTACGCTGAGCAGTTCGACGTCGAAAATCAGCGTCGCGTTCGGCGGGATCACGCCGCCGGCGCCGCGGGCGCCGTAGCCGAGTGCGGGCGGAATGATCAGCGTGCGCTTGCCGCCGACCTTCATGGTGGCGACACCCTCGTCCCAACCGGCGATGACCCGGTGCTGTCCGATCGGGAATTCGAACGGCTCGTTGCGGTCGACCGAGCTGTCGAACTTCTTGCCCTTCTTGCCGTCCTCATAAAGCCAGCCGGTATAGTGCATGACGCAGGTCTGACCGGGTTTCGGCGACGCGCCGGTGCCGACGGTGGTATCGATGATCTGCAAGCCTGAAGCTGTGGTCATGGGTTTTCCTGCGGTCTGGGCCAACGCGCCGGACGGCGCAACAAAGAGAGAGACGCCAGTGATGCCGATGGCAACGGCAAAGGCGAGCGGAAGAATTTCAAACTTGAGACGTCGCATCTTTCAGCGTCCTTTGTGAGGGAGAGAGGCCGCGGGCCGTTCGCTCAATATCCAAGCGCGCAGCCGTCCTTGCGGGGATCGGAGCCGCCCGTGAGCGTGCCCTTCTCCCAATCGATCCAGATCGCCTGACCGCCGCCGAGTGGGGAGACCACACTGGTGGTCTTGTGCCCGAGCTTCTTCAGGCCCTCGACGATATCAGCGGGTATCCCATCCTCGAGCTGATAGACGCCTTCATAATGGAGCCCGCGTGGCATATCGATGGCTTCCTGCACGTCGCAGCCATAATCGAGAATGTTGGTCAGCACGTGGGTCTGCCCGACCGGCTGATATTGGCCGCCCATCACGCCGAACGGCATCACCGCGCGGCCGCCCTTCGTGACCAGGCTGGGGATGATCGTATGCAGCGGCCGCTTGCCCGGCGCGATGCAGTTGGGATGGCCGGGCTGAATGCGGAAACCGCCGGCGCGGTTTTGCAGCAGAACACCGGTCTTGTTCGACACGATCGCCGAGCCGAACGAATGGGCGATCGAATTGATGAACGAGCAGACGTTGCGATCCTTGTCCACCACGGTGATGTAGACCGTCGAGGGATTCATCGGCGGCGCTATGTTCGGCAGATCGATGACCCGGTCCATCCTGATCTTGCTGACGTGCTCATCGGCAAAATCCTTGGCCAGGATCCTGACCACGTCGACGTCGACCTGGGCGGGATCGCCGATGTATTGCTCGCGCATCATGTAGGCGATCCGCGCGGCTTCGGCTTCGAGATGAAAACGCTCGATGCTCACAGCCGGAAATTTCGTCAGGTCGAAGCGCGAGAGGATGTTGAGCATCACAAGCATGGTGATGCCAGGCCCGTTCGGCGGGCACTGCCAGACGTCATGGCCCTTGTAGATGGTGCCGATCGGAATCGTGGTCTCGGTGGTATGACCAGCGAAATCGTCCAGCGTATGCAGGCCACCGATGCCGCGCAACGTCTCCACCATGTCCTCGGCGATGGCGCCCTTGTAGAACGCGTCACGGCCGTCTTTCGCGATCGCCCGCAAGGTCTTGCCGAGCTCAGGCTGATGGATCACGTCGCCGGCGACCGCGGGCTTGCCGTGCGGCAGCAGATAGCGCTCGGTATTGGTGCCGCTTTTCAACTTGTCGAACTGGTTCTTCCAGTCGAACGCGATGCGGGGAGCGACGACATAGCCCTCCTCCGCCGCCTTGATCGCCGGCTGCAGCAAGGTATCGAGCCCGAACTTGCCGTGATCGCGCAGGATGACCTCCCAGGCGTCGATCGCGCCCGGGATGCTGACCGCATGGGCCGAGGTCAGCGGCACCGAATGGATCTTGCGTTCGAGATACCATTCCGGTGTCGCCGCCATCGGCGCGCGGCCCGAACCGTTATACGAAACGATCCTGCCTTCACCCCTGGGCTGAACCAGCGCAAAACAATCGCCGCCGATGCCGGTCGATTGCGGTTCGATCACGCCGAGCAAGGCGCACGCCGCAACCGCAGCGTCGGCCGCGGTGCCGCCCGCCCGCATCACCTCGATCGCCGCGAGTGCCGCCTGCGGGTGCGACGTCGCCACCATTGCGTTCTGCGCGTGGACCGTCGATCGGCCGGCGAGATGGAAATTCCTCATGTCAAATGGCTCACTCTAGCGTTGTTTTTGCGGGATCCTGTGGGCATCGGGCCCGGACGGGCTGGAGGAATTACTTGGCATATTCAGGGGCTGCGGGGCAATGCTCGCAAGGGAATGCTGGCAATGCGGGCGGCATTGCCTCCCTGGCGCATCCCCGCGAATGCCGGGGTTTTCGGCCTCCCGCAGGCCTGATAAACCCCCGCCATGCCGTATGACGTCGCCGCCTTCTATCAATTCGCCGCATTGCCGGACTTCCGGGAGCTCCGCGAACCGTTGCGGGCGATCTGCGCCGAACTGGAGCTGAAAGGCAGCGTGCTGCTGGCCCATGAAGGCATCAACGGCACGCTGGCGGGCCGCGACGGCGCCATGGGTGAATTCATCGGGGAATTGCGCCACGGGCGGCTGTTCGGCGGACGGCTCGACAACCTCGAGCTGAAATTCTCAAAGGCCTCCGCGATGCCGTTTCAACGCCTGAAAGTCAGGTTGAAAAAGGAGATCGTCACCTTCGGCGATGCCGATGCCGATCCGACGCGGCAGGTCGGGGTCTATGTCGACCCTGCCGATTGGAACGCGCTGATCACAACCCCGGACACGCTGGTGATCGACACCCGCAATGCGTTCGAAGTCGCCATGGGCACATTCGCGGGCGCCGTCGACCCGGGCATCGCGCGTTTCGGGGAGTTCAAGGATTTTGCCGCGCGGCATCTCGATCCAGCCAGGCATCAGAAGATCGCGATGTTCTGCACCGGCGGCATTCGCTGCGAGAAGGCGAGCGCGTATCTGCTCTCGCAGGGTTTTGCCGAGGTCTATCATCTCAAGGGCGGCATTCTCAGATATCTCGAAGGCGTCCCCGAGGCGGAGAGCCGATGGCGCGGGGAATGCTTCGTGTTCGACGAACGCGTTGCGCTCGGCCATGGGTTGCGGGAGCGTTCAGTGAAGGATGATTGCGATGAGTGACCTCAAGACGCTCGGCGACCGCATCGATACGCTCGAAAGCCGCCTGATGTTTCTGGATGAGACCATCGAGACGCTGAACCAGACCATTACCGATCAGTGGCTCAAGATCGACACGCTGACACGCCAGCTCGCCAGTTTACACGCGCGCCTGCAGGAAGCCGAGGCGAATGCTCCGGGGGCCGCGAACGAGCGGCCACCGCATTATTAGTGCGGCACGATTTAAGTAACAGGTTTTAAGTATCACGGTCTGAAGGCTTCACAGCCTCACTGCAAACCAGATCACGACCACGACGATCGCCACAACGATTACGCTCCACACCAGGGGCGTAACCCGTTTCGAGCTTCCGCTTCGCGGAGAGTCGTTTGGAGCGTGGTTGAATTCGCGGCTCATCTGGACACCTGCGAACAAGGAAGGTCTGGAATCAACGCCAGCCTATCGAAACACGGCCTTGACCTTGGTCCAGAGCGAGTCGTCTTTCGCATGGCGATCATGGGTCGACTTCGCCGGTTGCGCAGCGCTGACGGGATCCGACGCCGGAAAACTGCCGATTAAGCCGGCATCGAGTTTCGCGTGCATTTCCCGGTCGGCCGAAGTGGCCTCTCGGGGGTTGTCGGCGTGCTTGTCATGCGGCGCGGGATCGAATTTTCCAGCCAATTTCTCAACCATGGCATCCTCCAGGCTGAGATAACGCTCCCCCTGGTTGCAGGTTCCACCTCCTGCCTTGGCCAAGCCGGCATCAACAGTGTATCAGGAACCGGATATCGCCTCTCGATGACAGCGGACAGCTACTTGACCCAAATCTCTCCCGTAAAACCCTTTCTTGAAGTGCTTTCCGGTCGCCGGCAGCCGGTGCCGCCGATCTGGATGATGCGGCAGGCCGGCCGGTATCTGCCGGAATATCGCGAATTGCGCGCCAAAGCAGGAGGTTTTCTCGATCTGTGCTTCACGCCGGAATATGCCGCCGAAGTCACGCTGCAGCCGATCCGCCGCTTCAACTTCGATGCCGCGATCATCTTCTCGGATATTCTTGTCATCCCCTACGCGCTCGGCCGCACCGTGCGCTTCGAGGCCGGCGAAGGCCCACGGCTCGATCCGCTGGATACGCCCGACAAGGTTGCGACGCTGGCCGCGCACGCGGATTTTACCAAGCTCGAGCCGGTCTATGAAGCGCTGCGGCGGGTGCGCCGCGAGCTCGATCCCAAGATTGCGCTGATCGGCTTCTGCGGTGCGCCGTGGACGGTTGCGACCTATATGGTGGCCGGACAGGGAACGCCGGATCAGGCGCCGGCGCGGATGATGGCCTATCGCCATCCCGACGCGTTCGCCGCGATCATCGACGTGCTGGTCGAGAACTCGATCCAGTATCTGCTGGGCCAGCTCAAGGCCGGCGCCGACGTGCTGCAAATTTTCGACACCTGGGCCGGCGTGCTGCCGCCGCGCGAATTCGAGCGCTGGTCGATCGACCCGACCCGGCGCATCGTCGCAGGCGTGCGCGCGAAGGTGCCGGATGCGAAGATCATCGGCTTTCCCCGCGGCGCCGGCGCCATGCTGCCGGCCTATGTCGGCGCGACCGGCGTCGACGGCGTCAGCATCGACTGGGCGACGGAGCCGTCATTGATCCGCGAGAAAATACAGACCCGCGTCGCCGTTCAAGGCAATCTCGATCCGCTTGTGCTGATCGCGGGCGGTGCTGCGCTCGATCGCGCCATCGACGATGTGCTTTCGAATTACGCCAGCGGCCGGCTGATCTTCAACCTCGGCCACGGCATCCAGCCGGAGACGCCGATCGCGCATGTCGAACAGATGCTGAAGCGCGTGCGGGCGTACAAGGGATAGGGCCTCGGTTAGAGCCGTCATACCCGCGAACGCGGGTATCCAGTACTCACCAGCGAGCGTCGTTTCGAGAGGTCACGGCATACTGGATCATCCGCTTTCGCGGATGATGACATCGGTATTTGCCGAAGCTGGCGCAGGCCGTCACACCGGCCGGCTGCGCTCGATGATCTCGGCCGCGCCCTTGTCCAGCAGTTCGAGCCCAACCGCGCGGCCGAGTTCGCGCGGCCGGTCGGCCGGCCCGGAGCGTGCCGCCTCGATGAAGACGCCGCCGGCGTGATCCAGCACCGAAGCGATCAACGACATCTGCGAACCATCGATCGCCGAAAATGCCGCGATCGGCGAATTGCAATGGCCATTGAGCACCCACAGCACCTCGCGTTCGGCATCGGCGCTTTTATGCGCGGCCGGGTCGTCGATCAGAGACAGAAGCCGCCGCGTCTGCCAGTCCTGTTCAGCGCATTCCACCGCGACAATCCCCTGCCCCGCCGCCGGCAGCATCTCGCGAATTGAGAATTCATAGCCAATGCGATCGGCGAGGCCGACACGCTCCAGCCCGGAGCGCGCCATGATCAGCGCATCGGCCGGGCCGACCGCGCCGCCATCGGGCAACCGCTGCATTTCCAGACGATCGAGCTTGCGGACGCGGGTGTCGGCGGCGCCGCGATAATGAATCACCTCGACGTCCGGAAACAGCCGCCGCGCATAGGCGGCGCGCCGCACGGCGTTGGTGCCGATCTTGAAACCCTTGCCGCGCGTTTGCCTGAGTTCTTCGATCGAAAGGCCGGCGCGCAGCACCAGAACGTCGCCCGGCGGATCGCGCGCCAAGGTCGCGCCGATCACCAGCCCAGGGGTATCCTCATTGCCGGGCATGTCCTTGAGCGAATGCATCGCGGCGTGCAACTCGCCCGCCAGGACAGCGCTGCGGATTTCGGCAACAAACGCGCCGCCCTTGCCGCCATGCGGCAGCAGCTTGCCGATCTGATCGGAATCACCCGTTGTTTCGAACTTGACGATCTCGACATCGAGTTCGGGAGCAGCCGCGGTCAAACGGCGGGCAATTTCCTCGGTTTGCGCGAGCGCCATGGTGCTCTTGCGCGTACCAATTCGGATTTTGTTTGCCGCCATCGAAGCTCCAACTGACGCCGCAAGGGCCGCGGCCCACTATCGGCCGGACCATAAGACCAGCCGATTAGAGACGCAAACGGCGGCAGCTATCGCTATCGCGCGTCCTCCAAAATCATGTCGGAAGCCTTTTCCGCGATCATGATGATGGGTGCGTTGGTATTGCCGGAGACCAGATCCGGCATGATCGAGCCATCGACCACCCGCAGCCCCTCGATCCCGCGCACCCGAAGCCGCTGATCGACGACGGCCAGCGGATCGTTCCCCATCCGGCATGTCGACGTCGGATGATAGATCGTGCTGCCGCGCTGGCGGCAATAACTCAGGAGTTCCTCGTCGGTGGAGACTTTTGGGCCGGGATCGAACTCATCAACCACATAAGGCTTGAGTGCCGGCGCGTGCAGAATCTTGCGCAGGATCTTCAAGCCTTCGACATTGGCGGTGCGATCGGCTTCGGTCGCAAGATAATTGATCCGTATCTCCGGTTGAACCGCCGGATCCGCGCTTTTGATCCGAAGCGAGCCGCGGCTCTCGGGACGCAACTGACAGACCGAGGCGGTAAAGCCGGGGAACGCGTGCAGCTTCTCGCCCATCTTGTCGGTCGAGAACGGCAGAAAGTGGATCTGGATATCCGGCGTCGCGAGGCGAGGATTGGTCTTGAAGAAGGCTCCCGATGTGCCCGCGGCAATCGTCAGAGGACCCTTGCGAAACGCAGCATATCGCGCGCCCGCCAGTACGCGGCGGACCGGATTGTTGACGATGTCGTTGAGCGTGATTTTCTGGCTGCAGCGCATCACGATCCTGACCTGCATGTGATCCTGCAGGTCGTTTCCGACGCCGGGCGCATCGAGCACAACGCCGATGCCATGCTTCTGCAACAGCTCCGCCGGCCCGACGCCGGAGAGCTGCAGCAATTGCGGCGAGTTATACGCGCCGCTCGAGACCAGTATTTCCTTGCGCGCTCGCGCCGTTTTGACGGTGCTGCCTTGCCGGAACTCGACAGCACGGGCGCGACGTCCCTCGAACAGAATGCGCTGCGCCTGTGCCGAGGTCTCGACATGCAAATTGCTGCGGTTTCTCGCGGGACGTAGATAGGAAAACGCCGTGCTCGCGCGTCTGCCGCGTTGCGTCGTGGTCTGGAAAAATCCGGCGCCTTCCTGGGTCGCGCCGTTGAAGTCCGGATTGGTGGGAATACCGGTTTCCGCCGCCGCCACGACAAATGCTTCCGACAGCGGATCGGCGTGCCGCCAGTCGGACACCGGCAGCGGACCACCGGCGCCGTGGAATTCGCTTGGACCACGCTGCTGGTCTTCCGCCTTCTTGAAGTACGGGAGCACGTCGTCATACCCCCATCCAGCATTTCCACGCTGCCGCCAGCGATCGTAATCCTGATGCTGGCCTCGCACATACAACAGGCCGTTGATCGAACTCGATCCGCCCAGCACCTTGCCGCGCGGCTGAAATACCGTTCGACCATCCAGTCCGGGCTCCGGCTCGGTCTGGTACATCCAGTTGACGGTCTTCTCCTTGAACAGCTTGCCATAGCCAAGCGGCACGTGAATCCAGAGGTTGGTATCCTCTGGGCCTGCCTCCAGCAGCAGCACCGAGCTCTTGCCGTCCGCGCTCAGGCGATTGGCCAGCACGCATCCGGCCGATCCCGCACCAATGATGACATAATCATATTCAGGCGCATCGGACGAAAGACGGCCCGGCGCAGAGGAGACTTTATCGTTCATGTTTTTTGTTTTCGTTTCTTCCCTGGTCGAAAATTGTCCGGAATTACGACGCTCCATCCAGCTCCATCGGCTGCAACCCCAGCCTTTGAAACAGCGCCATATCCTTGTCGTTTTCCGGATTGCCTGCCGTCAGCAAGGTATCGCCAACGAAGATCGAGTTGGCACCGGCGAAGAAACACAGAGCCTGCATCTCATCCGTCATGGCGGTGCGTCCGGCGGACAGGCGCACGACCGATTCCGGCATCATGATTCTGGCAAGCGCAACGGTGCGCACGAAGTCGATCGGGTCGATCGGCGCAGCGTTCGCCAGCGGCGTGCCGGGGATCGGGATCAACATATTGATCGGTACGCTTTCAGGATGTTCAGGCAAGTTGGCCAGCGTGGTCAGCATCTCGACGCGGTCGCTTTCCTGTTCGCCCATGCCGACAATACCGCCGCAGCAGACCTTCATGCCCGCGGCGCGCACATTCGCAAGCGTCTCGATGCGATCGGCGAAATGCCGCGTGGTGATGATCTCGCTGTAATAGCGCTCCGACGTATCGATGTTGTGATTATAGTAGTCGAGGCCGGCGTGACTTAATTGCTCCGACTGTTCGCGGTCGAGCATGCCGAGGGTCATGCATGTTTCCATGCCCAGCGCCTTGACACCCTTCACCATCGCCACGACAGCTTCCATGTCCCGCGGCTTCGGGTTTCGCCACGCCGCGCCCATGCAGTAACGGGTCGCCCCGCCGTCGCGCGCTTTCTTGGCTTCGGCGATCACACGCTCGACTTCCATCAGCTTGGAGGCGCTGAGGCCGGACTCATGGTGCACGGACTGGCTGCAATAGGCGCAATCCTCCGGACATCCGCCGGTCTTGATGCTCAGGAGACGGCTGAGCTGGACGCGATTGGGATCGAAGTTCGCGCGGTGAATGGTCTGCGCCTTGAACAGGAGATCATTGAGCGGCATCCGGTATAGCGCCGCCGCCTCCGCCGTCGTCCAGGTCTTTCCGATACCGGACCGAATGGAAGGTGATGACTTCTCGGGGGTGGTTTCGCGGGTCGTTGCAAGCGTCATGGTCTCTCCAATGCTCCGATCCACTACGCCTGGGGCATGATGGGCGGATGGTAACAGGTGTGGGGCAATCGTTCCTGTGCGTGATGGTTTTGATTTAGAACACGACGACCGAACGGATCGACTTGCCCTCGTGCATCAGATCGAAGCCCTTGTTGATGTCCTCGAGCTTGAGGACATGGGTGATCATCGGGTCGATCTCGATCTTGCCGTTCATGTACCAGTCGACGATTTTCGGCACGTCGGTCCGGCCGCGCGCACCGCCGAACGCCGAGCCCTTCCAGACCCGCCCGGTGACCAGCTGGAACGGCCGGGTCGCAATCTCCTTGCCGGCTTCCGCCACCCCGATCACCACCGAGACGCCCCAGCCGCGGTGGCAGGCTTCCAGCGCCTGGCGCATCACAGTGGTGTTGCCGGTGCAGTCGAAGGTGAAATCGGCGCCGCCGTCGGTCAGTCCGACCAGATGCTGGACGATATCGCCGTCGATCTTCCTGGGGTTGACGAAGTGGGTCATGCCGAAGCGGCGGCCCCATTCTTCCTTGGAATCATTGACGTCGACGCCGACGATCTTGTCGGCCCCCACCATTCGCGCGCCCTGGATGACGTTGAGCCCGATGCCGCCGAGGCCGAACACCACCACATTGGCGCCCGGCGTCACCTTGGCGGTATTGACCACCGCCCCGACCCCCGTGGTGACGCCGCAGCCGATGTAGCAGCTCTTGTCGAACGGCGCGTCCTGCCGGATTTTGGCGACCGCGATCTCCGGCAGCACGGTAAAGTTCGAGAAGGTCGAGCAGCCCATGTAATGGAAGATGGTCTGGCCCTTATGGCTGAAGCGCGAGGTGCCGTCGGGCATCACGCCCTTGCCCTGGGTGGCGCGGATTTTGGTGCAGAGATTGGTCTTCTGGCTGAGGCAGCTTTTGCACTCGCGGCATTCCGGCGTGTAGAGCGGGATCACGTGATCGCCCGGCTTGACCGAGGTGACGCCGGGGCCGATTTCGCGGACGATGCCGGCGCCCTCATGGCCGAGGATCGAGGGGAAGATGCCCTCGCTGTCGAAACCATCCAGCGTATAGGCATCGGTGTGGCAAATGCCGGTCGCCTTGATCTCGACCAGGACTTCACCGGCCCTCGGGCCATCCAGATCCAGCTCGACGATTTCAAGCGGCTGCTTGGCCTGGAACGCGACTGCGGCGCGTGTCTTCATCTACCGTTCCTCCACTCCAGCCCCTGCCCAAAGCTGGGTCCTGTCTAGCGCTTTTTGGATCATTCGTCCGGGGTTGACAACATAGCATGCACCCGGCGGCGTACGTCCATCGCTCAAGCCGCAAGCCCAGCACCTGCTGCCCTTGCCGCCCACATCGATCCCCCTGCCGCTCCGAATTATTATTCGGCGGCCTCGCGAACGGGAACGCCCTGCTCGATATCGAATTGCAGGATGTCATTGAAACGGTTGAAGGCGCCGCATAGCGCGATGCGCCATGTCAGTTCGACAATCTGGGCTTCAGAGAAGTGCTCCCTCAGGCGCGTAAAGACCTCATCGCGCGTCTTGTTCCAGTTCTGGGTGACAGCGATGGCGTATTCGACCACCAGTTTGTCGACCTCGTCGAGCTCCGGATGATCCTTGTAATCGAGCAGCCGTTCAGCGCCGTCTTCCGAGACGCCCTGGATCGCCAGCTTCGGCGCATGATGCGACACGCAGTACGTGCACTTGTTCAGCAACGACACCGTGACCAGCGCCAGTTCAAGATGGCGCTTCGACAGGACGGCCTCATCCGCCAGATCGACCAGCAGCGACCAGGTATGCTTGAAGATCGGCGGCCGGTGCGCCATGACGCCCGCCTGATTCTCGAACGCGCCATAGGTTGTCATCTTGTCCCAGAGCGGCCTGAGATCGGCCGGCAGATCGTCTTTGGTCTTGATGGACACGCGCGACATGATTTCTCCATGGATCAGGAATTGTGGTCGGGCCGAGAGGCGGCGTTCCCCATAAAACGCCGTCCGGCCTGAAAGCCAGGATCAGAATAAGCCGCAAGCCGATCATCGCCAACCGCCGTAACGCGGCGCGGAGGTCATTTCGGCCGGTTCAATGCCCGGAACGCAGTTTCGCTGGGCTGCCATCCCTGAACGCCACTTGTGCACTGCAGCATAGCCCATAAATTGAGGGTTTCCAGCAAGGTGCGCCGTGTGACTGAGATCAATACCGACGACTGGGTTTCATCGACCCATCGCCCGATGGGCTTTCCCGAATTCGTGGTCGTGATTGCGTCGATCATGGCGCTGAACCCGCTGGCGATGGACATGATGCTGCCGGCGCTGCCGAACATCGCCTCGACGTTTCACATCCAGATTGCCAACCGGCCGCAGGCGATCCTGTCGACATTCCTGATCGGCTTCGGTGTCGGCCAATTCGTCATGGGACCGCTGTCAGACCGTTTCGGCCGCCGCGCGGTCCTGATCGACGGCATGGCCTTATATTGCATCGCCAGTCTGCTTGCGATCGCAGCGCCCTCTTTCGAGACATTGCTGCTGGCGCGGGCGCTGCAAGGGCTCGGCACTTCGGCCACCCGCGTGATCGCGACTTCGATCGTTCGCGACTGCTACGCCGGCCGCCGCATGGCCAGTGTCATGTCGCTGGCGATGATGGTCTTCATCGCCGTGCCGGTCATCGCGCCGTCGTTCGGGCAAGTGGTGATGCTGCTGACGCAGTGGCGCGGCATCTTCATCGTGCTGATGCTGTACGGAACGCTTGCGCTGATCTGGAGCGCGCTGCGAATGCCGGAAACGCTGCCGCTATCGGAGCGAAAGCCGCTGACGGTCCGCGGGATACTTGGCGCCTTTCGCCAGACGATCACCAACCGCCAAACCCTGGGGTATGCCCTGGCCGCGGGCTGCGTGCAGGGCGCGCTGTTTGCCTTCGTGTTCTCATCGCAGCAAGTGTTCACCGAAATCTACAAGCTCGGGCATTATTTTCCGCTGGCGTTTGCAGCCATCGCTGTTGGCGTCGCCATAGCCGGATTTCTCAACGCCCGTCTGGTTGGACGCATCGGCATGCGCGTGATGTCCCACAGCGCGCTGGCTGGCTTCGTCGCGGTGGCCGTGATCATGTTTATCGCCGTGAAGGCGGACATGCTGCCATTGCCGCTATTCATGGCGCTGGGAGCCCTGATGATGTTTTCGTTCGGGCTGATGTTCGCCAATTTCACCGCGCTGGCGATGGAGCCGCACGGCCATATCGCAGGCACGGCTTCGTCCCTGTACGGCTCGATCACGACCCTGCTGGGCATCGGCGTCGGCACCGTGATCGGCCAGGATTACAACGGCACGCTGCTGCCGTTTGCGACCGGATTCCTGTTATGCACGCTCGCAGCTTTCGCTGTCGTGGCGGTGGCGGAAAAGGGCCGCATGTTCACGCCCCACGGATCGACCGTGTCCGGTCCGTCCTGAGGTCAAGGCGCGAAGCCATACAACCGGGCTGGATTCTCGACCAGGATCTTGCGCCGCAGTTCGTCCGACGGAGCCCAGGCGCCGAGCATATCGAAAAGCTGGCCGTCATCGGGCATATGGGTTTCGCCGAACAGGCTTGGATGCGGCCAATCCGTGCCCCAGACGCAGCGATCGGGTGCGGCCTCGATATATCCCCGCGCCATCGGCGTCACGTCGTCATAGGGATAACCCTTGACCGAACTGCGATAGCCCGAAATTTTGACGTAGGCTTGGCCCGATTGCATCAAGCCGACGGCGGCTTGAAATTCCGGACTGTTGACGCCGCGATCGCTCTGCACGCCGGCCATGTGATCGAGCACCACGGTGACCGGGAGCTTTCGTATCATCGGCGCAAGATCGGCGATTTGATCGCCATGGGTATAGAACTGGATGTGCCAGCGTAACGGCGCCACCTTGGCGGCGAGCGTTTCCAGTTGGGCCAGCGGCGTGCCGTTGCCGCTGACCGCGTTGAACCGCACACCGCGCGCGCCGCGCTCATGCATTTGCGCCAGCGTGCGTTCGTCCACGCTGTCGTCGATGACCACGACGGCTCGGGAATTAGCGCGCCCGAGCAATTCCACCGCATCCAGCGTGCAGCTGTTATCGGTACCGAAGGTCGAGGGCTGCACGATCACCATGCGGTCGATGCCGATCGTGCGCGCCATCGCCTGATAGTCCGGCACGGTGGCTTCCGGCGGCGAGTAGGAACGGCCGGGACTGAGCGGGTAGCGGTCATACGGCCCGTTGATGTGGAAGTGACAATCCGTGCTGCCGGCCGGCGCCTTCCAATGCGGCGCTGAGGTGACGGAGCGAGGTGGCAGGCAAGGCTTGATTGGAGGAGGCTTGGTCATGCGAGGCGGTCCTGAATGCCGACCGGTGCCGGTCGCAGCGGTGTCAAATCTCCGGGCACGATCGCGCCCACCGATCGGCCCTTGGTCTCCGGCAACATCGTCAGTGCCAGCAACATCAGGCCGTAGGCCAGCACCGCAAACAGCAGGATCGCGCCGCCAAGCCCAAGTTTTTCGCTCAGGAATCCAACCAGCGCCGGAAACAGCGCGCCCACGGCCCGGCCGGAATTATAGCAGAAGCCCTGGCCCGCGCCGCGAACCTCGGTCGGATACAGTTCGGTCATGAACGGCCCCATCGCGGAAAACATCATATAGAGGATGAAACCGAGCGGTGCGCCGAGCACCAGCATCAAGCCGTCGCTGATCGGCGCGGCCAGATAGATGATCAGGCAGAGCACGGAGCCGACGGCCGAGACGATGAAGGTCCGCTTTCGGCCAATCAGGTCGGCGAGATACGCCCCGACGATAAAACCAATGAACGCACCGAAGATGTGGATCAGCAGGTACGAACCGGTATTGAGCGAACTCAGACCGCGCTCGGTTTTAAGATAAGTGGGAAGCCAGACCGAAAGCGCATAGGAGCCGCCCTGGGCGCCCGTCACCATCAGCGCGACCTTGAGCGTGGTGGCGAGATAGGGCCTGCGCAAGACCGCGAATGCCTGCATGATGCCGTTGGCATCCGAGTTGCGACGCGCATTGAAAACTTCCGGCTCGGAGATGCTGCGCCGGATCCAGAACACCAGCAGCGCCGGCGTCAACCCAATCCAGAACATCACGCGCCAGGCGATTACCTCCGGCAGCACGGCGTACATCAGCGTGTACAACAGCGCAGCCGCGCCCCACCCCACAGCCCAACCGCTCTGCACGAAACCGACGGCGCGACCGCGATATTTGTCGCGGATCATCTCGCCCATCAGCACTGCACCGGCCGACCATTC
The DNA here is from genome assembly GCF_900105125.1 of Bradyrhizobium canariense. Lineage (NCBI taxonomy): Bacteria > Pseudomonadati > Pseudomonadota > Alphaproteobacteria > Hyphomicrobiales > Nitrobacteraceae > Bradyrhizobium > Bradyrhizobium canariense. The sequence goes on along the minus strand of NZ_LT629750.1, from coordinate 6,832,042 downwards.
GGCGCCGAAGCCAAGTCCTTGCAACGCGCGCAGCACGAAAAGCTGCTCGAAGTTTTGCGCAAATCCGCACAGGAACGTGAATACCGCGTACCACAGCACGGTGATCTGCAACACGCGGACCCGGCCGTAGCGATCGCTCAGCGCTCCGGCGAACCAGCCGCCAAAGGATGAAACGACCAGCGTGACCGTTCCAAGCATGCCCGCCTCGCCGCGCGAGATGTGCCAGGTCGCAAGCAAGGTCGGAATGACGAAACTGTAGATTTGCACATCGAGCGCATCCAGCGTCCAGCCGCCGAAGCAGCCCGCCATGGTCCGCCGCTCACCCGCCGTGAGCTCCCGCATCCATTGAAACATCCGCACCTCCCCAAGGTCTCGTTGGTTTCCCCTGATTTTTATTCGTTGTTTTTTCGTCATTTATTCTGGTTATTTCGAATCTTTCCATCTCTTTGTTTCGGCGCATATCCCACACGCGGAAATTCATGGCTGCCCGCGCACGAGCGCACGCGTCATCGACCAACGGGCAACAAGCTGCGCGTGCGGCGCACAACGTTGTGTCCTGCCAGAGGAAGGTGTTGGTTCGGACGAGCAATTCCGCTGATACGCGAACGTCAATCTGATCGGAAGCTCGCGCGATAATGCGCCGGCGACACGCCAAGTCGTTCGCCGAAGACGATCCGCATCCGGTCCGCGGTGCCGAAGCCGCAGTCGTAGGCCACCGCCTTGAGCGGCCGGTCGCTTGCCTCCAGCAACCGGCGCGTGGCGTCGATCCGCGCACGCTCGACGAATTCATGCGGCGTGATCCCGGTCTCCTGCACGAAATGGCGGCCGAAATTGCGCGCGCTCATGCCGACCTCCTCTGCCAGAGACTGAAGGGTATGGCGGCTGCCGACATTCGCCATGACATGCGCCTGCGCCCGCGCCATCGGCGAATCGTCGTCGACCGGCGCGGTCAGATAGGGACTGAACTGCGATTGCCCGCCCTGGCGCTGTGCGACCACCACCAGCCGCTTGGCGACGGCAATAGCGACCTGCGGCCCGTGGCGCTGGCCGACCAAGGCCAGCGCGAGATCGATTCCCGCCGTGACGCCCGCCGACGTTATCAGCCGCCGGTCACGGATATAGATCCGGTCGTGCATGACATCGGCGGCCGGAAAGCGCGATGCGAGCTGCTGCGCATTCTGCCAGTGGGTCGTCACCTTGTGGCCATCGAGCAGACCGGCACTGCCGAGCGCGAAGGCGCCGGTGCACACCGAACCGTAGAGTTCGACGCGGTCCGGCGCTGAACGCAGCCACTGCGTCAGCTCCGGATCCGGATCGGCCTCTGGCATTGCCGGGCCGCCGGCGACAAGGAGGATTGCGAACTTCCCGGGCGCTTCCGCGAAATCGAGATCGGCGGCGATCTTCATGCCGTTCGACGCACGCAGCGGCTGCTTGCTCGCCGCCACCAATACGGTCTCGTAACCTTCCCCGGTCGCGATGAAGCCGTTCGCCTCGGCGAACACGTCCACGGGTCCGGCGACATCCAGCGCCTGCACGCCTTCGTGGATCGCGATCGCCACTTTCTGAACCGCCATGCCTGTCTCCTTGCCGGCCGCGCTGGCGTGAATCGATGTGTCGTTGGCCCGATCCGGCGGTCAGGCAGCGTTGCGATTGAAGGCTGAAACAACCAAAAACACAGCAACGGATCGCGCCGCTTTTTCTCAAAGCTCTCAGAGCGGCGGGATCCCGATCGATCACAGAGATGTCAGGCGGGACGCGTCGCTTCACGCCACGGTGACGTCTTGCCACATCAAGGAGTGTCTTGAAATGACCAAGATCATCGCCGGCATCGAAGTCCCCGATAGCCTCATGGCGCGCGCCGCAACCCAGCTTGTCCGCGATACCGAGGACGATCTGCTCTACAACCATAGCCGTCGCGTTTTCTTCTGGGGCGCGCTTACCGGAAAACGGCGCGGCCTGAAATACGATCCGGAGCTGCTGTATATCGGCGCGATGTTTCACGACATGGGCCTGACCAAAGCCCATTGGAGCCCCGATCTGCGCTTCGAAGTCGATGGCGCCAATGCGGCGCGCGATTTCCTCAAGAGCTATGGCGTGCCTGAACGCGATGTCGAGGACGTGTGGACAGCGATCGCACTCCACACCACGCCCGGCGTGCCCGAGCATATGCGGCCCACGATTGCGCTGGTGACCGCCGGCGTGGAAATGGACGTGCTCGGTATCGCCTATGACGACTTCTCGCATGAGCATCGCGATCAGGTCTGCGCATGCCATCCGCGCGAAGCGAACTTCAAGGAAAACATCATCGACCATTTCGCCAACGGCATCATCAGGAAACCGCTGACGACCTTCGGCAACGTCAAGGCAGATGTACTGGCGCTGCGTGATCCGAACTACCGGAGAATGAATTTTTGCTCCGTCATCCTCAATTCGAAATGGCAGGAATGACCAGGCGAGAAATAGCGCATCGGTAGGTAAACAGTTCCAGGAAGCGCGGCGCGCTCCGCGATATCCTGCAAACATACGGTGTCCGCCCGCCCGATGTTCGTTTTCAAGCAGATTTGAGCGGTGCGGTGGCCGTGGCTCGGGAAGAACTCGCGCGATCCACCGCGGCATTGACAACGGCATAAGCACCGGCCAAGGTGCAAATATTCCATCGCTTTCGTTGGCTCCCACGTAGGATGCAAGTCGCACTGCGTAGCACTACTTCAGCTCAAGAGCGCAAAAAAAGCCCCGCGAAAATGCGGGGGCTTTCTTGTTTAACCGCCGCGGCTCATCGCGGATGGAGTTAATGTCGATCCGCTCGGATCATTTGCGATGGGAGCGAGCGTATTCCCGGAAACGTTCGGAGGCCTGGTTGCGATAGGGCGTGCCGTACCAACCGTGACGCCTCTGTAGGGGCGGACGACGGGATTTGCCAGGTTCATTGCGTTTTCCGCAAGTGCGAACGTACTTGGCAGCGCGAATGCAATGGTCAGTGCGATTGTCGTTAGTTTCATGATGTGTCCTTCTCGTTTAGATAAGCGAGAAGTGGGAATGTCTGTTTGCGCGTTCAATTAAAACCTTGTTTAAGCGCAATCGAGGCCTCCAAGCTGTTCACTGCTCGCAGAGCCTCGATCGCCTTCCATCGTTGAAAACCCGCCAGCGTGAACCGGGCGGACCCATAAGGTCGCGCGCGATCGGTGACGGCGGACCTTTTGACGATAGTTCACGAAAAACGCCGCTTTTGTTGTTCGCCCGGGGCATTCACAAAGCGCTTTTTTGGGCGAATAGTCCGCGCCATGATGAAGGTTGGCAAAATCTACAGGCTCAAATTCCCAGGCATTGCCGCGCGCGCGATCGAGCCGCTGCATGGGCTGGCGCCGAAGGAGTACCCTTTCCTGATGGAAAGCATCTTCCTGCGCAGCCGTTGGTACGTGAATGCTCGCGGCGAGCCGCTCTATCCCGACGCGCCGCGGCTTGTCCTAAGGACTACTGATCGAGCCGCGCTCACGGCGCGTCGTCCGGATGCACCCACTCGTAAGACGCGGTGTCGCGCTTCTCGGTCGGCATGATCGTGTGCACGGGCGGCACCGTGGATACACGCCCTGCGAACGGCGCCAAAGAAACGGCCCAGCAAGCCTGGGCAGCTGGACCGAAGTTTGGCAGGGAGGAGTGCCGGATGGGAGAGCCGGCACCATGTCCATATTGGTTCAGCAATCCGCCAGTCCTATTAAATTCTGTTTTAGAGTTCGAGGCTGTTCCTCGTCGCACGGCCTTGGCATATCGCCAGCCGGGTTAGGCTGCTGGTGATTTGAGATCCAGCCCGGGATTACCAGCACCGCCGGGCGATCATACTCCGCTCGGGCGGCGTTGTTCGCTTTGAGCACAATGTTCAAAACGTGCGTGTCCTCGCCGCCGGGACGCATATCCACGATTTGCAAAACGTGACCGAGACCGCAGCACCGAATAAAATTCAATTTAATGGTGTCGGCGGATTGCGAACCTACATCGGATGCATGCGTGTTGGCGATCAACCGTCACGGTGATCGCGTGTTCGAGGGAGTCTCGGCATGAAAAAGCTTTCCGTTGTTTGCGTCGCCCTTTGCGTTGGCCTTTCGACCACCACCGCGTTTGCACGGGGCGGTGGCATGGGATCGCATATGTCCGTAGGTGGTATGGGGTCGCATATGTCTGTAACTGGCGGCGCCTTTGGCACCAGCGCCGCTGCGCCTGGCACCAACTCGCTGGGCACGGCGCTTCCGTCATCCGGCATCGGCAATGGTCCGATGAAAGGACCATTGCTTGGCACCAATCCTGCCATCGACCGCGAAGAAGCGAAGGTCGACAAGATGATCGGGTCGATCTGCCGGGGTTGTTGAGCCGGAGCCCGGACCCGAAAAGTATTTTCACTGCGCTTCTTTTCGCCAATTGACGCCCACGTTGCGCCGATCGGTTTGATTGCGCCGCAATCAAGCCGTCCGCTCGCCACACGACGTGGTAGCGGGCTGTTTCGCGATCGAATTGAAGGGCTGCTGGGCCACTACGCGCCGCTCAAACCCCGGATGCTGCGCTGCACCGATCAAATCCGGCCGACGAACAGAAGGTTCCGGACCACCGGACTCCCCCTTTGCGCGAATTAGCCAAGAAGGATAGGCTGCGCCCGTCAGCGGGCGCGAAGAACCGCATGTGACGTCTGGGAAGTGAACGCTGGATGGGTTGTTTGATTGGATGGCGCCGCCGTCCTCACGAACATGCGTGACAGGTATTCGACTCGATACAGGCCGCCGCCGTCCGGGTGCCTGGAAGGGTTTTTGACGTCGCGCTTGGAGTGACGGAAGCGGCGATGGCGAGCAAGCAGCCCGCACTCAGGTGATCGATCACGAGGCCCCAGCGTGCGGGTCTCGAACTTTTTTCACCTCGGAGGAGCCGGGATGGACCAACGAGACGTGCTGGCCGCTTGGGAGAAGTTCGTCGAGCGCGGAGCTTTATCATCCGATTTGAGATCGTCGGTCGCCGCATCGTGGCAGAGATCCAAAAACCATCGGGTCACGATCGACCGTGCGCGGGCACCGCTTGTTGCAGACGCCGAACTGTTTCGTCACCGTTCCAAGAACGCTTCGCTCCGTCATGCCGCTCACTGCGCGCTCGAGAATTCGAAAACATTTCTGAGCGATGCGAGTTCAATCATGATCCTCACCGATCCCAGCGGGTTGATCATCGATACCCAGGGCGACGACAGGGTCATCGACGCCGGTCGCGCGGTTCATCTGGAACATGGAGGGCGATGGAGCGAGGCCGACATCGGCACCAACGCGATCGGCGCAGCGATAGCGGAATCGAAACCCGTCCAGATCCGCGGGGCGGAGCATTTTTGCTCGAAGGTGCAGCGCTGGACCTGCGCTGCCGTTCCGGTTCACGATCCCACCGATGGCGAACTGCTGGGCGTGGTGGATATCTCGGGCCCCGCCAGCACGTTCAACCCGCAAAGCCTCGCTTTGGCGGTTTCTGTCGGTCATCACGTGGAAAGCGTGTTGGCGCAATTAATACGACAGGAACACGAAGAATTACTGTGCCGCTTTCTCGCCAAGAGATCGCTGTGGGCGAGCGACGAGTGCATCGTGCTCGACCGTCGCGGCGTAATCCTCCACGCCACCGAGCGCGCGCTGAATATGCTCCAGAATGACCGTCACGGCGTTCGCGACGGCGTACCAACCCGCTTTTTAAAAGCGCTTCCCTTCGATGAATGGCCGGTCAAATTGAGGGAACTGCTTCCGAACGCGAGCTTCGATCTGGTCGCCAACGAAAGCTCCGGCATCGGCGCCATCGTGGTGCTGCATGCACGGCGGCGCTCACCCCTTGCGGACCGCGAAGCCCAGCATTTGAAACCCGCCTTTGAACGCCGCGAGACCGCAAGTCCGTCACATCCCCGGAAAGATTTGACGCCGGGACCTCAACATCTCGCCGATAACGTTCGGCGCACGGCCTCCAGCTTCGTCGCCCGCGATCCGGCGGTTCGCGCCATTGTCCGTCAGGTCGAGACGGCGGCGGCACGCAAGATGCCGATCCTGATCCGCGGTGAGACCGGTACCGGCAAGGAACAGCTCGCCCGCCACGCCCACGCCGCCAGCGGCAGGACCGGCGCCTTCGTCCCCGTCAATTGCGCCGCGCTTCCCGAAAGTCTGATCGAGGCCGAACTGTTCGGCTATGCCGAAGGCGCATTCACCGGGGCCCGGCGCGACGGCGCCATCGGACTCGTCAAGGAGGCCGACGGCGGCACGCTCTTCCTTGACGAGATCGGCGACATGCCGGTCGCGCTGCAGGCCGTGCTTCTGCGCCTGCTTGATGACTGGACCGTGCGCCCCGTCGGCGGCGTCAGATCGAAGGTCGATGTCTTTCTCATCTCCGCCACCAACGCCAGCCTTGACAAGGCCATTGCCGAAGGACGCTTTCGGTCCGACCTACTCTATCGCCTCAATACGCTCGAGGTGACGCTGCCGAGACTGCGTGATCGCAACGACTTCGACGCCATCGTTCGCCATCTGCTTGGCGCGATCGATCCAAATTGCGAAATCACGCCGGCAACCATCGCGCATCTCGCCGCGCGTCCCTGGCCCGGCAACATTCGCGAACTGCGCAATATGCTGGCGCGCTTCACGCTCGCCGCTACCGGCGGCTTGATCGACGAGGCCGGCGTGCAGGCCATGATCGATAAGGCCCCGCCAACGGCGCCGGGATCGCTGCACGATATCCAGCGGGCCCGGATCCTCGTGGTCTATGCCGAGACCGCCGGAAACATCAGCGAAACTGCGCGGCGTCTCGGCGTTTCAAGAAACACCATCTACCGGGCCCTCGGAGAAAAAAAGCCGAGGTGACCTGCGAGATAGCTCGCAAGTGTCATCGGTTCCGTTTCGCGACGACAATCCGCTTTGCTGCTCCGGCGATCAAAGCAGCTCGGCGCCGCCGCCATAGGCGGGCCCAGCCGTCGGATCGTAGTCGTCCGGCTTCTTGGCGATCAACGTTTGCGTCGTCAGGATCAGGCCGGCGACGGAGGCCGCATTGCGAACCGCGCTGTAGCAGACCTTGACCGGATCGATGATACCGGCCTCGATGAGATCGACAGATGCGCCGTTGCGTGCGTCGAGCCCATGGCCGTTCGCACCTTTTGCAACCCTCGTAACCTCGGCCTCACCGTTCAAGCCTGCATTGGCGGCAATGTAGAAAAGCGGCCGGCTGAGCGCACGTTGAAGCAGCTCGGCACCCTGCCTGGCGCCGCCGCTCAACCCATCGATCATCTCGTCAAGTTTCGGAGCGGTCTTGAGTAACGCCAGTCCGCCTCCCGGCACGATCCCCTCTTCGATCGCTGCCCGGGTGGCGTTGATCGCATCCTCGATCAGCTGGGTGCGGCGCTTCTGCTCGACCGGCGTGGCGCCGCCGGCAAGGATCATCGCGGTGCCGCCGGAGAGTTTTGCGATTCGTTCCTGGAACTTGTCCCGCTCGATATTTTCGGGCGCGGCATCATATTGGCGCATGACCTGCTCGCGGCGCGCGGCGATCTTTTTTTGATCGCCGCCTCCCGCCGTGATCAGCGTCTTCGAGGCCGAAATCCGCACCTGGCGCGCGGAGCCGAGATCATGCAGTTCCGCCTTTTCGAGCCTGCCGCCGAGATCGACCGAAATCACGCGACCTCCGGTAGTGATCGCGATGTCCTCCAGCATCGCCTTGCGCCAATGGCCGAATTCAGGCGGATGGATCGCGGCCACCTTGAAATTGGTTTTCTCCCGGCGCGCCAAGAGCTGCATGATCACGGGCGGCGCCACTTCTTCGGCGATGATCAGCAAGGGCCGACCGCTCTTTTCAATCAGCGAGATCACACCGGCCAGTTGATCACCGGTCTGAATTTTATGATCCGTCATCAGGATGAACGGATTGTCGAGAACGACCTGCATTTTCTCGACATCCGTGACCATGTGATGCGAGAGATAGCCGCGCTCGAAGGCCATGCCTTCGACGATCTCCAGCGTCGTCTCAACCGTATTGCCAAATTCCACCGCGACAATCCCGTGATTGCCGGCTCGCTCGAAGGCTTCGGCTACCATTTCTCCAAGCGCCGCGTCATTGGCGGCAATGCTTGCGACGGCACGCAGACCGGCGGAGCCCTGCAGGGGTTTGGCCGAGCGCTTCAGCGCGGCAATAGTCTCGATGACTGCGAGTTCGAGCCCTTCGACCAGTTCGACCGGGTTGGCGCCAGCGGCCAGGCACTTCAGGCCTTCCTGCACAAGCACGTCGGCGAGGACCGTGGCGGTGGTGGTGCCGTCGCCTGCCTCGTCATTGGTCTGCTTCGAAACTTCCCGCAGCACCTGCGCGCCCATATTCTCGAATGGGCATTCAAGCTCGATCTCGCTGGCGATGCTGACGCCATCGCGCGACACGATCGGCGTACCGATCGGTCGATCCATGATCGCGTTCATGCCCTTCGGACCCAGCGTGCCACGCACCGCTTTGGCGAGTTTGGCGACGCCCCTGCCCAGCGCGGCCCGCGCGGCTTCATCGTGCAGCATGATTTTCGGCATTGGATATCCTCAACTTTACGACGGGGTCGTCTTACTCGAATTCATCTCGATCTGGCGCTCCGGCATCAGGGCACGTGTTGCGTATCCGATGATCCCGGCGAAGCTTTCGATTTAGGCACGAACGGCGTTTCAAGATCGAAGCGCACGGCAAGCAGACCGCGGCAAAGTGCGCCGTTGAATTCGGCATTGATGCCGACGCGCCGCAGGCCCGAAACGTAGGCAGCGAAGCCGTCGGTTTTCAACCGCGCTCCCGTTGCGTCAACGAAAGCCGGCACATCAGCCCCTGGCGGCCCGGCGACGGCGCGCCGTTCAAGATAACGCCGCACCAGTTTTGCACCGTCATCATCGACCGGCAGGCAACCGAGCTCCGCCAGCGTCAGACTCACGATCGTTTCGGGCGCGTGACCCGCCCCGACGAGATGATTGAGCAACGCGACCTGCCGGCGCTGGAACGCCTTGACGAGAAACGTCTGACGCAGATCATCCAGGTCGCCATCGGCCTCCGCGCCGAAGGTCTCCTGAAACGACAGCCCCCTGGCGAGGCCGGCATTGATCCTATCCGCATACATGTGCTCGCCCAGTACCACGCTGACGCCTTCGACCCAGTCCAGCGCGTTCACAGCACGGCGCATGTCATCCGCCATCAGGAACGAGAAATTCGCGGCGCACCAATAGGTCGGCAGACGGAATTCGATGTGAACCCGGTTGTTCGAATCCACATCGGCTTTCGTGACGAAATTCAAGTCGGTTACGGACTCGTCGAGTTCCGGATCCATCACGTCTTGCAGGCAGGCCAAAACTTCGGCTTGCTTGTCATGGATCTGCCGGTTGCGCGACCGGTCGGCCTCTTCGGCGCCACCATTCATGGCGATCACCTCGGCGCGTGGACGGCTTCGGGCAAGTGGGCATAACCCCCGCCCGCCCTGATCTTCTTCTTCTGGGCTTCGACATCAATGCCGTAGAGACGTGCCGCATTGAGGCCCAGAATCTTGGTCTTCGTCTCCATCGACAAAACCGAACCGGTTTCCTTGGTGACGTCAGCGGGAATTTCGAACGCCATGAACTTGTCGATCAGCCATTTCGGCGTCCAGATGCCGTAGTCGCTGCCGTAGAGGATCTTGTCCGGCCCGACCCAGAACAACAGCTCCGAAATGACGTGGGCGAAATACCCCGGACGCGTGTGGATGAAGGGCAACGCCACCGCCAGACCCGCATAGACATTGGTTTCCTGGGTCGCGATCCAGCAGAAATCGTCGAGACGCGGCAGGCCGCAATGCTCGACAATGAAGTTCAAATCCTGGAACGAGGTGGCCACGTCATCAATGTCGGCCACGTCGAACGCATCGCGGTTAAGCGGAATAATGGTCGGTCCCTTGTGGACGTGGACATTCTTGATCCCGAGCTTTTGCGCCGCCTCGAGATATTTGTAGGACGCCTTGTCGCTCAGCTTGTAGCCCTTGGATTCGCCGCGCCATTCGGCGGTGTAGAGCTTGACGCCCTTGAGCTTGTGCTTTTCGGACAGGGCATGCAAATCTTCCAGGCCCTTGGTGCCGTCGCGTGGATCGAAGGCGCCGTTCAGGATGAAACGATCCGGGTGGCTCTTCTTCATTGCCGCATTGCGCTCGGTCGTATTGAAACCGTTCTTGTAGAAATCGGTGAGATAGGTCGGCTGCAGAATCGCCATGTCGTCGTAGCCGGTCACGAACAGATCGTCGAACATCGTCTTGGCATCGTATTTTTCGAACTTCTCCTTCTCCCACTTCTCCGAAGGCGGACTGAGATTTGAGTGGTACGCATAGAAGCATTCGATGAATTGCTTGCCGTGGATATTCTTCTGGTTGGCCGGGCTTCCGTCCCAAAAATGGGTATGCCCGTCGATCACGAAAATTTCTTCACCCTTGGCTGTCCTGTACATGGCGTTTCTCCTGCTCCCGCTCGGATTGAGTGTTATGAGGCTCGCCATCGGCGTAGCCGGATTGGCCTGGCCGGCGCGCGCGCCGGCCAGGCATTGTTCGCAGCGATCTTCAAACGATGTATTTCATCATCTCGTTCATGTCGCCGAACAGCATGACCGTGTTATCATCCGTCATGACCATGCGGCCGTAATGCGTCGAGGTTGAAATCTCGAAGAGATGCGGAGTCATGACGCGACCAAGCTCCTCCGAAATTTCATCCATCTTGAATTCCATCTTGCCGTCGCCGTCGATGCGGATCATGGCCGGCATGTAGGTCACCCTGATGTGATCGTGGCGGCTCATGACGTCAGCGATCGCGCGTGCCTCGACACTGTCGTTCATCGTGACTCCGCATTGGTGCGAAACCGTATCCTCGAAGGTAATGTCCTTCATCGATTTGAAGATGTTGTCGTTCTCTTGAAGCATGGCTGTCTCCTGAAGGGTTGGGTTAGGGGCGCAGGATCGGGTTATGATGCGAGATTGGCCGGAACTTTCAGATCAAGCTCGGAGGCTATGCCTTTGATGCGGTTCTTGGCGTGCCCCAAGGCGTCGCCGAATGTCGCGACCTTGACGCGCGGTTGCGACCAGATCGGCTGCAGATGATTGGCGGCATCAAGTGCAAGCTCGGCGTGCTTTGCCAGCCACTTGTTGAACAGCGCAATGTTCTGCGTCCCGTGAGTTGGGTCGGTACCGAGGATGTGGAACAGCTCGACGGTGTTGGCGAGATTGCGCTCATAATCCGCCTCTGCCGCGGAAACGACGGCCGGGGTGATGAAATCGTTCTGCGCCGAGGCCGCCTGCATCAGGAAACCGGAGCGGAACAGTTCGCCAACCAGCGGCTCGAACACGACATTGGTCGCAAAATATTGCTCGAGATAGTCGTTTGACCCCATGATCGATTCAACTGATTTGCGCACGCCCTGCCAGATCGGGTCCTCCAGCCAGTGCTGCTTGCCGGCGGAAATATCGAATCCCGGAAGGTCGAGGCCGATCTCGCTCAGATAGAGCGTGATATCCTGCGCGAAGCGCAGCTTGTAGGAAGAGTTGGTCAGGATCGCGTTGTTGACCATCTGCGTATAGCCGTAGCGCTGCGCCTGCATGGTCGAAGTGCCAAGACCAAACTCGGCGTGCTTGTAGGCGCCCAGATGGTTCTGCAATATCTTCACCCAGGCCGAGTCGAAGCGAGCGGGCGCACCGGATTTACGGCCGTTTTCGATGGTGTTCTGCACCATGCCGCAAATCGTCGACTGGCGCTGGTAATGCGTGCGTTCCCATTCCTGATCGACGGCGCGGAATTTGTGCCAGTTGGAGCTCTTTGCCGCGGTCCAGTCCTTGCAATATGTCGGCGTTCCGTCGGGGAAAGAGATGATCCAATCCTGCAAAAGATAGCGCTCGGGATCGGGCTGAACATCGACCGTCATGTCTTCGTAGTGGGTCGCCTTGCGGCCCCTGGGTTCGAAGTAATTGTACTTGCGACTATCGGAGCCCGGAAATACCGCGGCCCCTGCGGCTCCTGATTTGACGAATGCCGGCTTGGTGGCCGCTCTGCTCGCTTGTACGCTCATGGCTAGCTCCCTTTTGCTATTTTGTTCTGCGACGAACTCTGGACGCCGTCATCGCACCGCCGGCGTGAACTTGTCGAAATAGATATGGTCCGGTTCGACGCCATTCATTTGCAGGACCGGCAACACGGCGTCGATCATGGGTGTCGGCCCGCACGCGTAGGCGTCGATCGCACCGGTCAATTTCTCCTCGCGCAAATGACGCAACACGACCTCATGGACGAATCCGGTCTCCCCGGCCCACGCGCCATCCGCCTCCGCGTGCGACAGCGCCGGTATGAATTTGAAGTCCTTGAGCTTGGTGGCGATTGCCGCCAATTCATCGAGGTAGAAGAGATCGGCGCGCGTGCGAGCGCCGTAGAAGAACCGCACGGGCCTTTGTTCCTCGCTCGCGATGTGATCAGCCAGGATCGACCACAGCGGCGACATTCCCGAGCCGCCGCCGATCAACAACATCGGCCCGGGCCTCTCCTCGCGCCGGAAGCAGGTGCCGTACGGCCCTTTGGCAATCAGGGCGTCGCCGACACCCAGCTTTCCATCGAGTTGCGACGAAAACGCCCCATTGGGATATTTCTTGATGATGAAGCGCAGGTTTTTGCTTTCGCTGGGCGCGTTCGCCATCGAAAAAGCACGGGTGATGGCGCCATCCCCCAGCGTCAGATCGACATATTGGCCGGCCCAGAATTTCAGGGGCTTCTCGATTTCGATTTCCAGTAACCGGATGTCGGACGTCAGTTCGCTGATTTTTGCGACCTGTCCGGCAAATGACTTTACCGCGATCGAACGGCTGAGCAGGTCTTCATCGTAATTGAGCAGTTCGAAGCTGACATCGCTGAAGGCGTGCGTACGGCACAACAGAACGTGGCTGGTCTCGCTCTCGTAATCCGGCAAGGCGAAGGTCGAATATTTCAACAGCTCGATGTCGCCATCGATCAGCTTTGACTTGCAACTGCCGCATTGTCCTTCCTTGCAACCGTGCATCAGCGAAATGCCCTGACGAAACGCTGCGTCAAGCACGGTCTCGCCCTCTTCCACTTCCATCTCGATGCCCACCGGCTCGAACCGAACCTTGTGAACCTGCGCGTCCGTCATCATGTCGGCCCTGTCGTCGTCGTGATTGAAAAAATGGCTGGAGGGTCTTGCTGCTTGCCGGCAAAGGGGCCGCCGAAGCGGCCCCTTCCGTTCGTCATGCTCAGTGGCAAGGATTGATCGTGAAGCCCTTGCGATAATCAGCCACCGCGACTTCTCTCTCTATCGGCGAGAGCGCCCGGAATCCGCGCAGCGGGCTGCCAAGCGTGTGTCCGCGCACGTGATCGAGCGTCCACATATCCTTGGAGTCGAAGCGCAGATGCGGCTGCGCGATGAGGGTCTTGCCGTCCGGCCGGACGAATCCAAGATCCTTGATCGCGTCGGCGACATCCCAGCCGTGATAGCAGTCTTCCCATTCACGGCGGCCGCTGAAACGGCCCATCGCTGGCGTGGCTCGGCCTTCATATTCCGCTGAGAATGCGACCTTGTGGGTCCATCGGCAGCCTTCCGAGCAATAGGTGTACATCTTGCCATCGACTTCATCGCAGACGAAGTCTTCGCGTATCAGGCAGGGAACCATGCAGCTCCAGCAGCGGTGCGGGTACACATAGCCCACCTCACTGTTGAAGAGGATGTTGGTTTCGCCGGGGACGCTGAGCTTGGCGTGCCATTTCCAGAAGTCGCCAAATTCGGCATACCAACCCGGATATTTGTGCTCGAACCACTCGAAGTCCTTTTCGGTCTGGGCTTCGATGCGCCAGAAGTTCACCGACCAGCCGACCGTGAAGAACTGCGCGGTCTTGTGGACGTAGTTCTTCTTGACGATCCGATCCCAGGCGGCGGCGACGTCGTCGTGATGGATCTTGATGCCGTACTTCTCGAGCGGCAGCATGTAGGTCCGGTAATAGTCTTCGTAAATCCAGCGATGCCAAAGCTCGGCATAGGATTCCTTGTTCTTGTCGCGGTTGGTCGTGCCGTATTCGATGAAAGTCCCGATCGCGGCATCGACAATCGCGTGATTTTGCCAGAAGGCATACTTCAGATCGCGTTCCAGCAATTGATGGTTCGACGGATCGTTGATCATCGCCATCAGCATTGAGTGACCGTTGCCGATATGGCGGGACTCATCCGACTGCACCGACAGAAACACCGTGGGCAGTGCGTAGTCGCCGTTGCGCGCGGCTTCCGATGGCATCGCCACAAACAGTGTGTTCGTGAATGCGGTCTCCGCAACCACGGTCAGATAGACGTTGGCGGCGGTGATGGCGTCACCGGTCAGGAAGCCCTCGGCGAACTGCCGCCCGATGGTGGTGGCATAGCATTTGCCGAACGCCGCCTCGGTGATATCGAATCCGGCGGGATCGATATAATTTTCCATGTACCATTTCTTGAGGTTCATCTGGATCGTCGAGTGGCGGAACTCGTCGACCATCTGCATGGTAAAGCCGGTGCGCAATTCCTCGCCCGGCGCCAGCCGACCGACCATCGCCATGGAGCGCGCCGCCGAGATCTCCGGGAACGGGATGATCGCCAGGAACAGCTTCATCCATTCGACCCAGCGCGGCTCGACGTTGCGGAACATGTCGCCGCGCAACGCGGCGTCCAACGCCCCGTAAACGCGGTTGTCCTTTTCTTCCTGCATCGGGAAATACGACCGCAGCACCTGTTTCATCGGGTCGCGTGGCGTCTTCGAGATCTTGTAGTCGGTCGGAAAGGTCATTGCCTCCTGCACGTAGCTTGGCGTCCAGCCAAGATCGGCCACCCGGTTTGCCGCTTCGGCAATGCTTATGCCTTTCTGGGAGGTAATTTTATTGAGCGTCAGACTTGCAGTCATTTCCTTCTCCTTTGAACGTTGTTTTGGCTTCAGCATTTTCGCTTTAGTCACGGGATCAAAAGGAAACCCAATTGCTGGCTCTCTTGATCGCATTCTTCAAATTCGCGTCGGCGTAACGAACTTTAAGTCCGGTAAAGGTACTTTGATTTCCGAAATCACAGTTTTGGTTCAAACCGGTTTGACGGAGCTGACCGTCTTACCCACCTCCGTTGGTTCGGTTGATCAGCGGCTTGCCCTCGGCGATGAATTTCGCCGAAAGGACGAAGGCGCCAATTGCAAAGTCCTTGCCGTGCCGTGCGATCATTGCCTCGGCGATTTCGGCGATCTGAATGAAGAAGGCGTCTTTCGACTTGTCTTCCTCGCTCATTTCCAAGTGCTGAGGCGGCGCATGGCTTGATCCGGCTGCCGCAGCCTTTCCGGCCGCCTTGATCTCGATCTTGCTCATCATGCATGCCCCGAGCGTTGATGTTCACCGGCCGAAGGACCGCTTTCAAATTCCAGCAACGACGCATTGAGCCATTCGCGCTCGGAGACGAGACGCTGATGCTCCTCGTGAAGCGCCTGCACCCGCGCAGTCGCTCTTTCCAATTCTGCTCCCGCCCCGGCATCGCCCCGGGCCACATCGCGGCGGGCGCATTCGAGCTCGATTTCTGCACCGCCGCGGGCACTCTCGTTTTTCAGCTGCATTTCATTGTTCCGAATCATGCCTTCGATCAGCTTGTGCCGCGCGAGCATCCGTTCCCGAGCGCGCTCCAGCTCGGCGGCCTCCTCTGCCGTAATTTGCGGTCCGCGCCCGCTGGCGTCTGTCACTCGCACTACTCTGGTTCGATGTTCCGGACTGAAGCTGAGCATCTTGTGAAAAATTTCTACGGGATCAGAACAGCGCGGCCGTGGATGCGCCCATTGTGCAGATCATGGAGCGCGTCGTTGGCCTGGCTGAGTCTGTATTCTTTGGTATGGAGATCGACGAGGCCGCGATCCGCGAGCGCCATCAGTTCGACCAGTTCGGGATAGGTACCGACCAGATTGCCGACGATGGTCTTTTCGGTCGTGATCATGTCGATGGTCGGAAGATCGATCTTGCCGCCATAACCGACGATGTAATAGTAGCCGCCGTTCGCCGTCATCGACAGGCCTTTGGCAATCGCGTCGCCTTCACCGACGAAATCGATCACGGCTTCGGCGCCACGCCCACCGGTCAGCGCCAATACGGCCTCGACTTCATTGCCGTCCGCTTTCACGAGGTGATGAGCGCCGCACTCCTTGGCGAGATCGAGGGACTTGTCGGCGCAGTCGATCACGATGATCTCCGCCGCGCACAGCGCAGCGAGAACCTGGATGCCGATATGCCCAAGTCCGCCGGCGCCGATCACTGCGACATATTCGCCGGGCAGCAGATGGCGGGAGGCTTTCTTGGCGGCGCGATAGGCCGTCAGTCCGGCGTCGGTGTACGGCGCGACATCCTTCGGCGCGAGCGACTTGGGTAGCTTGATGAGAGAGCGCTGGCCCGTGAGCAGATATTGCGCGTAACCGCCATTGGCGTTGATGCCCGGAAACGAACTATCCAGCGCGTGCATGTCGTCGCCGCGCCGGCAGGCGAGGCAATGTCCGCTGGTCACCAGCGGATGGCAAATGACGCTGTCGCCGACCTTGACGCCTTCAACTCCGGGCCCAATCGCCTCGACCCAGCCGGCATTTTCGTGACCCATGATGTACGGCAGCTTGACGTCAACCTTGCTGCGCCAAATGCCTTCGACAATATGGAGATCGGTGCGACAGACACCGGCGCCGCCGATGCGAACGATCACGTCCATCGGGCGCGAAATCTTCGGGTCCGTCACATCCTCGTATTTGACGAATTCCTTCGCCGTCAGCTTTTCATCAAAGTCATGGAGCACCGCGGCTTTCATTTATTTGTCTCTCCCCCTGATATTTTTATTTTGTGATTGTCGCGTCGACGTCGTCTTGCCGAGTAAGTGAGCAAGGGCTGTGCCAAGCTCTTAACAAGCTGATCTTTCTTGCGTTCTCTGCATCTCGGCCGGTTTGCTCCGATCCGCATCGGAGCAAACTTGACAGCGAAACTGTTCCGAGACGGAACACTTCGAAGACGACAGCAACGAACAGCGATAAATTTGGATTTTTGCTCGTTTGATCTATGATCGGTGAAAGCGCAGGCGCGCGAACGACGCCTGAACCAGGCCAATATCAAGAGGAAATGCCGAACAGCAGTTCCGGGAGGATCGATGATGCTGCCTGCCAGCCGGCGCGTCGACAATGCATGGATGACGCTTGAGCAGCGCGGAGCACCGCCCGCGGAACTGTTGTCGGCGGACATTTACGACAGCTGGATGCGCTGCATTTCGTTCGGCCTCGACACGCTGCGCCCGCCTACACCCGAATTCGTCAGCCCTGCTGTCCTTCGCCAGGAACAGCAGCGTTGTTCGCTTGTCCGCGGCCTTGCGCTCGCCGAGATGCACACGCTGCATCAGCAGATCGCGGGTTCCAATTTCATGATTGCCTTTGCGAACGCGGATGGCTTGCTGCTCGACATCATCTCCGATCCAAGCTTCAGCGACGCTTCGAACGCGGCGAGCATTCGTCCCGGCACCGTCTGGAAGGAGAGTATTTGCGGCACCAACGGCCTTGGCACCGCAGCCCATCTCAAACGCGTGATCGTCGTGCACGGGCGCGATCACTTTTTTTCGCGCTACAACAATCTGACCTGCATCGCAGCGCCGATCTTCGCGCCCGATGGCGAACTGGCTGGAATACTGGACGCTTCATCGGATTGCGTGTCCAGGCAGGCTCACACCCAGGCGCTCGTCGCGATGGCGGCGACGCAGATCGAGAACGGGCTATTCCGCGAACATCATCGCGGAAATATCCTGATCGCGTTCCACAACCGCGGCGAATATTTGCACACGTTGAGCGCGGGGCTGCTGGCCGTCGACAATGAGGGCAGGATACTCGCGGCGAACAGGGCCGCGGGCATCCTGTTGCACGGCTTGCCGGCCTCGCCCGGCCGTCGCTTCGCCGATGTCTTTCGCACGAAGTTCAGCACCTATCTCGACGAGGGCCGGCGCAAGGAACGCCAGCGCCTTGAGGACGACGTCGGCAGCCAGTTCGTCTCGACAATCGAGAACACGCGCCAGTTCCCGATGATTCAGGGAGTTTCCAGACCTCGGCCCCCGCTGCCGAAGGAAGTCGCCACGCAATTCGTGTCCGATGATCCGACGATCGCGGCAGTTGTGCGGCGGGTCGAGAGTGCGGCGGCCCGCAAGATGCCGATCCTGATCCGCGGCGAGACCGGTACCGGCAAGGAGCAACTCGCCCGCCATGCCCATGTCGCGAGCGGGCGGACCGGCGCCTTCGTCCCGGTCAATTGCGCCGCACTCCCCGATAGCCTGATCGAAGCCGAGCTGTTCGGTTATGCCGAGGGCGCTTTCACCGGGGCCAAGAAAGGCGGCGCCGGCGGATTATTCAAAGAGGCGGATGGCGGCACGCTGTTCCTCGACGAAATCGGCGATATGCCGGTGACGCTGCAAGCGGTGTTGCTACGGTTTCTGGACGATTGGACGGTCCGTCCGGTCGGCGGCGTCAAACGCCAGGTCGACGTTCTCCTGGTGTCCGCCACCAACGCCAATCTCGACGAATCCATCGCAAAGGGCCGCTTCCGATCCGACCTCCTGTTTCGCCTCAATACGCTCGAGGTAACATTGTCGCCGCTGCGCGAACGTTCGGATTTCGCCAAGATTGCCCGCCATCTGATCGAGAAGGTTGATCCCTCCGCGGACCTGACGGAAAGCGCAATCGATCGACTGACGGAGCTGAATTGGGATGGCAATATCCGCGAATTGCGCAACGTCCTGTCAAGGTTATCGCTGGCCGAGCCGGGACATCTGATCGACGAAACGTTGGTCGACAACCTCCTCGGGCCTGCATCCAGCGAGCGGCGCCCTGAAAGGGTGTCGGGCAGCAGCGGGCTCGAACACGGCTTGCATGAGATTCAGCGCGCCCATGTGCTGACGGCGTATGCGGAAACCGGCAACAACATCAGCAAGACCGCGCGCCGGCTCGGCGTGTCACGCAATACGATCTATCGCGCCCTTCGGGACAAGCAGAGCTAGCGTCATCGCTGGGATCGCGGAGGACGCCGGTAATGCGGCACGATCTGTCCTTCACGCAAAGCGCGGTATGCGAGAAATCGGATTATCATATTCCATGGGAGGATCATCGTGTTCGAACCGGAAAACAGTCTCGAAGCCCTGATGCAGGCCGCGGGAAAGGATCCAGGTATCGTTCCCGCATTCTATCGAGCGCTGCTTGAAACCGAAATCTATGTGCTGACTCCTGAAGCGCCAATGAAACCGGGCCGTCGCCGCTCGCTCAAATTTCAGGAAAAGATCAGTGTCGCCACCGTCGAATTCCAGGGCATGAGATGGCATCCCGCCTTTACGTCGAAGAAACGCATATCCGACTATGTCAAGGAGCCCGAGACCTGCCTTGGCGCGGCCGCGCGCAATCTGTTCGAGATGTTGCCCGAGTCCAATTTCTGGCTCAATCCATTGTCCGAATGCCAGAAGCCGCTGCCTGCGACCGAAATCGCGCTCCTGATGAACGGCAAGATTTTTGAAACGTTAGAGAGAGCGAGATGAGAATTGTGGGCTGGCCAAACGATCTGGCTGACAATGCCATCGAGTACATCGGCATGCAGCAGGCAGATGCTGCCCAATAGACGTTCTTCGTCTACGCGAGAATCACTGGTTGCGGGGACTCCCAGATCGGGTAATCGGGCGCGGTCGTTCGGCGACCAGCACTCCCGTCTTCACGATCAACGTGGGATCAGGATTCGTCGTCAGGATATTCTGTTGCGTGAGATTGAGGGCGGCGGCGGCTTTCCAGCCGCCCTACGCATTCATGAGGGGCAACTCAGTGGTCGATTTGATCTGCTCCATCGTAAACATCGATGATACGTCGTGCAGGTCGATCTTGGCGATCAGGCGCTGGTACAGGTCGTCATAGGCGCGGATATCGGACACCACCGCGCGGATCAGATAATCGACGTCGCCGCTGAGACGATAGAAATCGACCACCTCGGGAAAACCGACAACGATCTTGCGGAATTTCTGCACCCATTCGGCATTATGCTGGTTGGTTTTGACCGCGATGAAGACGCTGACGCCGAGGTTGAGTTTTTCCGCGTCCAACAGGGCAACCCGGCGCTTGATATAGCCCATGCTTTCAAGCTTCTGGATCCGGCGCCAGCAGGGTGTCGAGCTCAACCCGACCCGCTCGGCGATCTCCTGCATCGACACACTGCTATCCACCTGCAGAATCGCGAGGATTTTGCGATCGAGTTCATTGAGCATGTCGGCCTCCAATCCAGGCAGGACGCGGAAATTTCCACTACCTGTTACTGAATTTGAGCAATGTTATTGCCGGATTTTATGAACCGCGAGCATAAATTTTTGTCAGCGCCTGCGCAAACTCGCGGCAAAGGGCTTACGCCGGCCCGAAGCGCGCCGCGAAATGCAAATACCGGGTTTGGTCTCGGTGACTGAACAACAGCGGCAGCTCACGGCCGCCGCGCCTAAGCTCCGCGGGAAGGAAGCAGCCTACAAGCGCTGACCGCCGCTGGCATCGATCTGCTGGCCGGTGACCCATCCACCGTCATCCGACGCCAGGAACGCCACCACCTTGGCGATGTCCATCGGCCGCCCGACGCGACCAAGCGCGATCGTCTTCGCCATCGCCTGACTTGCGACGGGATCGCGCGCATTGACGTTCATGTCGGTCGCGGTCGCGCCGGGCATCACCGCATTCACGGTGATGCCGCGACGGCCGAGATGGACAGCCAACAGCCGGCTCAGCACTTCCAGTCCCGCCTTCGCCGGCGCATAGGCCGCCATATCCGGATAAGCAGCTCGCGTTCCCATCGACGAGATGTTGATGATGCGTCCGCCCGCGCGCAGATGCGGCAACAGCGCCTTGATCAGGAAGAACGGCGATTTGAGATTGATCTGCAGCATCCGTTCGAAATCGTCTTCCGTGATGTCCTCGATGGTCGCGCGCCCGCCGACCCCGGCATTGTTGACGAGGATGTCGAACTCGGCCCTGCCATATCGCTCCGTCAGTTCCGCCTTGAATTTTCCGGCGAGTGCGGTGGCGCCGCCGCGTTCGGCCAGATTGGCTTGTAGCGCGAACGCCGAACCGCCGGCCGCGATGATATCGTCGATGACGGCATTCGCGGCTTCCGCAGCGGCATGATAATGGATGGCGACGGTGGCGCCGTCGCGTGCGAGCCGCTGCGCGATCGCCTTGCCGATGCCGCGGCTGGCGCCGGTGACGAGCGCGATCTTGCCCGACAGCGCTGTCACGCCGACCAGCCTTGTGCCGCTTCGAGCGAACGCGCCCGCGCGATCAGGGATTTGCGGTCGATCTTGTTGGTGCCGGCCCAAGGCAGTTCGTTGACGAACTCGATCCGGCGCGGATGCTGATAAGCCGGCCCATTGGCGATGGTGAATTTCCGTATCTCCTCGGCACTCGGCTTGGCATTGGCGCGCGTGACGATGAAGGCGACCGGGACCTGGCTGCGTTCTTCGTCCGGCAGCGGCACCACCGCCGCCTGCTGGACCTGCGGATGACGTTCAAGCAGTTTTTCCACTTCACCCGGATAGATGTTCTCGCCCGAACAGACGAACATGTCGTCGGCACGGCCGACAAAATAATAAAATCCATTGTCGTCGCGCCGCATCACGTCGCCGCTGTAGTACCAGCCGTCGGTGATCGCCTTGGCCGTCTGCTGCGGCAGATTGTGGTAGTGGTCCATCAGCGCTGGGTTGCGCATCAGCAGCACGCCCTCGTTTTCGCTGCCATTGACCAGCTTGACGCTGTCGAGCGTGATCGGATAACCCAGCGCCAGCGGCGGCGTCGGAATGCCGTTCGGATGCGGTCCGAACACCGCGGGACCGGCCTCGGTGGTGCCATAGCCGATCGAGATCGTGACGTTGGGCAGCGCCTGCTTGATCTTGTCCCATAGCCCCATGGTCATCGGCGCCGAACCCAGCATCAGCCGACGGACGGAGGTAATGTCGTTCCGCGCGAGCAGCTCGGTCTCCTTGACCACCCTCGCCCACATCGTGGGAACGGCGCCGGCCGCAGTCACCTTATATTTCGCGATCGCCTCGATATAGCTGCGGGTCTCGAACGCCGGCAGCAGCACCACCGAGGCGTTGGTGGCAAAGATGGTCTTGAGCGCAAACAGCCCGTTCATATGAAACAGTGGCTGCGCGATGATGTAGCGGTCCGCTTCGTTCTGCGCACCGCTGGTACGGGTCGAAATCGCCCAAAGCTGGCCATAATGCGACAGCGGTACACCTTTGGGCCGGCCCGTCGAACCGGACGTATAGAGCATCTGGCCAACCTCGTCGGGGCCTGCCACCACGCTCGTAAAAATGCCGGGCGCGACGGTCGCGGCAAACCCGTTCGGACCGGCGTCGTCGAAGTTGATGACCGGGATGTTGTCGCGCACAAGCCCGCGGTTCGCCGCATCGACAAAGGCGAGCGCGATGGCGGCATCGTCCATCACGTAATCGACGGTCTCGCGCGGCAATTTGATATTGACGGGCACGGCAATGCAGCCGGCCCGCATGATGCCGAAATAAGCGATAACATATTCGGCCCGGTTGAACGCCGCGATTGCGATGTGGGTGCCGCGGGCGAAGCCCCGCTCGAACAGGTAGTTCGCAACCCCATCGGCGAGGCGGTCAATCTGCCGATGCGTGTAGATCCGCGGACCACCGGGCAAGGCGAGATCGACGATGGCCTCCTTGTCGAGATTGCCGTTGCGGTCGATCAGATCACCGAGATTATGCCAGCGCATGGGCAAGACTCCTTTTTCCCTGAAATCACTCATCTGGCCGCGCTCACGGCCTGCGGCACCCCGGCGGGCTGCTCGAGCAGGTCATAGTGACAGGCCACCATGCGGCCGCCGGACACCGCCCGCAGCAGCGGCCGCTCCTGGCTGCAGCGCTCGCGCGCCATCTGACAGCGCTCGTGGAAGCTGCAGCCCGTCGGAGGATTGAGCGGACTTGGCAACTCGCCTTGCAAAATGCTTCTGGTCCGGCTGCGCGCCAGCTTCGGATCGGCGACCGGCGCCGCCGCCAGCAGCGCCAGCGTGTAAGGATGCGCCGGCTGCCGCCAGAGATCAGCGCCGCGCCCGCTTTCGACGATGCGGCCGAGATACATCACAATCAGCCGGTCGGAGACGTGTTCGATCACCGACAGATCGTGCGAGATGAAGAGATACGACACGCCGGTCTGCTGCTGCAGGTCCTGCAGCAGATTGATGACCTGGGCACGGACCGAGACGTCCAGCGCCGACACCGGCTCGTCGCAGATGATGACCTTCGGTCTCAGAGCCAGCGCACGGGCTATTCCGATCCGCTGCCGCTGACCGCCGGAGAATTCGTGCGGATAGCGCCGCGCGCCATCCGCCGGCAACCCGACCTGCTGCATCAGCTCGGCGACCCGATCGCGGATGTCGCGGCGCGACCATCCGGCGACGCTGAGCGGCTGGCCGATGATGGTGCCGATGTCGTGGCGTGGATTGAGCGAACCGTAAGGGTCCTGAAAGATCATCTGCATGGTCTTGCGCACAGGCTTGAGCTGCGCGCCCTGCAGATTGGTGATGTCCTGGCCGTCGAGCACGACGCGGCCGTCAGAGCACGGCACCAGGCGCATGATCGCCTTGGACAAGGTCGATTTGCCGCAACCGGATTCGCCGACCAGGCCGATGGTCTCGCCGGCCTCGAGATCGAAGCTGACGTCGTCGACCGCGCGCACCGTGCCCTGCGCGCTCTGGTATTGCACGCAAAGGCTAAGTACCGACAGCAGCGACATGTCGCGATAACTCCTCTTCGGCAGCGAAACACGCCGCGGTGCGGCCTGGCATCAGCGGCATCAAGGCCGGCCGTTCGGCGCGGCAACGGTCGAAGGCATCGGGGCAGCGGTTCTGGAAGGCGCAGCCAACCGGCAGCTCGGACAAGGCCGGAACGGCACCGCTGATCTCGGCAAGCCTGGTGCTGTGCCGCCGCATCGCCGAAGGCGTGGCGCCGAGCAGGCCGCGTGTATAGCGATGCAGCGGCCGCTCGAACAACGCCTCGACCGGCGCCTCCTCGACCTTGCGGCCGGCATACATCACCACGACACGGTCCGCGGTCTCGGCGACGACGCCGAGATCGTGGGTGATGATGATCATTGCCATGCCGAAGTTCGCCTGCAGCTCCTTCATCAGATCCAGGATCTGCGCCTGGATGGTGACGTCGAGCGCGGTGGTCGGCTCGTCCGCGATCAGCAGTTTCGGTCCGCAGGCGATCGCCATCGCGATCATGACGCGCTGGCTCATGCCGCCGGACATCTGGTGCGGAAAATCATGCAGCCGGCGTTCGGCGTCCGGGATGCGGACCTGCCGCAGCAATTCGACGGCACGGTGTTCTGCCTCCTTGCGCGAGACGTCGTTATGCGACTGCACCGCTTCGATCAGCTGATCTCCGATGGTGACCACTGGATTGAGCGAGCTCATCGGATCCTGAAAGATCATCGAGATATCCTTGCCGCGCACGCGCTGCATCGCGCGATCGGACAAGGTGGCAAGGTCGCGTCCCATGAAGCGCACCGCGCCACCGACGATCCTGGCCGGCGGCCATGGCAACAGGCGCATGACCGCCAGCGCCGTCAGCGACTTGCCGCAGCCGGACTCGCCGACAACAGCCACGGTCTCGCCGGCCGAGACCGTCAGCGACAGGCCGTCGACCGCGGGCAGCACGCCGCGCCGGGTGAACAGCGACACCTGCAGGCTGTCGATATCGAGGATCGGGGCGCCGTCAGGAACCTTGCTGACGCCCATGTTAGCGGTCCCGAAGCTTGGGGTTGAGCGCATCGTTGAGACCGTCGCCAACCAAATTGAGCGCCAGCACCGTGAGCATGATCGCCACGCCCGGCACCGCGCAGATGTACCAGGAGGTGCGGATCAGGGTACGGCCATCGCCGATCAAGCGTCCCCAGCTCGAGACGTTGGGATCGCCGAGGCCAAGAAACGACACCGCCGATTCGAACAGGACGGCGCCGGCGATCACCAGCGACGACAGCACGATCACCGGCGGTAGCGCGTTGGGAAGTATCTCGCCGAACATGATCCGCAGATTGCCCATTCCCATCGCACGGCAGGCCTGGACGAATTCGCGGTCGCGCAGCGACAGGAACTCGGCGCGCGTCAGCCGCGCGATCGGATTCCAGCTCACGATCCCCACGGCGATCGTCACATATTCGATCTTCTGGCCGAGAATTGAAACGATCGTCAGCACGAAGATCAGGTTCGGGATGGTCTGAAACAGTTCGGTGAAGCGCATCAGCAGTTCGTCAACCCATCCGCCGAAATAGGCGGCCATGGCGCCGACCGTGATGCCGATGATCGTTGCCGTCAGGCTGGCGCAGAGTCCGATCAAGAGCGTGGTGCGCGCGCCGTAGGCGATCATCGCCGCGATATCACGGCCCAGCGAATCCGTGCCCAGCGGATAACGCGAGTTGACGAACGGCCAGATCTCGGGACGGCCGACGATGCGCAGCGGATTGCGCGGGAACATCCAGGGCGCAGCCAACGCGACGCCGATCACCACGACCACCAGGACGAGGCCGGCCAGCGCCGCACGATTGCGGGCGAAGCGGCGGGCAAAATCGATGGTCAGCGTCAACATGCGCCTACCTCGGCCGAATACGCGGATCGAGCCGCAGATAAAGCAGGTCCACCGCGGCATTGGCGACCGCGACCAGCAGCGAGCCCAGCACGAGAACGCCGAGCACCATCGGGAAATTGCGGCTCATGACGCTATCGAACAGCAGGCTGCCGATGCCCGGCCAACTGAACACGGCCTCGATCACCACACTGCCGCCGAGGATCGTGCCCAATTGCAGACCGAGCAGCGTAATGATCGGAAACAGCGCGTTGCGCATCACATGCGCCAGCGTGACCCGCGCCGGCGACAACCCCTTGGCGCGCGCGGTGCGGACAAAGTCGAGCCGGAACACCTCCAGCATTGAAGCGCGCATCACCCGCGCATAGGTCGCGGCGTAGAACAGGCCGAGCGCGGTGGCGGGCAGCACCAGATGATGCATCACGTCCAGCGCATCGGCGAACGCGCCGTTGTCGGCGCCAATCGTGCGCATGCCGCCGACAGGAAACCAGCCGAGTTTGACGGCGAACAGCACCGTCATCATGATCCCGAGCCAAAAACTCGGCGCGGCAAAGAAGAAAACTGCGCCGAGCGAGATCAGATTGTCCCATATCGTATTGACCCTGACCGACGCCAGTACGCCGGCAGTCACGCCGACCACGAGCGCGATCGCGGTCGCCGACAGCATCAGGATCAGGGTGGCCGGCAATTGGTCCATGATCACGTCGAGCACCGGTGCGTTCTGCCGGTAGGAAAACCCGAGGTCGAGCCGCATCACCGACCAGATATACTTCGCCAGCTGCACCCAGGTCGGCTGGTCGACCCCGTAGGTGTGGCGCAGCTGATCCAGCATCGAAGGATCCGTGATCTGCTGCTCCGACGTCATGACGTCGAACAGGCTGCCGGGCGCAAGATGAATCAGCACGAAGTTGAGCACGATCACCGCCAACACCAGCGGGATGATCTGCACGAGGCGGCGAAGGACGATGCGACGCAAGTCGGCGCTCCGTTCAGCGGTCGAGCCAGAGTTCGGCCCAGCTTTCGCCCATGAAGTCCGCGGTCGTGGAATGGTTGCGGACGTCGGAACGCGCGATCGTCACCGGTTCGAGATCAACCAGCGGCAACAGCGGCGCCTCGCTGGTTGCGAGGCGGTCGAAGTCCTTGGCCAGCGCGATCCGTTTCGGTTCATCGGTCTCGACCGCCATCTTGGCGACGACCTCGTCGAGTTTCGGGTTCGAATAGCCGGTGGCATTGCGGAACGCGGCGCCCTTGACGATGCCGTCGGTGGTATAGAACTCCGTCGCGCTTGGGATCAGCTCGATGCTGCCGGAATTGTTGGATATCGCGACGTCGTAGTCGTAGTCGGTGTAGATGCGCTTCAGCGACGTCGCGCGATCGGGCACCGCCAGATCGACTGTGATGTCGATATCCTCGAACGCCTGCTTGATGTATTGACCAATCTTCTCGTTTTCCTCGAACCAGCCGGCCGAGACCAGGTTGAGCTTGAAACGCGAGCCGCCCTTCACCGGATAGCCGGCGGCATCGAGCATCTTGGCCGCTTTCTTGGAATCGAACGGGTAATCCTGGACATCCTTGGTAAAGAAGATCGAGTTCGAGGAGTGGATGGCGCCGATCGAGGGATGGGCGCGGCCGAAGAAGATCGTGTCGGAAATGAATTGGCGATCGATCGCCTGCATCAGCGCCTGCCGCACTTCCCGCTTGTTGAAGATGTCGCGGCGCTGGTTGAATTCGATGGTGGTGACCCAGGCCGAGTTAGAATAGCCCTTGGTTTCGGCAATGATCTTGCCGCCCTTGATGAGACGATCGATGTCCGGCATCGGAATCGGATTGAAGGTGCCGATATCGAGTTGGCCAGCCTCGAAGGCCGCCGATCGCGATGCCGGGTCGCGCCACCAGCGGATCACGAGACGATCCAGATAGGGCAGCGACGGGTTCCAGTATTTGTCGTTGCGAAGATATTCGACATGGCTGCCGCGGACCCATTCCTTGACCTTGAACGGGCCGGTACCAACCGGCGTGTTGTTGATCGGGTTGGTAATGATATTGCCGCCCGCATAGATGTGCTTGGGAATGACGAGGCCGGACTTGCCGGCAAGCACGGACTTGAGGAAGAACTCCGGAACAGGCGCCTTGAATTTCAGCACCACGGTCAGCGGATCGGTCGCCTCGGCCCCTTCCAGCACATCTAGTGACACCCCCGCCGAAATCGGCTTCCAGTATTCCATCGCGTTGAACACGACGTCATCCGCGGTGAACGACTTGCCGTCGTGCCAGGTGACGCCGTCGCGCAGCTTGATCGTGTAACTGCGAAAATCAGCGGCGGGCTTGATCTCGAGCGCCAGCACCGGCTCGAACTTCAGATCGACCGTGAGCCGGAGCAGCCGCTCGTGGACCTTGGTCGAGGTGAAATACGGGCTCGATCCGCCGCCGGCGGGAACGAACAGCGATTGCGGCTCGAAGCCGCCCCAGGTCGCGAGCAGCGTGCCGCCGCGCTTTGGTGCCTCGACGTCCGCGCGCGCAGGCTCGATCATGCGGGTTGCGAACGCGGCGCCCGCGCTCGTCATCAGAAAGTCACGTCTCGAAAACCTGTTCATCGTTCTTCCTTGTTTCGATTACGTCGAACCGGTCCTCGTCGTGCGTCGTCCGTCCCAGTGTTGTTGTTTGCGTTGTTATTTTGCTTCGAGTGTTGAATAGGTCCCTCTTCCGATCGCCAGCAGCGCGCCTTTCTCGTCGAACACATCGACGTCGGCGACGCCGACACTCTTGCCGGCGCGGCGCACCCGCGACACCGCGACCAGCGCGGTGTCGACCGCGGGTTTGAGATAGTCGACGCGGAAATTGACCGTCGGCAATCCGCGGCCGACCATCATGCCGACCGCGAAGTCACCGACGGTGTCGATCACCGAGGCGATCACGCCGCCATGCCACTGCTTCGATCCCGGACGGCGTTCAAACTCCGCACGCATCACTGAGCGCATGGTGACTTCCTGCTTGATCGGATCCGCATTGACCACGGTGAGGCCGAGAAACAGGTTGAACGGCGAGGCATCCAGCATCTTTTGGATTTCGGCGGCCGTCAGCGCGGTGGTTTCGGACTTGCTCACGGCACCACCACGACTTTTCCGAATACGGCGCGATCCTCGATCACCCGCACCGCTTCCTTCGCCTCCGTGAGCGGATAGGCTTTGTCGATCAGCACCTGAAGCTTGCCGGCCCGCACCAGATCGAACAATTTTTCGATATCCTCGCGCTCCCAACCGTTGGAGCCAAGAACCTTCAATTCGAAGGTCCAGATGAAACGGATATCCTCGGTGGGAGAGTAGCCGGCGGTGGCGCCGCAGGTGAGCAGTCGGCCGCCCAGCTTCAGGCAGCGCAGCGATTTCACCCAGGTGTCGCCGCCGGTGAAATTGACCACGACATCGACGCCGCCGCCCTCGACAAACCGCCGCCGATGCGGCTTGCCATGGCGCTCGAACACCGTCTTCATGAAATCGTTCTGGGTGTAGAGAATAATCTCGTCGGCGCCGAGTTCGGTCAGCCGACGCCCTTTTTCCTCATTGCCGGCGCAGGCGATGACATAGGCGCCCGCAAGCTTGGCGAGCTGGACGCAGCAGACGCCGACGCCGCCGCTGGCGCCGAGGATCAGCACCTTCTCGCCGGCCTTGATCTGGCCGATGGTGTTCATCATCCGGATCGCGGTGCCATAAGCAACGGGCAGCGCCGCCGCCTGCTCGAAGCTGACGCCATCGGGAATCCGGACCAGTTGATGGGCCTTGGCGCGGCAGAATTCGGCGAGGCCGCCGTCCTGGGTTTCGCCCATCAGGCCGCCTTCGACACGGTTGACCGGATCGATCAGAACGCGATCGCCGACTTTCCAGCCGTCGACGCCCGTGCCGATCTCGGCGATCTCGCCAACCACGTCGAGCCCGATGATGACCGGCAGCGGCACCTTGATGCCCGGCATTCCGCGACGCGTGAAGACGTCGTGGTAATTGATCGACGAGGCCTTGACCCGCACGACGACGTCGCCCTCGCCTGCCTTCGGCGTCGGATAATCCGCCTCGTATTCAAGCTTGTCGTTATCGCCATGTTCCCGAAGGACTACCGCTCGCATCTTCCGTATCGCTCCGTTGTTAGGCCGCGGCAGGCGACGCTGTCGCCCGTTGATCCGCTGCCTGTTGCGTCATCAAGATCGCGTGTTGCCCGGCCGGCTTGCCGCAGATCGTCTCCGCGCGGTCCCGGACAACCCCCTTCGTCAAGTCATACATCTCACGCGGTGAACCCGAGCGCGACGTTGGCGGCCTGCGCGTGATCGACCACGATTCCGCGTTCAAAAGGCCGGTACGCAATCTTCGCCGCGTCGAACACCGCGCGCGGCTGGTCCAGCGAAGTCACCTTGAACGTCAGCGCGACCATTCGATCCGAACCGGTGGGATCGGCTAACGCGGCGCCCACGTAACGCTCGGCGACCGCCTCCGGCTTCAATACGAGCACGGTGGCAGCACCGGCCGTAAACGATACGCCGCCGGAAACGGGCTTCAGCAGCGGCGCGCCGAACATCCGCTCGTAGAGCGACGCGGTGCGCGCCGGATCGCGCGAGGCGATCACGAATTCGACGACATCGGTGACGCCGTTGCGATGCAGTTGCCACTCGGGCCGATACACCAGTTCCGGCGTATCGTGATGGCAGAAGAATGTTCGGCCGTTCTGCACCTGCTCGCCACTGACACGGATCACCTTGAAGCGCGCGTCCTGCGCACCGCCCGGCAGCTGGACCGGCCGGGCAAAACTTATCGGCTCGAGCACGGGCACGCCGCGCTCCGTCAGCGCCGCATAAACAAGATTCGCATCGGGTGACTTGAAGACGAGGCCGGTCAGCCCGGCGGGATGCGTCCACAGATCGGCGCGCTTGGTTTCGCGCCCGGGCAGGTAGCCGAGCAGTTCCAGATAATTGTCGCGAAAGATCGCGAGATTGTTACTTGAGCCCAGTGTGTGATGGCCGCGCTCGGTGAGCTGGAAGCCGAGCTTTGTGTATTGCTCGGCTGCCTCACCCAGCTTGCCCATCACATTGACCACGACGTGGTCAAGAACGGGCCTGATGGCATCGACAGAGACAACCATATCACTCACTCTTCTGTCATAAACCTGCGCGGGGCTTCGGAAATACGTAGCAAGATCAATGCCACTTCGCGGCCTGGAACCGTCATTTCACGCAGCCCTCGGATGCGGCGCCTGCTTTGCCATCGAGAATTCGATTGCCGCGTCGACGTGCAGCAATGTCGAGTCGAATACCGGCAGATCGACATGCTGCGGGCCGACCAGTAAGCAGATTTCCGTGCAACCGAGGATCACGCTGTCAGCGCCGCGCGATTTCCCGCGGGCGATGACGTCGAGATAGAGTTCGCGGGAACGCGCGTTGACGATCCCCTGGCACAATTCATCGAAGATGATGTCGTGAACAATGGTGCGGTCATCGGCATCGGGAATGACAGGATCCAGCCCGAAATGATCGCGCAGCCGCTGCACGTAGAATTCCTGCTCCATCGTGTAGCGCGTCGCCAACAACAGCGGCCGCTTGCATCCGTCGGCCTTGATGGCGCTTGCGGTGACGTCGGCGATATGCAGGAGCGGGATCGATACCGCGCGCTGCACTTCCTCGGCCAGCTTGTGCATGGTGTTGGTGCAGATCAGCAGGCAGCCCGCCCCCGCCTCTTCCAGGGCGCGGGCGATATCTGCAAGAATATTGCAGGCGTCGTCCCAGCGCCCCTGCTTCTGCAGGCTGACGATCGCGTCGAAATCGACCGAACGCATCAATATCTCGGCAGAATGAAGCCCGCCCAACCGGGCACGGACCTGCTCATTAAGCTGACGGTAATAAATAGCAGTGCTTTCCCAACTCATTCCGCCAATCAAGCCAATCGTCTGCATTTCTCGCTGCCCGCTCTACACCACATCTCCGTGCTGAGCGGGATAGTAGCAGCGCGGCCGCGCAATCCGGTTGCGTTGCGTCGGCACAATAGACGATCTGTCCGGGAATAAACTTCATAGTTGGGCCGATGTCTGGAATAGAATTTCAAGGCGGCGCCAGAACGCATCCTGCCCATGCTGCCGGGCGCCGCCCGCCATCCTCGCGTATGCATCTCCGGGGCACGACGTACCGGCTTTTCGAAGCAGCGACGCCGCTGGCGTCAGCGCGCTTCTTCGAACCCCGCGAGAACCGCTGTCAGATTGGCCCCAAGAATATCCGACAAATATCCGCCCTCCTGCACGAACACGGTCGGCAGCCCCAAGCCCGCGATCGCCTTGCCGATGCGCTGGAATCCGTTCGTGGTCACTGCGAGACCCGCGAGCGGATCGTGCTCCGACGCATCGAGGCCAAGCGCAACCACCAGAGCGCCCGGCGCGAAAGCCTCGATCATTTTTCGCGCCACGCCGAGCGCCTGCAGGTATCCCTCATCGCCGGTGCCGATCGGCAGCGGAATATTGAGATTGGCGCCAAGACCCGCGCCGGCACCGCGTTCATGGGCATATCCCCAGACGAACGGATAGAAAAAGGTCGGATCGGCATGGATCGAGACCGTCAGGACATCGCCCCGTTGATAGAAGATGCCCTGCGTGCCGTTACCGTGATGAACGTCGACGTCGAGGATCGCTACACGCTCATGCCTAAGCCGCAGATGGGCCGCCGCAATCGCGCTGTTGTTGAGGAAGCAGAAGCCGCCGGCGAGGTCATGATAGGCGTGATGGCCCGGAGGACGACAGAGCGCGTAGGCCGCGTCCTCGCCGTCCAGGATTAGCTGAGCTGCCGTCGTCGCCACATCCGTCGCGGCGCAGGCTGCGGCCCAGGTGCCGGGCCCGATCGGACAGGCCGTATCGACGGTATGCCAGCCGAGACGGCCCACGATGTGCGTAGGGTAAGTCCCGGCATTGCGAACGGGATGCATGTTGGCGATCATCTCCGAACCTGCATCGCTGAGCGCGGACCAGGCGTCCCACGCTTCGGCGAGGAAGCTGAGATATTCGGGGCTGTGGATCCTTGCTCGCGGCCCTTGCCCGAACACAGTCGGCTCAACCAACTGATGCCTGCCGGCCTTGAGTCCCGCCAGCAGCCGATCCGCGCGTTCAGGCTGCTCGGTCGTGCGCTTGACGACACCGCGAACCAGGAAGAATTGCGGATCATGGCTTCGGTGCAGTTCGGTATAGACGGCCTTCACTCAAGTGCTCCTATCTTCGAAAAAAGCAAAAATCCTCGGTGCTGGCCGGGGTCGGGCAATCATGCCGGGAGGACCGGTCCGATACACGCAAAAAAATTCAGCAGATGTCTTCCTCTCGAGGCAGCAGTCAATGATCCAGGCTGAGCGCACATGTGGCGCCAAGGACGAGCCAGCGCGGTTTACGTTTCGACGGTGTCGCTTAGTCTCTCCCCATCTACGGGTACAGCAATTTCAAGGGCCAAGCATAGCCGCGCCGTCCGCTCTTCAGGTTTGCAGGATCCGCGCGACAGCAAGTCAACGACGCTCGTGACCTCCTTACTGGCTGGAGAACTGCGTTGTCAGGGGCGACTTTTGCCTCACAATCGCACAACTATGCCTATCATCTGCCCTTGCCGCAGGGCTGCCCTTTCCATTATGTATATACATGTTATTATGTCTAGACATGATCACGCGAGCCTTGCCGTCATGACTGAAGCTGTCCTCTCGTTCGATGCCATCCGCCAGGATTTCCCGGCGCCGGGATCGCAGTCGAAGATCCGGGTAATCGAAGGAATTAGCTTCGAAGTCGGAAGCGGTAAATTCGTCGCCGTGATTGGACCGAGCGGATGCGGCAAGAGCACGCTGTTGCAAATGGCGGCCGGCCTTTTAATGCCGACGCGCGGCGGCGTGCGCCACCGCGGCCGCGTGATCAGCGATGTCAATCGCGAGGTCGGCTTCGTGCCGCAGCAGGCCCAACTGTTTCCGTGGAAGACGCTCGCGGAAAACGTCGAGTTGCCACTGCTGCTGCGGGGCGTCGCCACCGCCGAACGCAAGAAGCGCGTCGCCTCGGCGATCGAGGCCGTCGGCCTTGGCGGCTTTGAACATTATTTTCCCGGTCAATTGTCCGGCGGCATGCAGAAACGCGGCTCGATCGCACGGACGCTTGTGTATCGGCCGGATGTCATCCTGATGGACGAACCATTTGGTGCGCTCGACGCGCAAACAAGAATGGTAATGCAGGATGACCTGCAAATGCTTTCGAGCGAGGCCGGCGCGACCGTCCTCTTTATCACCCACGACATTACCGAGGCCGTACTGCTCGCGGACAGCGTCGTGATCATGAGTCAGCGTCCTTCACGGTTGCTGGCCAACATCGAAATCGATTTGCCGCGGCCGCGCGATGTGTTCGAACCGTTTCGCAATCCAGGCTTCGAAGCGGCCTATGAGCAGGTGTGGTCGGTGTTCCGGTCGCAAATCGATATTCGGCAACGGTCGCATTGAGACAGAAGGCAGGACGATGAACGACATCTCCGCCACAGCCAGCCCATCGGCCACGGCTGAACTCCCGGCAGCCAGAAGGCGCTCGTTCCGAGGTAAAGCCACGCATTTCCTGACGCTTCTGCTGCCGGGCATCGCGATTTTGATATTCTGGCAATGGGCCGCGGGCCGGCTGATCAAGGAAATCTATGTCAGCAAGCCCACGGCCGTAGCCGAGCGGCTGTACGAACTTTTCAGTTCCGGAGAAATCTATCCGCATCTGTGGACGACCGGCCAGGAGCTTGTGCTCGGCTACGTCATCGGTGTTGCCGGCGGAATTCTGGGCGGCTATGCGCTCGGCCGCTCGCCGCGGCTCGCCAGCATCTTCGAACCCTATGTCATGGCATTCTACGGCGTGCCCAAGATCGCGCTCGCGCCATTGTTCATCATCTGGTTCGGTATCGGCATCTGGTCGAAGGTAGCGCTCGCCTCGATCATGGTTTTCTTTCTCGTGTTCTACAATGTCTATACCGGCGTCCGCGCCGTCGATCGCGAACTGGTCAACCTGACGCTGGTGATGGGCGCAAACCAGCGCCAGCTCACCTATCACGTTTATTTTCCAGCAGCGGCGCCCTATGTCATCCTCGGCATGCGAATGGCCGTGCCTTATAGCGTCATCGGCGTGATCGTCGGCGAATTCACGTCGTCCACCCAAGGCCTCGGTCTGTTCATCCACGAGGCATCGTCGACCTATGATCCGGCTGGCGTGTTCGCCGGCATCGTCATCCTGCTCGCCTTTGTCGTCGTGGCCAATACTCTGACGGGACGGCTGGAGCGGCGCTTTCTCCGTTGGAAAACGCCAACCGCGCGCGCACCAAGCGATATCTGAATTCGGACTGCTGCAACAGGAGCAAATATGTCTTCGATAACCGGCCTGACCCGAGCGATGACTATTGCAGCAGCGTTACTGTTGCTTCCGACCCTGGCATCCGCTGAAGAAACCGTACGCATCGCACAAGGGTTCGCCTCTTTGAGTTTCCTTCCCCTGTGGGGAGCTCGTGCACTGAATAGCTTCGCTCCTCAGGGATTGACCGGAACGGTGGTGGTTTCGCCTGGTGGCGATCCGGCCGCACTCGCGGCCTTGGATGCCGGCGACGTCGATCTTGCCGCGGTCGGAACGGAATCGGTGCTGCGCGCCGCGGCGAAAGGCCAGCCATTCGAAATCGTCTACAATCTGATGTCGAAGGTGACGCTCGAGGTCGTTGTTGCGCCATCGTTCCTGGAAAAGACTGGCGTGAAACCCGGTGATCCACTGCAAAAGCGCATTGCCGCCCTGAAAGGCGCGACCATCGGCGTCGCTGCGGTCGGCGGCACCCAGGAAACCGCGGCGCGATGGCTGGTGGCGAAAGGCGGCCTCGACCCGAAGAGCGATATCAGCATCGCACAGGTCGGCAGTCCCCTCGCGCTGCAGGCAGCGCTGGAAAACAAGCGCATCGATGCCTTCGTGCTGTCGCCGCCTGAAGGCTACCTCGCAACCAAATCGGGCGCCGGCACGATCCTGATTTCGCTCGGCGATGACTTTCCGCTGCTCGCCAATCAGCCCTACCTGGTGCTGGTTGCCAAGAAGCCGATCAACGACAAGGCATCGGCGTTGATCGTCAAGACCGCGCAGGCCATGCAAGCGGCCAGCACGGCCCTGCTGAAGAACCCCGAGCCGACCGCGCAAGCCATTCAGAAGCAGTTCTTCGTCAAAGCCGATCCGGGGGCCATCGACGCCGCAGTCAAATCGCTCAACAGCGGCGTCGCCGGCGGTGGCAAGCTGGACGTGCAGGCCTTCCAGAATCAATTGGTGTTTTCCAAGGAGGTCGGCACCAATTTTGGCAAAGAATTCGACGCGGCCGCGTCACAGAACGATTTGTGGACCAACAGCTTCGTCGAGCGCGCGGCGCAAAAATAAAACGATCGAACGAAGCAACAAGAGAGACTTCAGCCGGTTGGCGTGAACCGCGCGACCAAATCATAGAGGTGTCCGGGATGGGTAATCCGCACCGCGGTGATCGGCTCGCCGTTACGCCACGTTCGTCGCTCGATCACCAGGCATGCCGCGCCCTCGTCGATCTTTAGATCCTTGGCCAGATCCTTGTCGGCGTTGCAGGCCGTGATGCGATGCTCGGCCTCGGTCCAGGGTACGTGACCGACCAGCCAGGTATTCGGCGGTGTCGTTGAAAAGTCTTCGCGCAGCGCGTCCGGCACCGCCTGCAGATTGATCAGCCGATCTTCGATCGCAAACGGTTGGCCTTCCGCCTCATGCAGACAACGTATCGCCAGCACCTGCGCGCGCGCGCCGACCGCAAGACGGGTTTTGTCGTGGGCCAGGGCCACGCGCTTGCGAAGATCAATCAGCCGGTACTGATAGCGTTCGCCGCGCTTTTCGACTTCGCCTTTGAGATCGGGAATCTGAAGAATCGCGGATTGCACCCGCGGCCGTGAGACGAAGCTGCCGGCCCTGCGACGGCGCACCACCAAACCCGCTTCGGCAAGCGCCGAAATCACCTTGTTCACGGTCATGCGGGAGCATGAGTAGGTTTCCATCAGTTCGTGCTCGAACGGCACGCGATGCCCCGGCGGCCAGTCACCGGAGGTGATCTTAGCCTCGAGATCGCCGCGGATCCGCTGGTACAGCGTTTTGGTCGTGCCTTCGGCGACGGCTTTCGGTTTCACAGTCATGCAGAAAGCAACCCCTCGATCACCCGGCGGAAGCGCGGTGCGACCGTCTCCCGGCCAAGGTGCCGGCCGTCTTTAACGACCTTGCGGCCGCGTGCCCAGACGCAATCCACCAGCGACCGACCGGTACCGAAGATCCAACTGTCGAGGATCGCGTCGCCGGCGCGACCGGCCAGCGCCACGCTCTCCGCATCAAGGCTGACGATGTCGGCGAAGGCTCCTTCGGTCAGCCCGGCTTTGGTGACGCCGAGCGCCTGCGACCCGCCGCACAGCGCGCTGTCGAACAGGGCGCGCCCGGTCGATATGGTGTCGCCGGACGCCATCACGTTTCGTGCCTTCAGCGCCAGCCGTTGCGAATATTCGAGTTGCCGCAATTCGTCTGTCAGACCGATCAGCACGTTGGAATCCGTGCCAACCCCAAATATCCCGCTGCGCCCGATGAATTCCTGCGCGCTGAAGGTCCCGTCACCAAGATTGGCCTCGGTCACAGGGCATAGCCCTGCCACCGCACCACAGTCGGCGACCGCGTGGATTTCAGCCGGCGTCGCGTGCGTCGCATGAATGAGACACCAGCGGCGATCGACCGGCGCATGGTCGAACAGCCATTGCAGCGGCCGTTGTCCGCTCCAGGCTATGCAATCCTCGACTTCCCCGGTTTGCTCGGCGACGTGGATGTGAATCGGACCATCCATGGCGAGCGCCACCACTTCCTTGAGTTCGTCAGGTGTGACGGCTCGAAGCGAGTGAGGAGCGAGACCGACCACCGCGCCGTCCTGTCCGGCTACCGCGCGGCGGCTGGCATCTATCAATCGCAAAAATCCGTCGACATTATTGACGAAACGACGCTGACCGGGATCAGGGCTGCGACCGCCAAATCCCGCATGCGCATAAAATACCGGCAGCAGCGTGAGGCCGATGCCCGAAACTTCCGCGGCTGCGGCAACCCGCTCGGCCAGTTCACCCGGATTGTCGTAAGGTTCGCCGGAGACATCATGGTGAATGTAGTGAAACTCCCCGACCCGGGTAAATCCCGCTTCCAGCATTTCGACATAGGCCTGCGCGGCGACGACCTCGATATCGTCGGCCGTCATGCGGCCGACGAAACGATACATCACGTCCCGCCAGGTCCAGAAGCTGTCGGCAGAAGCCTCTCTGAGCTCGGCAAGACCGGCCATGCCGCGCTGAAAGGCGTGGCTGTGCAAATTGCATATGCCAGGAAGCCCGATCCGGTGGCGCTCATCGCCGGGCTCCGCCGGACGACCGCTTCCGATACTGACGATACGCCCGCCGTCGACGACAATCCTGACGGCGTGCGTCCAGCCCTGAGGCAGCAGAGCTTGGTCAAAAAACAATCCCGTCACTCTTTATCTCCGAGCCCGCGAAACTCTGGACAGGCCAAACGGCGCCTTGTAATATGTATAGACAAATAGACGCAATGCCAAGCGCGCAAACGTCTGCAACGGGTCTGCGGGGTTCATGACATCAGTCGATCATATCTGGCATGGATGCCGTCTTGCGACGCTTTCGCCGTCTCGCCAAGGCCTCGGTCTGGTCGATGATGGCGTGATCGCCGCCGCAGCAGGCCGCATCGTCTATGCGGGCCCCGCCTCGGATGCGCCCTCGTCGCTCGACGCCAAGCAAATAACCGATTGCGACGGCCGCTGGATCACTCCGGGGCTGATCGACTGTCATACCCATCTGGTCTATGGCGGCAACCGCGCCCGGGAATTCGAACAACGCCTCGCCGGCGCGAGCTATGAAGAGATCGCGCGGGCCGGCGGCGGAATCGTCTCGACGGTAAAAGCTACCCGGCAGGCAACCACCGAAGAACTGGTCTCCGCCGCTCTCCCCCGGCTTGACGCACTGATTGCCGAAGGCGTTACGACGATCGAAATCAAATCCGGCTATGGGCTCGAACTCGCGACCGAACGCCGTCAGTTGCAGGCCGCTCGGCAACTCGGCAGCGAGCGCCCGGTGTCGATTAGCACCAGTTTTCTCGGCGCCCACACCGTGCCGCCGGAGATGAACGGCCGCAGCAGCGATTATATCGACTTGATCTGCAACACGATGCTGCCGCAGATCGCCGCCGAAGGGCTCGCCGATGCGGTCGACGCTTTCTGTGAAGGCATCGCTTTCTCGGTGGATGAGACCGCCCGGCTGTTTGCAAAAGCGCAAGCCTTGGGTCTCCCCGTTCGTCTTCATGCCGATCAATTGTCGAACCTTCACGGCGCCGCGCTCGCCGCGCGCTTTGGCGCGCTTTCAGCCGATCATCTCGAATATGCCGATGATGACGGCATGGCGGCGATGGCAAGGGCCGGCACCGTTGCCGTGGTCCTGCCCGGCGCGTTTTATTTCATTCGCGAAAAACAGTTGCCGCCGATCGATGCGATGCGCCGGCACGGCGTGTCGATCGCGCTCGCCACTGACAGCAACCCCGGCAGTTCGCCGCTGACGTCGCTGCTGCTGGCAATGAACATGGGTGCAACACTGTTTCGACTGACAGTCGACGAATGCATCGCCGCCGTGACGCGAGAGGCTGCGCGCGCGCTCGGGCTATCAGCGGAAACCGGCAGCCTTGAACCTGGAAAATATTGCGATCTCGCCATCTGGAATATCGAGCAGCCGGCCGAACTGGTCTACCGGATGGGCTTCAATCCGCTCCATGCCCGGGTGTGGCACGGCACCTTGCTTGCTTGACATTCCGAGCTTAAAGGAAATCGGATTATGACCCGCATCGACAATGCCCGCGTCATCCGCGCCGCACGCGGCAGCGCGCTTTCCGCCAAATCGTGGCTGACCGAAGCGCCGATGCGGATGCTGATGAACAATCTCGATCCGGACGTCGCGGAGAAGCCGAGTGAGCTCGTCGTATATGGCGGCATCGGTCGCGCCGCGCGGGACTGGGAAAGTTTCGATCGGATCGTCACGACGCTGAAGCGCCTCGAGCAGGACGAAACACTGCTGGTGCAATCGGGCAAGCCGGTCGGCGTATTTAGAACCCATGCCGACGCGCCACGCGTGCTGATCGCCAACTCGAACCTGGTGCCACATTGGGCAAATTGGGAGCACTTCAGCGTGCTCGATCGCAAGGGCCTGATGATGTACGGCCAGATGACGGCCGGCTCCTGGATTTATATCGGCAGCCAGGGCATCGTTCAGGGCACCTACGAGACCTTCGTCGAGATGGGCCGGCAGCACTTTGGCGGCGACCTCTCGGGCAGGTGGATTCTGACCGCCGGCCTTGGCGGCATGGGCGGCGCGCAACCGCTCGCGGCCGTCATGGCCGGTGCATCCTGCCTCGCGGTCGAGTGCCAGCCGTCACGGATCGAGATGCGGCTGCGCACCCGCTATCTGGACCGCCAGGCCGGTAACCTCGACGAAGCGCTGGCGATCATCGAACAGGCGAACCGGGACCGAAAGCCGGTGTCGGTGGGCCTGCTCGGCAATGCCGCCGAGATTTTTCCAGAGTTGGTCCGCCGCGGCGTGCGGCCAGACGCGGTCACTGACCAGACCTCGGCACACGACCCCGTCAACGGCTATCTGCCGAAGGGCTGGACCACCAGCGAGTGGGAAGCCCGGCGCGAGACCGATCCGAAGAGCGTGGCCCGTGCCGCGCGGAAATCGATGGCCGAACACGTTCGCGCCATGCTGGATTTTCATCGCATGGGCATTCCCGTCGTCGACTATGGCAATAACATTCGTCAGATGGCGCTTGAAGAAGGCGTCACGGACGCGTTCGATTTCCCGGGCTTCGTTCCGGCCTATATCCGGCCGCTGTTCTGCCGTGGCGTCGGCCCGTTTCGATGGGCGGCGTTGTCAGGCGATCCCGAAGACATTTATCGGACCGATGCGAAGGTCAAGGAATTACTGCCGGACAACGCGGCGCTGCATCACTGGCTCGACATGGCGCGCGAACGCATCGCGTTCCAGGGCTTGCCGGCGCGTATCTGCT
This sequence comes from Bradyrhizobium canariense, assembly GCF_900105125.1. Taxonomy (NCBI): domain Bacteria; kingdom Pseudomonadati; phylum Pseudomonadota; class Alphaproteobacteria; order Hyphomicrobiales; family Nitrobacteraceae; genus Bradyrhizobium; species Bradyrhizobium canariense. The sequence continues at coordinate 6,791,233 of NZ_LT629750.1, read as the reverse complement.
GGGTCGGTCTCGGCGACCGCCATCGGCTTGGTCTTGCCTTCAACGAAATGGTGGCGCGTGGAGAATTGAAAGCGCCTGTTGTGATCGGCCGCGACCACCTGGATTCCGGATCGGTCGCCTCACCTAACCGCGAAACCGAATCGATGAAGGACGGTTCCGACGCCGTGTCTGACTGGCCGCTGCTGAACGCGTTGCTCAATTGCGCCAGCGGCGCCACCTGGGTGTCACTGCATCACGGCGGTGGCGTCGGCATGGGCTTCTCGCAGCATGCCGGCATGGTGATCGTTTGCGACGGCACGCCTGAGGCGGCAAATCGGATCGCTCGCGTGTTGTGGAACGATCCCGCGACCGGCGTCATGCGTCATGCCGATGCCGGATATGACCTCGCCATCGATTGCGCCCGTGCGAACAGGCTTGATCTGCCGAGCCTGAGCTGAGGCAGGCCGGTATTGAAGATCATTCGCGCCAGTCATTGCCTGACAACGCCGTGGAAGAATGGCGGCGGCTCGACGACGGAGATCGCCGCGGAACCATCAGGCACATCGCTGGATACATTCGACTGGCGCGTCAGCATGGCCCAGGTCGCGTCTGATGGGCCGTTCTCCGAATTTCCCGGGATCGACCGCACCCTTGCCATCGTCAGCGGACGTGGATTGGTACTGACGATCGGAAACGATGCTCCGGTAACGATTGAAGGCGAATCCGAACCGATCAACTTTGCCGGCGACATCCCGACATCGGCGCGGCTCATCGGAGGCGAGATCACCGACCTCAATGTGATGGCGCGGCGTGGGCGCTTCAGTCATCGATTGCGGCGCGTTCGCGAGGCTCTCTCATGCGATTACGATGATAACGACACCGCCGTCGTCCTGTCGCTCAATGGAAACACCACCGTCACTTCGCAATACGAGGTCGCGACGCTCGGTCACGGCGATGCGGCCATTTTAGTGTGCGCGCGCGAAGTTTCCTTCTGCATAACGCCAGCTGTCGGAAGCGACTGCTATCTTGTATTACTGCGTCAGCACCGCGATTAACCGGGCTCGCCATATCCGGCGGCGCGCGCTTCTGCGTCCCAGCGCGTCATCAGACGATAGTCGTCTTTGACGACCGGAGCAAAGGCCTCGAGACAAAGCTGGTCCCTCAGGCCGGCGCAAGCCGCAGCACCACCGAACGTCGCCAGCGTGGTCTGGAGTGCCGATACGATGTCAGGGGGACACTCCGATGCCGCAACCAGAAACGGAACTGGCGCGGGATCGGTGGTCGCGACAATCCTGATCTGCGACGCAAGCTCTGGCTGGTGACGCAGCATCAAATCCAGCGCATAAGAGTCAAGCGGACCGACGTCGATCTCGCCGGCGAGCAACGCTTCAATTACCCGCCGCGGCGTAAACAGCGGGCCAATGCTTTCGCGATAAAGCTTCCTGCCACGCTGCTGATAAAATGGCAGCAGATGGTGCCGCAGCGCGTTGTAGCCGGAATGGGAATCCTCGATCGTGTATCCGAGACGATTGCCAAACGTATCTTCGATCGACGCGAATTTCGAGTTAGCCAGCACAACGAGACGGGTGGCGTACACCGGCCGCCCCGGGATCGGCGCACCGACAGGAACGGGTGCAGCTATCGGTCGTGGTGGATCTGCCGCGAGCGCGTAGGGAAATCCGCACATGAAGGCGCAGGCTAGATCAGTGCGCGACCACAGCTCAGCCAGAGGCAACGGCATGGCATGATCGATCACACGCAGATCGACGCCGGATTCCCGCGCAAGCCATCCAAAGAACTCTTTCCAGGCCAAGGCCGCCGCCGGATTGACCGAATACATTCGTGCATTCGCGACATACGGCATAGGTCGAACTCTCGCGGCCGCCGTTTGATCAGGCAAAGCGAAGGCGCTGGCCTATTCCCAATCGCTCGGATTTTTCCAGCATCGCATGGCCGAGAGCAATATCGGACAGCGAAAGTCCGCGATGCCAGAACAAATTGGTCTCGGTGTCACTTTGCCGTCCGGGCTTAAGGCCTGCGACGATCTGTCCGAGTTCCGCATGCAGGGTTGCTTCGGACAATTTTCCAGCCTCGACATGGGCGCGCAGGCTGCCGAACTTGCCGCCCTTGCACTGCCCCCAATCGTCGACCACCAGCTTTGACATGATATCGGTCAGCGACAGTTCGATCGCGCTCATCGTTCCGTAGGGGACCACGAAGGCTCCCTTCTTGATCCAATCGGTTTTCAACAGCGGCGTCGGCTTGTCGAGCCGGGACGCCTCGACCACGATATCCGCGCCCTCGACGCAGCTCTGCCAGTCCTCGGTTGCGATGACCTTCTTGCCGAGATCCCGGCTCAGGCGTTCCGCAAAACTGTTACGGCTTTCCTCGCGACGCGAGTGCACGCGGATCTCATCAAAGTCGAACAGATGATTGAGCAGGCGTACATTCCAGTATGCCGTTCCCCGCGCGCCGATATGGCCGAGGATCTTTGAATTCTTGCGCGCAAGGTGCTTGGCACCGATCGCGGTCACCGCGCCAGTCCGCATGTCGGTGATGCCGCTGGCATCGAGGATCGCTTTCGGCGCGCCGGTGCGCGGATCGAACAGCGCCAGGATGGCAAGCTCGGACGGAAAACCGAGCTTGTAGTTGTCGACGAAGTCACCGACGATTTTGACCCCGGCTGAATCGATCGGCGCCTTGATGGCGCCGCGCAGGACGTTGAAGTGCCCGTTGGCGACACCGGGCTCGAGATGAACACGGGGCTCGATCACCGTTTCGCCCCTGCCTTGGCTGGCAAGGCTCGCTTCAATGGCCGACAAAATCTCGTCGTCGGTGATCTTGAGTTCGTCGATGTCGAGGCGGTTGAGATAGGCGATGTAGATCGGCGGCACGTACGCACTCCCTCGACTTGAATATGTCTATACATTATTGGGGGAGCGCGGAAAGTCAACAGGGGGCGTGGATTTTCAGATCATAGACTGGTCGAGGTCCCTCACTGCCTGATAGATCACCGCCGCTCCCGCCGTGATCGCTTCGCGGTCTGCCCATTCCTCCGGCGCGTGGCTTTTGCCGGCTCGGCACGGAACGAAGACCATGGCAGATCGCGAGATGCGGCTCATGAATGCCGCATCATGACCCGCGCCGCTCGGCAAATCGGTCTCGCTGAGCGCGAGACCGCGCGCACCTTGGCTCAATGCCGAACGCAAATGGGCATCGCAGGCGACAGGCGAGCCATCGGACAAGGTCGCAAAGGACGCGCGCGTGACCCGAGCCGCCGCCGCGTGCGCCGTGCTTTCCCGATCGATGATATCAACGAATCGCGACGTCAGCGCCGGATTAGTGGTGCGCGCGTCGACAATGATCCGGCACCGCCCGGGCACGATGTTGGATGCCGAAGGATCGACCGTCAGAACGCCGACTGTTGCAACGAAGTAATCCGGCCCCTCGGCGGCCAGTTGTTCGGCTGCCCGGCGCACCGACGCAACAGTGTTGGCGGCAGCTACAAGCGCATCATGACGCAGCGCCATCGGCGTGGTGCCGGCATGATCAGCCTCGCCCTGAAATACAATCTCGATCCGGCGGATGCCGACGATCGACGTGACAATGCCGACGTCGAGCGACTGCGATTCCAGCACGACGCCCTGCTCGATATGCAATTCCAGAAAAGCGCGGATGTCTCCGCGTATTGCCTGATCGAGCCGATCAGGATCGCCACCGACCCGCCGCAGCGCGTCACGCAGCTTTTCGCCGCCGGGCTCGGCGAGATCGAGCATCTTTTCGTCAAGCGAGCCGGTCATGCCGCGGCTACCGATGCATGACAGTCCGTATTCGCTTGGCTCCTCGGCGAGAAAGTCGATGATCTCGATGGTGTGCCGGAACTGGACGCCCGCCTCGCGCAACGACCGTACGATCTCAAGCCCGGTGGCAACACCGGCTATGCCGTCGAACCGTCCTCCGGCCGGCACGGTATCACTGTGCGATCCGATCGCGATCACGCCAAGCGCGGGATCGCTGCCTTCGATCCGCCCGATCAGGTTGCCGGCCGTATCGATCCGCGTGGCGAGCCCGGCCTCGGCGAAGCGTCGCGCGAGCCAGGCACGGCCCTCGAGAAACAATGCCGTGAACGAACGCCGTGTATAAGGCCGGGCGGGATCGGTGATGTCCGCAAGCGCCATCACATCAGCCCAGAGTCGGTCTGCATCGAGGGGTAGATTGGTCTTTGCCATTTGATCCCGGTTTAATGAGAGGAAGTACGCCCTCGGGGCTGCAAAGTGAGGGTCCATAAATACCTTGCCGAAGGAAGCGGCAAGGTAGTTTCACTTCTACCAATGTCGGCTTTGCGCTAATGCGGTCAACTTTTGATCAGAACCGGAAATCGGGTGTGCCCGCCATTTGAGCCGCGGAAACAGAAGACCCTCGAAAATGACGGGCGTTAAGGCGAGAGGACTGATCGTGAGGACGTGCCACGATCTCAAATTGCTGCTCCAGGCACGCGCTCAATATGGCGCGCCGATACTCGAACCCATCGCCCGTAACTCGCTAGTCTCGATCGGCCCACCGGCCGCGCCTGGTGGCGAAAAAATCATTCAGCAGTCGATCCACGGTGAGCGGCGGAACGCGCTCTTCGCTCAGGATCCGGGCAAGCCGCGTCTGGGCTTGTTGGGCGTGGGCCGGCAGGAGCTGGCTCAAGCCGGTGCGGTCGCGGCGGCTGATCGCATCGATAATCCGCACATGCTCATCGAGATTGATCTCCATCTGCGCCTCCAGGACGTTCCGCTCCCGGTTCTCGATCTTATAGATCAGCACCAGCAGGCGCCGGAGGTGACGATGGGTCGAAAGAGCGAACTCGTAAAACAGCGCATTGCCGATCGAGCGGTGCATCCGTAAATGAAACTCTTCGTTCACCGAGGTGATCCCCAGGAAGGATTTTCCCCGAACCTCACGCGTGTAGCGTGCCTGGATTTCCTCGAGGTCCGCAACGAGGCTGTCGTCGTCGAAGCTGCAAAGCTGGGCGAGCACGGTTTCGACCAACTGGTAGGCCATGATGACCTCGCCGATTTCAACAAAATCCAGGCCGCGCACAAACATGCCGCCCCGATTTGGAGAAATATTGACGAGGCCTTCGGCGACAAGCCGATTGATGGCCTCGCGCGCGGGAGTCCGTCCCAACTTGAAATGATTTCGCAGCAGCGGTTCGTCGAGCCTGCTTCCTGGCTGCAGGCTCATATCGATGATTTTGGACCGGATAAGGTCGACCGCTGCGTCCGTTTGAGATGCCTCCCGAGGCTCCTCCGCGGTCCTGCGCGAGCCCCGATTGCCCGAGTTGCGCGCAGCGCCCGGCCTGTTTCGTGCGCCAGCCAACGGTTTGACGCCCTTTGAACGCTTCATGCGTGTCCTCTTGCCAACAGGTTCTAGCTCACCCCCCGGGTACGCGGCCCTAACTTGTCGTTATCGGGCCGAGATAGGCGACCACATCCACCTCCACCAACACGCCGTTGAGTTGGCTGCCGGTCAGCGTGCGGACGGGCTTGTTATTCGGAAAATAGCGCGCATAGACCGCGTTGAAGCGAGGCGCGTTGGCGACGTCGGAGAGATGCACTGTGGCTTTGACGACGTTGTCGAATGTCGCTCCGAACGACTTCAGCACGCGCTCGACATTTTCCAGAGTGGCAGCCGTTTGCTCCTCGATCGTGGTGCCGATCACGTTTCTCTTGGAATCCCGCGGCACCTGTCCGGCCGTATAGACAAAGTCGCCGGCGCGCAGGCCGTGCGAATAATGACCACCGGCCATCGGCATATCGTCAGTCTCGGAACGTGTCATGGGCTTCTCTCTCCGTGGGATCCGCAAGATATCTGTCGCGCCTGAACGGCTTTTGACAGACCGGTTGTCATCGTTGGGCGACTCCGAATTGCGCGCTTCGCCAACCGCTTGCTCGTTTGATGGGTCTGCGTGTTGCCTGTTCTTCGATCATGCTTGCGAGCAAATTGTGCAGTGCGTGCATTTCCGTGTCGTTGACAAAGTATACGTGACATATATCGTTTGCAACAACGAGATCGCGCGACAGATCATGTACGGACTGTTGGCGCTCAATCTGCAGTTCGGAAGTCGCGCAGGCGCTGGCCGCCAAATGGTGTTGGAGAGTTAGTCGTGGACGCGGGCCGACCGATCATCCAGGTAAAGGATTTGCGCAAGTCGTTCGGACTTTCGGAGGTGCTGCGCGGCATCACGCTCGATGTGTCGCCGGGATCGGTGCTCAGCATCATCGGCGCCAGCGGATCGGGGAAGAGCACCTTTCTGCGCTGCCTGAATTATCTTGAGCGCCCGACGTCGGGCGATATCGTGATCGATGGCGAGGCGATCGGACCATCGACAGCCGGCGGCCGGCGGACATCCGGCGCGTCGCCGAAAGATATTGCGCGAATGCGCACGAAGCTCGGCATGGTGTTTCAGCAGTTCAACCTGTGGCCGCACATGACGGTGCTCGGAAACGTGATCGAGGCGCTGATTCAGGTCAAGCGCATGCCGCGCAGGGAAGCCGCTGACGTCGGGCGGCGCTTTCTCGCCAAGGTCAATTTGCTCGACAAGGAAGGCGCCTATCCCGCCAAATTGTCGGGCGGCCAGCAGCAGCGGGTTGCGATCGCGCGTGCGCTGGCGATGCAGCCGAAAGTGATGTTGTTCGACGAGGCGACGTCCTCGCTCGATCCCGAATTGACCGGCGAGGTGCTGGAAGTGATGCGCGACCTCGCGCGGGAGGGCATGACGATGCTGGTCGTGACCCACGAGATGGGTTTTGCGCGCGATGCGTCGGACCGGGTGATCTTTCTGCACGAAGGGAAGATCGAGGAGGATGGCACCGCAGCGCAGGTATTCGGAGCGCCGTCCAGCGAGCGCTGCCAGCGTTTTATTTCGTCGGCGCTTGGTTAGCCGCCGGTGTTCGCCGCCCTGCATAACGCGTTCGACCCCGGGCTGTTCTGGGAGTACCGCGTCGTTCTGCTGACCGGGCTGCTGCGCAACGTCATCATCTTTGCCGAAAGCGCCGTGCTGGCGGCGGTACTTGCCTTCGTCGTCGGCGCCGCGAGCCTCAGCCGTCACGCCATTATTCGCTGGATAGCCGTTGCCTATGCCGAGTTTTTCCGGAATACGCCGGAATACGTGCTGCTGGTGTGGGTCTACTTCGTTCTTCCCTTGATCATCGGCAAGCTGGTTGGGAGCAAGGTCAATCTCAGCCCCGAAGTGGCCGCGGTTCTCGGCCTCGGCGTTGCCTATAGCGGCTTCCTGTCGGAGACCGTGCGCGCCGGCTTGCGCTCGGTCGCCTACGGCCAGACTGAAGCTGCGCTTTCGCTGGGAATGTCGGGATTCACAACGTTGCGCCGCATCGTGCTGCCGCAGGCGGTGCGCCGGATGCTTCCCGACACGGTCAATCAACTGGTCTCGCTGTTCAAGGCGACCACGATCGTATCGCTGATTGCGGTGCAGGACATCATGTACCAGGTCTCGATGATCAGCGTCGCCGAGATGAGGCCGGTTCCGCTCTATACCGGGGCCGCGTTGCTCTATTGCGTCGTGATCATTTGCGCCACCCAGTTGTTCCAGCGGTTGACCGAACGGTGGCGTCGCCGGGGTTGGGCATGAGCGATCACGATGCTTGAAAACTTCAACCGCTACGTCCTGGCCAATCTCGGCGCGCTGTTCGACGGCCTCTGGGTGACGATCTACGTCTGCTTCTGGGCGTTTCTGCTGGCGATTGTATTGGGCCTTGTCGCCTGTTTTGTACGCATGCGCGTGCCCTATGTGCGGGTCATCGCAATTGCCTATATCGAGTTCTGCCGCGCGACCCCCATTCTGGTGCAGTTGTTGTGGGTCAATTACGTCTGGCCGGAAATCTTCGGGTTCCCGCAGACGGTGACCGGCGCCGGCATCATCGCGCTGGCACTGCAGTCGAGCGGCTATCTGGCGGAGACATTCCGGTCCGGCTTCGAGGGACTTCCGAAAGGCCAGAGCGAGGCCGCGCTCGCCGTCGGGATGAACCGATGGCGCATCGTATCGCGGATCGAGATGCCCCAGGTCGCTTTGGTGATTGCGCCGCTGGTGATCAACCAGCTCGCGGTCGTCGTCAAATCATCGACGCTGGTCTCCGTGATCGCGATCTCCGATCTGATGTACCAGGGCCTGAAGATCGTCAATCAGTGGTACGAGCCGATCGAAGTCCTGACGACGATCGCTCTGATCTATTTCATTCTCCTGTTCGGAATCTCCCGGGCGGCGAACTACGCCTATGTTCATTTTCAAGCGAAGTTTGGACTGGCGAATGCGCGATAAAAACCTTCCATCCGTCCGAAAATCCACGTCCATCGTAAACCCTCGAGGAGTATGACCATGCAAGATCAGTTCGATCTCTCCAAGCGCTCTCTACTGACCGGCGCCCTCGCAGCCGGTGTCGGCGCCGCCACGCTCGCCGGGGCGATGCAGGACGCACACGCGCAGCTTCTGGAGTCCGGCATCGATCCCAAATCGGTGCTGGCCAAGGTCAAGAAGGGTGGAACCCTTGAGGTCGGCTATGCGCAGCTTCCGCTGTGGTTCTACAAGGACGCAAAAAGCGGAGAGTTGAAGGGCGTCTTCAAGGAACTCGTCGATAATCTGGCGAAGGAACTTGAAATGACCGTGAACTGGCACGAGGTGACCTTCGCCAACTCCACGATCGCCCTGCGTTCGGGCGACTACGACATGTTCGGTTCGTCGGCGTCCTACACCGTGCCGCGCGCCACCGTCTGCAATTATGTCGGGCCGCTGTGGTCGAAGGGCAGCTTGGCGGTGATCCGGAAGGCCGATGCCGACAAGTACAAGACCGCCGCGGATCTCAACAACCCGGATGTGACGATCTCGGTCAATGCTGGCTCGAGTGATGAGCAGCGGATGCCACCGCTGTTCCCCAAGGCCAAGTTCCAGGCCGTCGCCGGTCAATATTCGATGGCCGCCGAACCCGTGCGTGCCGGCCGCGTCACCGCCTGCATCGTCGGTGACACCGAGGCGGTTGCGCTCGCCAAGCGAAATCCGGACTGGGCGATGATCGTCGATGCCAAGAATGCCTTCGACAAGCGGCCGAACACCTGGATGATCCGGCATGGCGACGTCGCCTGGAAGAATTTTCTCGATTCGTGGTGCACCTTCATCACCGCGAACGGCGAAGTTCAGCGCCTGTTCGACAAATATGCCGCCGAGGTTCTGTAACGCGAGCGGCGAAAGGGCGACAGCAGCGCAGTCTCGATTGCACGACAAGCATCGAGGCTTGCGCCGGCTGCGCCCGTTACGGCGGTACACGTTCGGGATAAGCGTAGGATAAGCGATTGAGGTGTTTCCAAAATGAGTGACAAGATCGATAAAATCGAGGCGATTGTCGGCCGCAAGGTCAAGCGCGACATCACGCGCATGACGGAGCTGATGAAGGGCAATCTGGAGAAGGCGGCGGCCTCGATCATGGACAGCCCCAATGCCCATGTCGGCATCGTGACCGGATTTTTCATCCAGCACGCCACGCCACCATCGCCGGAGACGGACGGGCTGATCGGGATGGGGCATCTCGCGGCGGGCCTGGCCAGCGCCGGCGTGCCGGTGACCGTGATCACGGATGCACCCTGTGCCAAGGCGGTCTGGGCCGTGGTCGATGCGGTTCCGGAGCAGGTCGACCTGGAAGTAACGGCGACCAACGAAAGATCGGTCCGCCGCCTGCGGAAATCGCTTGAAAGCGCCGATCGGCCGATCACGCATCTGATCGCGATCGAGCGGGTATCGCCCGCCGCAGATGGCAAGCCGCATCGTGAGCATGGTTGGGACATGTCGCGCGAAACCGCGCCATTGCATTTGCTGTTCGATGATCCGACCTGGCAGCGGCGCTGGATCACCATCGGCATCGGCGATGGCGGCAACGAGATCGGCATGGGATCGCTGCCCCAGAACATCGTCGAGAGCGAAATACCGAATGGCCGCGTGATCGCGGCGACGACGCCGGCCGATCACCTCATCGTAGCCGGCGTTTCGAATTGGGGCGGCTACGGACTTCTGGCGGCGATGGCCTGCTTGCGGCCGCAGAAGGCCGCCGCGCTGCTGCGTCATTTCAATCGCGAGATGGATCATCGGCTGCTGACCGCGGCCGTCGAGATCGGACAGGCGGTGGACGACAGCCGGGTTGACAGTCCGGGTCGGCCGCAGATGAGCGTCGACCGGATTCCGTGGGAGCAACACGCGATCCTGCTCGAGGAGATCGCAGCAGCCGTCGGGTGACGTGGGCAATGCGGCAAGGGCCTTTCGGATCGGTGCTGGTGATGGAATGAGGATTACGGACATGACGGATGTCTCGATCGACGCGCGGTATCAACAGCCGGACGAGCAGGTCTCGACGCCGTGCTTCGTCATTTTTGAAGACATGGTGTTGCGCAACCTCAAGCGAACCGCGGAAGCCTGCGGCGGCATCGAGCGACTGATGCCGCACGTCAAGACGCATCGCGCGCCCTGGATTGCGAAGCTGTTGATGGCGCAGGGCGTCGGCGCCTTCAAATGCGCGACGCCGGCCGAAGTCGAGATGGTGCTGGCGGCTGGGGCGAAGCGCGTGACCTGGGCCTATCCGGCGGTCAGTCCCGCCAACCTCGCGCGGTTTCTTGCGCTGGCGCGCGCCCACAAGGATGCGCGGCTGACCGGCATGGTCGATTCCGAACAGGGCCTTGACGTCTGGAAGGCGCAACTGAGCGCCGAAGACGACAATGTCGATATTCGCGTTGATCTCGATCCTGGAATGGGACGGACCGGCGCGCCCATGTCAGGCGTCGCCCTCGGTCTTGCGGCGGAAGCCGGCAAATTCGCCCGCTTCGCGGGATGGCATGTCTACGATGGCCACATCAAGGGCGATCGGGAAACACGACGGCGACAGGTCTCGGAGATTGCCGAAAGATTGTCCGGTTTGCAGGCGTCGTTGCACGCGGATGGCGTGGTATCCGACGTCGTGGCCGGCGGCAGCTATACGTTCAATCTGTGGCCGCCTGAGGTGGCGCGCTACGTATCGCCGGGAAGCTGGACCTATTCGAGTTCCCAGCACGACATTGAACTCGCCGATCTCGGCTGGGAGCCCGCGGCTTTCGTGCTGGCCACGGTCGTTTCGGTTCATGCGGGGACCGCGACCCTGGATGCCGGCTCGAAGGCGGTCTCTCCCGACAAGCCCATCCCGGAACGGTTTCGTTGGCCCAGAAAGATCATTTCGATGAGCGAGGAACACACTGTCGTCGAGGCCGATGATCTGAAGGTCGGAGACCGGGTTTTCCTGATGCCGCAACACGCCTGCACCACCGCCTATCTCTATGACAATGCATTGGTGAAAACCTCCGCGGGGGCATGGCAGCGCCGCCAGCAACTCGGCAGCAAACGTTAGGCGCGACATCGCGCGGAAGCTTCCATGCGGTGAATTCCTTTCGCCACCTGGCATCCAGCAATCCATTCATTGATCAAAAATGGGCTGCTCGTGGAGGCAAGCAGCACTGTTTCGATTTGGTGACCAGGCTTTCCAAGAGTTCGATAGTCCTCCTTCTTGTTTGAGGATCGTCGATACGTTTGGAGCCGATAGGAGACGCTGGCCTTCGAATTTTTCCGAGGTCAAGACGATCCAAAGACCTCGCGTTCGCTTTGCCGACTACATTCGCATGCCGCTTGCCAGAATTGCGTCCGCGAGTTCGGCGGCAGGTCCGCTTAAGGTTCTACCCGTGCCGAGCAGAACGAATTCGACGGTGCCGAGATCTGGCAGACCGTGACCATTTGGGAGCTCGACAAGGCCCGTCGGGATCAGGTCTCCGGGGAAAACCGCGACGCCGAGTCCGGCGAGCGCCGCGGCTCGAAGTCCGCTCAAGCTGCCGCTTGTGCACACGATGCGCCAGGGACGACCGCGCCGCTCAAGCGCGGCGAGAACGATGTCGCGGGTTATGCTGGGCGGTGAATAGAGGATCAGCGGTACAGGCGTTGATGGATCGAGGCGTGGCAGATCGCCGGACACCCAAGCTAACCGATCGCGCCAGACGACGCGTCCGCGATCCTCTCCCGGACGACGTTTGCCGCAGACGAGGTCAAGCTCTCCGCGCTCAAGTTTCTCGTTGAGCTCACCGCTCAGGCCAACCGTGAGCTCGAATTCGACAAGTGGATGTGTGCGAACAAACTGCCGCAACACTTCCGGCAGAAGCGATGTCACAAAATCCTCTGACGCGCCGAATCGCAGCCGGCCGCGCAGCTCGGAGCCCGCCAAATAGCGCTCCGCCCGTTCGTTCGCCGCCAGGATGCTCCGAGCGAACTCGATCATGGCCTCGCCATCAGCCGTCATTGCTACCGAATGGGTATCGCGGACGAAGAGCCGCCGTCCGGCCTCGTCCTCAAGCTTTCGGATGTGCTGGCTGACCGTCGACTGGCGCAAGCCGAGCCGCTCGGCGGCCCGGGTGAAACTCCGGGTCTGGGCAATCGCCAGGAAAGTCTGAAGCAGGACGGGATCTAGCATGGCTCTATCATCACGATTTTCGATTACAATAATAGCGGTATGCGGCATTCACAATGACCGGTGGCGTTGATATCAAACCAGTTGTCCCCCGCAAGAGAGGCTCGAAATGATTTTGCTCCGCTCCGTCTGGTCACGCATCGATAGGTTCCTCGCGGCCATCTTGCTGACGGTTGCTTTCGCCGCCGTGATGCCGGCCCGCGGCGATGCGGCCGTGGCCGTTGGCTGGCTAACGGATGCCGCCATCGCGCTGTTGTTTTTCATGCACGGGGCCAAGCTTTCGCCCGAAATCGCGCTTCTTGGCGCGCGGCACTGGCGACTGCACTCGATGGTGTTCCTGAGCACGTTCGTGCTGTTTCCGATGCTCGGAATTTCGGCGCGATTCCTGGCCCCAAATTTTCTCCCCGAGCCGCTCTGGGCCGGGGTGATCCTGCTCACCGCACTGCCCTCGACGGTGCAGGCCTCGATCGCTTTCACGTCGGTGGCCGGCGGCAACGTGCCTGCGGCGCTGTGCAGCGCTTCCGCTTCGAATCTGCTCGGCGTTTTCCTCACTCCCCTGATCGCCGGTTTCCTGCTCACCCGCCACGGCGTCGACATCTCCGTGCACTCGGTTCTTGCCATCGTCGTGCAGCTTCTGCTGCCCTTCGTCGCCGGTCAGCTATTGCGGCCGTGGATCGGCGCCTATGTCACGCGCCATGCGCGCGCGCTCAAGAGCGTGGATTACGGCTCGATCCTGCTCATCGTCTACTCGGCTTTCAGTCACGGCGTCGTGGACGGTATCTGGCATCAGATCGCTGCGGGAGACCTGTTCAAGGTCGCGCTCGTCGATGTCGCGCTGCTTGCGGCCGTGATCACCATCCTGACTTTTGCGAGCAGGCAGCTTGGCTTTGCGCGTGCCGATGAAATCACCATCGTTTTCTGCGGATCAAAGAAAAGCCTCGCCAGCGGCTTGCCGATAGCAACCTTGCTGTTCGCCGGGCACGTTGGGCTCGTTGTCATCCCGTTGATGCTGTTCCACCAGATCCAACTCATGGTCTGCGCCTCGCTCGCACGGCACTACGCAGCGCGCCGGGTCACGGCGAGTGAACCGCCTTCAGGTCTCGCCGCAAGGTCCGCCTGAGCGTTCGGTTATCGTAGCATCGGAAAAGTCGGTTGCGCCCTCCATCTTGAACGAATGGCCTTGGGTGGACCCTATCGGCTCGCGCAGCGAATTGATCGCTCACACGACGATGTGGTCGAGGTCAGCGGCAACGCTCGTCATCGGGAATATCTTCGTCGCCTCGGCCAGTATGTCCTCTGCCGGGTAGCGTCCGGAAATGTGGGTCAGAACGAGTTGCTTCACGTTACTCATCGCCGCGAGACCCGCGGCCTCCGCGGCGGTCAGGTGGCCGTAATCGCGCGCAATGGCGGCATCTCTTTCAAGGAACGTCGCCTCGATGACCAGGACGTCCGCCTCTTGAACTCGCTCAGCCAACCCATCCGCGGTTTCGGTGTCGCCTACAATAACGAGCTTTCTGCGAACCTCAGGGGGTCCGAGAACGTCTTCGGGGTCAATTGTCCTGCCGTCCCCCAGAACCGCGGCTACGCCTTTCGCAAGCGATTTGCGCACTGGACCGTCGGGTACTCCGAGCGCGGCAAGACGGTCGGGCTGAAGATGTCGGCGTTCTGCACTCTCGAAGGAGAATCCGAAACTGTCCGTATCACGATGTCGGACTGGAAAGCAGGCGATGGTGAAGTCATCCAAGTCGATGACCTGCCCTTCCGCCAACGGCATCAGTTCGAGCGGAATAGGTGCCCGGCCTTCACCCCATAGGCCAGCGAGCATGCGGGCAACGACTTCAAGCGTGGCCGGACCGCCATGGATGGTCATGACGTCGGCGCTCCGTTGTAAGCCAAGGGTGGACAAAAGACCGGGAATGCCGAGTACGTGGTCGAAATGGGCATGGGTTAGCAAGAGCCGCTCAAGCCGTCGAAAACCGACGCCACTCCGCAACAACTGGCGCTGGGTCCCTTCGCCGCAATCTACCAGTATGCGCTTGCCGCCTGCCGCGACGAGGAGGCCCGGATGGTTACGCTCCGTCGACGGAACGCTAGCCGACGTGCCGAGGAAAGTCAGGTCAAACATCGTGGCCAGGTTTCCCCCAGGCTAGAGCCTTGTGCACGACACCCGCATATTTGTTTTCGGTCAACCGTAACCAATCATCGGAAGCACAACAAAGCACTCGCACGTGAGCGAGGAAGGCAAGATCCGAGTTCGACCTCGCTTCCCAATCCTTGAATTCCGCAACGACCCGCCGGTGCGACAAACGAGCCGAAACTACCCCCGCAAGGATTGGATTATTCTAGCGCCAAAACCCTTCACTCGCGTGCCTTTTTCACTATCCATCTTTTGTTGTCCAGTCGCTCCTGCTGGTTCGCCAAAGTGCGCCACGCGGCTTCCATCTGCAGGAAGGTACATCTTGTCTCCTCGTCTTCGGAGCGTTGAGCTAAGAAGGCGCAGTCCTCAGCGTTATCACGGAAAATATCAGCCAAACTCATACTGGCCAGATGGCCCGAATGGCGGACGGTTTCAACAGGATTTCTCCGTGAAATGTTTGTAACGTCAACAGGCGAAATCTCGCGCGTTTCCGTCAGCCAGATCAAGCAACCTCGCCACCGCTGATCCGCCGCGGATGGAAGGGCCTGTGTTCAGCAGGCGATGCAGCGTGTGATTTGTTTCGCCATTATCCGCGTAGCCTTCGCTTCCAATCAATGGAACAGCCCACATGATCGATGCGCCGATCAAAACGCAGCGAACTAAGGAGATCGGCTGCAACGGTTCATCACAAACGATCCGCATCCGATCTTTGCCGTTGTGTATCGGCTCGCGGATGATCTGGGCATACACCGGGCATCGGCGGCAAGTTGCTGACGTATCTGTTCATCACCCGCAAGAGCGCGATGATCGCGGCTCCCACTTAAAGAACATTTTAATCGAACGGTCGAGCAAACTTCCTACCTTCAACCGAAGGAAAGGACACAACCATGAAGCTCACGAAAATCGTACTGGCAACTGCATTCGTGCTCTCGGGCACGGTCGCGCTGGCGCAAGCCAGAACTGCTGAAGCTGCAACTCCTGAATTTGGATCATCGGCAGCTTCGTCGGCGGGTTCCTATGTGTGGCCGTCGGAGGGCCGGTATTCGAAGCCCCCCACATCGAGCAACACGTTCCACAGCTCTGGTAATTCAATCGATAAATACGACCAATCAACACAAACCCCCATGGGTTTTCCAGGGGACTCCGGGCCTTACAGATAATTTTTCTGTGGCAACTCTTCTCTGGTTTTGGGTAAACCATGGCCGCCGCCATCGGACAGGCAAGATTGGAACGTTCTGCGATACAGCGGGTGCACGTGCTCGTGCGTCCTAAGGATGGGCTCGCAGGCAAAACGAACCGAGCCAGCTCCATCGCGGGAGATGGCGCGCAAGCCATGAATGCAAGTGCTGCGAACGGTGCCAAAGAAACGGCCCCAGCGAGGGCAGAAAGCTGGGGCCGAAGTCTGGCAGGGAGGAGTGCCGGATGGGGGTCCCGGCACAACCCTGGTATAGGTTCAGCAATCCGCCAGTCCCATTAAATTCTGTTTTAAGGATCGAGGCTGTTTCCACACAACCTGGGCATAACGCTAGCCGGGTTAGGCTGCCGGGACTTTTAAAGGCGTCTTCGTTGTCGTTCACCGAGCCAAGCGCCGCTTGCCGAGCATCGCTCCGCCTGTTTCAATCTAGCCGATCCAGTGCCGTTGATGGGGACGCAGCCCGCCATGGCCCTTGCCTGAACATAGCTCATGCAGAAGGCCGCACCATAGCCGATGATGCGGCCTTCTGCAGGAGCAGCCCAGTTTCGACCGGCTGCATTTGGTGCTTCGTGCCACCTTATTTGCAGGCGTGCCGGCGGCCATCATATCCAAGGAACGTCTCTGATGACGGATCGTAGGAATGGTAACGCTGGGCGCAAGACCCACCATTCGCACTGCCTTCCGGGGCGGCATAAGCGTAACTGCCACTGAACGGTCCCAAACCCGCCTCGGCGTCCATGCGTGCCGCCGGTGTAGGCCGGCCGCCGTTCAGGATATCATTGTTCGGATAGTAAAATGCGAACGAACCCGGCTCCTGGATAGCCGCCTGCGCGAATACCGGCGTTACGAACGTCAGCGACAGAATGGCTGCCGCGCTGAGAATCTTGAATTTGGTCATAGCTTGTCCTCTTCCGTGAATCGAGTGGGAGCGAGATTTTCAGAAACCTCGCTTTCTGCGCCCCTGAATGCTCAGAGGCCTCACCACGGAGGTAAGCCGAAGCACTACCCATCCCACTAAATTGCGCTTCAAGATGCTAAACTGAAATTTACGTCGAACCCGACGTCGCCCTGGACGACGAAGGGCAGCGGCTTTTGCGCGAGACGGAGTGGCTTAAGAGAACTGAAGCGAACTGAAGAGGAGCCGCAGGGCAAATCTCGAGATCATGTTCGGTAGAACGCGCCTGGGGAAAGGCGCTCCCGATATCGCGGAAACTGGCCCGAAGAAATCAGCATCGGATCGGACTCTGCGACGTCAAAAGCGCCGTTCGTTTCCCTCGGTGCGGCGAACGTCGTCAGAGATCGCCGCTTCACCGTGACCGCCTGAGGCCACGCCGGGTTGTAGGCCGCTTTTGAATACATGCGATCTAACGAGCGATACGGCCTGCTCGCCAGCCAGCATACCGAGGAGGCCGAGAAGTGCGATCGCAGGCGGTGCCGGAGACCGTACTTTAACGAGCCCATAGACGACTCCGACTGCCACACCCAAGATAAGAGAAGCGAGATAAGGTCGCATCGAATGCTCCTTGGCCAGTTACCATCAACGCGAACCCGTCCGCCCAACGAACGACCTCTGTAATCGATCGGCAATGCCTGACGATTCCGTCGATCCGAACATCACCGCGATATCGTGACAATTGAAGATAGCAAAATGACATATCGCTATTAAATTGCGGTTCAGAACGCTAAATTTGATTTTATGAAGTTGGATATTCAAATAGTTGCTCATTTCACGAGCCATCTGTCTATCTGTTACTGTAAGCCGCGCCAAGAATGATTACTGGCGAGACGGAGACAACTGAATGCGCCAAATACCGTTGGGAACGAAAGGAACGTTCACGCTGCGCGTGCTGCCCGAGCATCTCGCCAATCAATTCAAAGACGCGATGCTGCCGCAGGTGCTGGCGACCCCCGTTATGATCCTGGTCATGGAGAATGCCGCTCTGAACGCGATAAGACCATTTCTGGAGACGGGTGAGAGCGCGGTCGGCACCGAAATAGATGTTCGGCACCTTGCAGCGACGCCCGTCGGTCATAATGTCCGTGCCGAAGCAGAGGTGATCAGGACCGAGGGAAAGCGGATCGTGTTCAAGGTGTCGGCGAGGGACGAGACAGAAGAGATCGGCAACGGGACCCATCAGAGAATCGTGATCAACCTCCAATCGTTCAACGAGCGTCTCGCAAAAAAGAGCAAACGTTAGTCGTTCGAGCTCAATCGCCTACCGATCAGACCGATCCTTTAAGCATGTACGCAAGCTTACGATCGGC
The DNA here is from genome assembly GCF_900105125.1 of Bradyrhizobium canariense. Lineage (NCBI taxonomy): Bacteria > Pseudomonadati > Pseudomonadota > Alphaproteobacteria > Hyphomicrobiales > Nitrobacteraceae > Bradyrhizobium > Bradyrhizobium canariense. The sequence continues at coordinate 6,773,133 of NZ_LT629750.1, read as the reverse complement.
AGCGCCACCAAATCATGATTTTTCAAGCTGGATGGTTTGGTGCTGCAGCGTTCACGTCATTCTAACTTGCGTGCCTGTCACTTCCGGTCTAGCCCACCGCGCGTCCTCCGACGCATCATCTGAATTTCAATTTGAGAATTCTAAATCGGCTTTTAATGAGGACGTCGCGCTCGACCGCGTTCTCCTGCTGACTTACGACACATTGTTAGCAGAGCCGCAGCCTGCGAGCTGGAGAATCTGAAGGCCATCTTTGATCGCCTCGGCGTGGCTCAGGCAGATCGCCCCGGATCATGGCGAACCTCAAACACAACGTGATGCCGATGGATCAACTCATGCAAATGCTGCGCTTGAACCTCTGATTGGTTCTGCCGCCGGCTAATCGGAACCGAGCCATCGTTTCGAGATGAGCTGACAGAAGGCTACTCGCGATTGCCGTCGGGCATTGGCGAAATCGTTCGAGCGGCTCCCGGAGAATAAACTCGAATTTAGAAGACAATGCGTGGGGCCGAGACAATGTTGGATCATGAGCGCGAGGTTTGCACCTCCCCCATGCGCGCTTGGAGGATCAATCGCTTGTTGGAAGCGCAGATGCGCACGACCGTTAGGAGGATTGACGCATGAAGCATGCTATGATCACGGAAGCGACTTTCTTTGGCGATGCCGATTTGAGGCCGACCGCGAAGCCTCGTGGACGGCCGATGCATAAAATGGTGGTGTCGTTTTCCGCCGCGTATTTCGCCGGCGCTTTCATCACCGATCTCGTCTATTGGCGGATTCCTGATGTGCTGTGGGAGAGATTCTCGATCTGGCTGATCACCGCGGGTCTGATAATGGCGGGCTTTGCCGCCATCGCTTATGTGATCGACCTTGCAGGCAGCAGACAAATCGACAGGCCGGCTTGGCCCCGCGTGGTTGGTTACGCGCTCGCTGTCTCGCTCTCTCTGATAAACGCCTTCGTTCATAGCCGCGACGGCTACACCGCGGTGGTCCCGACCGGCCTGATGCTTTCCGGGCTCGTCGTTGTCGTTCTCTTGTTGACGGCTTGGGTTGGCATAGCCCTGGCAAATCGCCATCGTGTTGGAGGATAAAATATGATGCACGCACTCGGAATTTCACGTACGGCGAAGCTACCGCGTCTCGCCGCCATTGTTGTCGCCTTTGCCGGCTTGGGACTCGCCGGCTGTGATGATCATGGCGGCGACCCGAAAGTGCAGATCGGCGCCAACCCCGTGCTGCCCAAGCTGCAGCAATATTTGATGCCGCCGATACGGATCGCAAAAGCTGTCGGATGGGGAAACGACGAAACTCCCGCGGTGCCGCAGGGATTGCAGGTCCATGCATTGGCGACCGGCTTTGAGCATCCGAGGTCCCTCTACGTTCTCCCCAATGGAGACGTACTGGTGGTTGAGAGCAATGGTCCGAAAGCGCCGATCAGTCGGCCCAAGGACATCATCACTGGCTGGGTACAATCGTTCGCCGGCGCCAAGGCAAAGGACGCAAACCGCATCACGTTGCTACGCGATACCAAAGGCGATGGCGTTCCCGAATTGCGAACCGTGTTTCTGGATCATCTCAACTCGCCGTTTGGCGTCGCCCTGATTGGTCACGATCTTTACGTCGCCAACACCGATGCGATCGTCCGCTATCCGTATCAGGATGGACAAACCAGCATCACGGCCGCGGGCACCAAGCTCACCGATCTTCCTGGCGGCCCCATCGATCATCACTGGACGAAGGCTCTGTTGGCCAGTCCGGACGGCTCCAAGCTCTATGTCGGGGTCGGCTCAAACAGCAACATCACCGAAAACGGGATCGGGGCCGAATACGAACGCGCCGCGATCTGGGAGGTCGATCGGGCATCGGGCGCGCATCGCATCTTCGCCAGCGGAATTCGCAATCCCACCGGGCTGCAGTGGGAGCCTGAGACCGGTAAGCTTTGGGCCATCGCCAACGAGCGCGACGAGATCGGGCCCGACCTGGTTCCGGACTATCTGACCTCGGTGCGAGACGGAGCCTTCTATGGCTGGCCCTATAGCTATTACGGCCAGCATCTGGACCCACGCGTCGAACCGCAGCGGCCCGATCTGGTGGCCACAGCAACCGTGCCGGACTATGCGCTGAGCTCCCACGTGGCGCCGCTAGGTGTAGCGATGTACACAGGCACCGATCTTCCCGCCAACTACCGCAGCGGTGCGTTCGTCGGCGAACACGGAAGCTGGGATCGAACGCCGCTTAACGGCTACAAAGTTGTCTTCGTGCCCTTCAGCGGTGGACGGCCGAGCGGGCCGGCGCAGGATGTCGTCACAGGCTTCCTCGATGCAAACGATCACGCGCGCGGGCGGCCAGTTGGTTTGGCAGTCGACCGGAGTGGCGGGTTGTTGATCGCCGACGATGTTGGAAACACGGTTTGGCGCGTGTCGTCACTTAAGCCGGGTTCTCCACCAAAGCGAGCCAGTTAGCAGGCCCGATATAATCCGTGTCGTCGATAGACAGGTCCCGTGTACTAGCCAGTTGATCGAGCGAACACCCCGCATGGCGCAGAGAAAGCGCCATGCGGTGACGTTCGGATGACGCTCTCGCTGACCACATCGGCTCACTATTACGTCATAATGACCACCAATTTTGTTATTTTAATCGGCATCATCTTTTTCAAACCCGGCAAAGGGGGACGCCAGTCGGCAGCCTTGTACCCACAGAACCGGATATCCTTGTGCGCCCCCCGTATGTGGTAAGCTACTAGTTCAATTCGCGCCCGGGCGATCGTCTGCATGGGACGAATGGTAGTTTAGTATCTTCACACCGGTCTGGCGGTGGAGTCCGGCGGATGATCTCATCCTCTTGGTTCGACGTTGGCGGGGATAGTGGCCTCCGGGTGGTGTGGGAGGATGGCGATCGCGTCTTCTGCAGGGGATGGCGCGATGGCGCCGACGGCAACCGGAACACGGTCCTCGTCGTGTTTCCCGCCGCAGAGCAGCCAACATTCGACAGCCTCAATCGCCTCACTCACGAATACGGACTGAAGGACGACCTGGATGGTGCGTGGGCGGCGCGACCCGTCGCGCTGACACACCACAACGACCGCACGACGCTGGTACTTGAAGATCCCGGCGGTGCGCCGCTCGATCGGCTGCTTGGCCAGCCACTGGACGTATCGCATTTCCTGCGCATCGCAATCCCTCTCGCGGGGGTGCTGCGCCAAGTGCATGAGCGAGGCCTAATCCACAAGGACATCAAGCCGGCAAATATCCTGCTGGATGCTGCAAGCGGCGGTGTGTGGCTGACGGGGTTCGGCATTGCCTCGCGTCTGCCGCGCGAACGCCAAGCTCCCGCGCCGCCAGCGTCGATCGCGGGCACGCTCGCCTATATGGCGCCCGAACAGACCGGACGAATGAACCGCTCGATCGACGCCCGCAGCGACCTCTATGCGCTCGGCGTCACGTTCTACCAGATGCTCACGGGCTCACTGCCGTTTACGGCGGCCGATCCCATGGAGTGGGTCCATTGCCATATCGCCAGAAAGCCGGTGCCGCCAAGCGAGCGGCTGGAGACGGTTCCGGCCGTGATTTCCGCCCTCGTCCTAAAGCTGCTCGCCAAAACCGCCGAGGAGCGATACCAAACCGCCGCTGGTGTCGAGCGCGATCTGCGGCAGTGCCTGACCGACTGGGAAGCCCGAGGTCACATCGATGACTTCCCGCTGGGCCAACAAGACATTCCCGACCGGCTGCTGATCCCCGAGAAACTGTATGGCAGAGCGCGCGAGGTCGAGACCCTGCTCGCTTCCTTCGACCGCATTGTCAAAAACGGCGCGCCGGAGCTGGTGCTGGTCACCGGCTATTCCGGCATCGGTAAATCCTCGGTCGTGAACGAACTGCACAAGGCACTGCTGCCGCCGCGCGGCCTTTTCGCATCGGGCAAGTTCGATCAGTACAAGCGCGACATTCCCTATTCGACCCTGGTGCAGGCTTTTCAGAGCCTTGTGCGACCGCTTCTTGGCAAGAGCGACACCGAGCTGGAGATCTGGCACGGCGCGTTTCTGGAGGCGCTGGCCCCGAATGCACGGCTCATGACCGACCTCATCCCCGAACTGAGGCTCATCATCGGTGAGCCGCCGCCGGTCGCGGAGCTTGAACCGAAGCAGGCGCAAAGCCGTTTCCAACTGGTGTTCCGCCGATTTATTGGTGTGTTTGCCCGACCGGAACATCCGCTCGCACTCTTTCTCGACGATTTGCAGTGGCTTGACGCGGCGACGCTCGACTTGCTCGCGGATCTGTTGATCCGCTCGGATCTGCAGCACCTCATGCTGATCGGCGCCTATCGCGACAACGAGGTCGATGCCGCTCATCCGCTGATCCGGAAGCTCGATGCTATCCGCGAGGCGGGCGCGTCCGTGCAGGAGATTAGACTTGCGCCGCTCGCCCAGGAAGACCTGGGCCGGCTCATTGCGGATACGCTTCGCTGCGCGCCCGACCGGGCCGCCCCGCTTGCGCGACTGGTGCACGAGAAGACGGGTGGCAATCCGTTTTTCGCCATTCAGTTCATTTCCGCGCTCGCCGAAGAGGGGCTGCTCCGCTTCGATCATGAAGCGGCGCGCTGGCGCTGGGAGCTCGATCGCCTTCACGCCAAGCGATACACTGACAACGTGGTGGACCTTATGGTCGGGAAATTGACCCGCCTGCCCGTCGACACCCAGGCTGCGTTGCAGCGGCTCGCCTGCCTCGGCAACGTCGCCGAAATCACGATGCTTTCGGCCGTTCTCGGAAAATCGAACGACGAGGTCTGTTCGGATCTCTGGGAAGCCGTTCGTCTGGAACTGGTCGAGCACCTGGAGGGCTCGTACAGGTTCATCCATGACCGTGTCCAGGAGGCCGCCTATTCGCTCATACCGGAGCGGGTGCGTGCCGAGGCGCACCTCCTGATCGGAAGGCTGCTCGTGGCGCATACGCCCGCAGAAAAGCGCGAAGAGACGATCTTCGAAATCGTCAATCAGCTCAACCGCGGCGCCGCCTTGATCACCTCACAAGACGAGCGCGAGCAACTGGCCGAACTCAACCTGATCGCCGGCCGGCGCGCCAAAGCCACGACCGCCTACGCCGCGGCGATCACCTATCTGACCGCCGGTGCGGCCCTGTTGCCGGAAGACTCCTGGGACCGCCGGCACGAACTCACCTTTGCGCTGGAACTGCACCGGGCCGAATGCGAGCTCCTCACCGGAGCGCTGCCAGAAGCGGAGCAGCGGTTGAATGTGCTTTCGACCCGCGCCGCAAGTACGGTGGAGCGGGCGACCGTTGTGTGCGTGTGCGTCGATCTGTACACGACCGTCGGTCGGAACGCGCGCGCCATTGCCGTCGGTCTCGATTGCCTCGGGCGTTTGGGCATCCACTGGTCGCCGCATCCAACAGAAGAAGAAGCGCGCCGAGAATACGATCGGATCTGGTTGCAACTTGGGAGCCGTCCGATCGAGGAGCTCGTTGATCTGCCCATGATGACCGACCCGGCCTCCCTCGCAACTCTGAATGTTCTGACCAAGGTGTTTGCTGCAGCTATGTACACAGAGGCCAACCTGGCTTGCCTGGTCATCTGTAGAGCAGTCAATCTCAGCCTCGACCGTGGTAACAGCGATGGCTCGACGTTCGCCTACGTAATGCTTGGCGCAATCGCCGGCGCGCGTTTTGGCGATTATAGGGGCGGTCTTCGCCTCGGCCAGCTTGGCTATGAGCTGGTCGAGCAACGCCGTCTCTGGGGTTCCCAGGCCAGAGTCTATAACCAGTTTGGAACTCACGTTCTCCCTTGGACGAGACATTTCAAAGATTGTCGCGATCTGCTGCGTCGGGCGTTCGAGGTGGCCAACAAGAACGGCGACCTGACCTTCAGCGCGTATAGTTGCCACGCCTTGACCACGAACCTTCTCGCGGTGGGCGACCCGCTTCCCGAGGTGCAGCGCCAAGCCGAGCATGGTCTCGCGTTTGCAGACAAGGCCCAGTTCAGGGTGGTCATTGACCTCATCGCCATCCAGCTTGGGCTGCTCCGGACTCTGCGCGGACTTACGCCGAAATTCGGCTCCTTTAACGATGCGGAGTTTGACGAGATTCGGATCGAGCGCCGTTTGGCCGCTAACCCGGATCTGGCGCGTGCCGAGTTCTCCTATTGGACACGCAAGTTGCAGGCGCGCTTTCTTGCAGGTGACTATACATCAGCCGTGAATGCCGCATCGAGGGCGCAATCGCTGCTCTGGATAGCGCGATACGCTGTGGAAGCGGCGGAGTATCATTTCTACGGGGCGCTTTCCCTCGCGGCAGTCTGCGACGCCGCCGCAGTCGACCAACGCCGGCAGCACGTCGCAGCTCTGGTTGCCCATCACCGACAGTTCGAAGTCTGGGCGACGAATTGCCCAAGCAATTTCGAAAACCGCGCCGCGCTTGTCGGCGCCGAGATCGCGCGGATCGAAGGCCGGGAGATCGATGCCGAGCGCCTCTACGAACGGGCGATCCGATCGGCCCACGACTACGGCTTTATTCACAATGAGGCGCTCGCCAATGAACTCGCTTCCCGCTTCTACGCGGCACGGGGGTTCGAGAAGATCGCTCGTGTGTATTTGCAGGAGGCCCGCTACGGCTACCTGCGTTGGGGAGCTGACGGCAAGGTGCGACAACTCGAACACATTCATCTGCATCTCCGCGACCCGCCAATCCCCGCATCTCTCGCCGCTACCATCGGCGCGCCCGTCGAGCGGCTGGATGTCGGGACGGTGCTCAAGGCCGCGCAGACTGTGTCCGGCGAGATCGAACTCGGCAAGCTCATCGAGAAACTGCTGCGGATCGCGGTCGAACACGCCGCCGCCGAGCGTGGGCTGCTCATCCTGTGCCCGGACGACGAGCCACGGATCGCGGCGGAAGCGACCACCGGTCGCGGCCAGGTTGAGCTCACATTACGGGAAGCTGCCCTGTCACCTGCAGAACTCCCCGAAGCCGTGCTCCATTATGTGATCCGGACGGGGGAGAGCGTGATCCTTGAGGACGCCTCGGCGCAGAATCAGTTTTCGACGGATGAGTACATCTCTCGGAAGCTCCCTCGGTCGATCCTCTGCCTGCCGCTGATGAAACAGTCCAAGCTGATCGGGCTGCTCTATCTCGAGAACAACCTGGCATCGCACGTGTTCACGCCCGACCGGATCTCGGTACTGGAGCTATTGGCGTCGCAAGCGGCGATCTCGCTTGAAAATGCCCGTTTGTACAACGATCTCGGGGAAAGGGAGGCCAGGATCCGCCGCCTGGTCGACTCGAACATCATCGGAATCATGATCGGAGACTCTCGGGGCCGGATACTCGAAGCCAACGAAGCCTTTCTCGACATGTTGGGCTACAGCCGTGAAGATCTTATCGCAGGTCGGATACGCTGGACCAAGCTAACGCCCGCCGAGTGGGCCGCCGCCGACCAGGATGCGCTGGACCAGATGAGTGCGACTGGAAGCTGCAAGCCTTTCGAGAAGGAGTATTTCCGCAAGGATGGCAGCCGCGTGCCGATTTTAGTCGGTGGCGCGTTTTTCGAGAGAAAGCGAGACGAGGGAGTTGTCTTTGCCATAGACATGACCGACCGCAAGTTGGCCGAAGATAAACTGCGTGCCAGCGAACGACGCCTTCTCGAGGCCCAAATGGAGCTCGCGCACGTCAACCGCGTCACGACAATGGGGCAGCTCACCGCCTCGATCGCGCATGAAGTGAACCAGCCGCTCGCTGGCGTCGTTGCCAACGCAGAGGCTTGTCTCCGCTGGCTCGACCGCGGAACTCCGGACCTCGACGCAGCGCGACGCTCGGTGAAATGGATTATCGACGACGGCAATCGTGCGAACGAAGTGATCCAGCGCGTCCGTTCGCTCGCGAACAAGACCAGCGTTGAGAAGATGCCACTCAACATCAATGACGTCGTTAGGGAAATCGCCGCACTGGTGCAGCGCGAACTGACCAGCCACCAGATATCGTTGCAAATGGAGTTGGTAACTACTCTACCCATGATCCCGGCCGACCGGATCCAATTGCAGCAGGTGATTATCAACCTCGTGATGAATGGCATCGAAGCCATGCAATCGATCACGGATCGACCGCGCGAATTGATAATCCGATCGCGTCAGGAAGATGCGCAACAAGTGCTCGTAAGTGTGACGGATGCCGGCGTCGGGATGCCAGCGGCTAATGCGGACCGGCTGTTCGACGCCTTCTTCACCACCAAATCCAGCGGCATGGGTATGGGACTCTCGATCTGCCGTTCGATCATAGAAGCCCACGGCGGCAAGCTGTGGGCTACGGATAACTTATCCCACGGTGCTACGTTTCAGTTCACCCTGCCGGTTAACGCAGACACGGTGTCGTGAGGTTGCGCGGAAGTGCAGCCGGTTCTTTCCGGGGCAACGATTCCAATCTTCATGATCAAGAAATTAACATCAGCTCTCCTCGAGCTTGATCTCGACGGGGTGGCCCATAGCAACCACCCTGCTTGACTTCGCCAAACAAACTACAATTTGGCCGCGACCAACGCTGCCCTTATCAGGGAATGCCTCGCTATTGCCGGGGACCCTCCGGATCGACGGTTGAACGCCATCGACAGCCGACTGAGCCAAGATCCACGCCGTATCTGGCTTGCCTGCCCGTTTTGCTCAGTGCCTCAGTATTCAATTCGGTTGATTGAACGGGAATTTAGTAGAGACGAGAAGCAGGCATTCCCATCTCCAGTCAATCGCGACGTTGGAAAGCCCTGCGCTGAAACACCAACGTATTGACAGCGCCTGTGGCGGAAAGTCCGCCCATCTCAATGGAGAATGACATGAGAGGACGAGTGATGATGATTTTGGCAAGCGCGGTGCTTGCCGGCAGCCTTCTTGCCACGGGTGCACAAGCCCGCGGTGGCGGGGGCGGCGGTGGACATGGCGGCGGTGGCGGAGGTCACATCGGTGGCTTTGGTGGAGGCCATATGGGTGGCTTTGGCGGCGGCCGCATCGGAGGTCTTGGCGGAGACCGTGTCGGTGGTTTTGGCAGCGATCGCATTGGAGGTCTTGGCCGAGACCGCGTCGGTGGTGTTGGCGGCGGTCGCATGGCGAACCTCGACCACGATCACTTTGGTGTTGGAAGAGATCATTTCGCCGGCGGCGGCCTTTACGGCCACGGTTTTCATGGCATTCGAAGGCATCATTTCGCTGGCAACGGCCTTTACGGCTACGGCCTTGATTGCCCGTATTACCCGTACAATACGTCGTCTACTTGGACGTACCCCTGCGCCTACTAATGGCAGGTCAATCGGAAGTCGCGAGCGCACGGCTTTCGCTAACTTATTGGGCTCACCTGGAGAATTGGCGATAGCCAGCTCTACCGGCTGGGCCCGATTTGCGAGAGTAGTGGTTTTGAACCGACGCCATTCGAGCGTGATGACACGGAAGCGGCGAGCTGGGTGGCATGACGTTCGATCGGAATCACAGGCGTTATGGCTGATGACGTGGCTGTGACTGATCCGCGGTGAGCGAGAAGCACCACGCCGCATCCAACGAACCCCGCGCCTGAATTCGAATTTAATGTCCTAAATCTCAATTTAATGGCTCCTCCGTACGCTGCCCTTATCATTTGGTGATCCGATCGAGTTTCGAACGGCAGAAGCTATCCCATTTTTACGACGGAGCGATTGATATGGGCATTGAGGGACAATTCGCGGGCCTCACAACTCGGACACGAGGTCAACCAGCGTTTACCAGAGATGGACGCGGCAAAGGTTACCTGTCCGACATCCGGCGCTTTGCCATGCTCGAAAGGAAGCAGGAGTATGAGCTCGCCAAACGTTGGCGGGAACGCGGCGATCGTGATGCCGCCAACCAGTTGGTCACAAGCCATCTGCGTCTCGCCGCCAAAATCGCCATGGGTTACCGCGGTTACGGCCTGCCGGTTTCGGAAATCATCTCCGAAGGCAATGTCGGCCTGATGCAGGCGGTGAACCGCTTTGAGCCCGAAAAAGGTTTTCGCTTTGCCACTTATGCAATGTGGTGGATCAAGGCTTCCATACAGGATTACATTCTGCGTTCGTGGTCAATTGTGAAAATCGGAACTACCGCGAACCAGAAGAAGCTGTTCTTCAAATTGCGCTCGGCAAAGAGCAAGATCGCTGCATTCGAAAGCGGCGACCTGCGCCCCGATCAAGTTGCTTTGATCGCAAAGGACCTCGACGTCAACGACAAGGATGTCATCGACATGAATCGGCGTCTCGGCGGCGATAGGTCAATCAATGCGCCGGTTCATATGGACGGTGAAACCGACGAATGGCAGGACCATCTCGTTGATCAGTCCCCTTCGCCTGAAGCCATCGTCGTCGAACAGAACGACAAGGAACACCAGCATAACGCACTGACCGCCGCGATCGACGTACTGGACGAACGCGAACGTCGCATCTTCGAGGCACGCCATCTGGTCGACGAGCCGCTGACGCTGGAAGAGCTTGCGGAACAGTTCAACGTATCGCGTGAACGCATCCGGCAAATCGAGGCGCGCGCATTCGAAAAAGTCAGGAAAGCGGCCAAGAACCTTGCCACAAAAGCGCCGGCGGCGATGCTCGAGACCTGGAGCGCCTGAACTGGGGTCCAATCCGCAGATCTCCTTCAAACGTTTGGGTTGTTGAACTACAAATCAACCCGTACAAGCTCCGCGTAAACACTTTTCATGTACCGTAGACCTCTTCCACCTTGGCGGTCTCGACCAGTCGACGCAATACTTCATGATTTGGCGAGGCGCGGAGCAGAACCGGAGTCGATCTGTAGGAAGGCGTTCCGGATTTTGTGTCGTAATGATCGAGCGCCACCAGGACGTTTGCCTCCGGATAATAAGCCGCGATCGCTCCCTGCGCGATGTTGTGGGCGACCGCCGTCAGGTTGCGCATAACACGCTTGTCCGGTTTCGATACCGCATCGGGCACGACACTCACATCGACGAGATCGCCGTGCTTCAGACCGCGGCTGGCGAGGTCCCTCTCATTGACGAACACGACATCACGGCGTCCCGTAATCCCACGATAGCGATCATTCAGGCCGTAGATCGTCGTGTTGTACTGATCATGGCTTCTGATCGTCGTGAGCGTGAGAGCTTCCCGATTCGCGACACGCGGATCCTCATCGAGACCGGGGTAGACGAGAAAATTGGCCTTCCCTGTCGGCGTCAGCCACTCTCGTTCCGATGCAGCAACATACAGCCGAAATCCACCTGGCTTCTTAATGCGGGCATTGAAGTCTGCGAACGCCGGAAAGACCGCCTCGATGGAATCACGAATCTTTCCGTAATCGGAGACCAGGTCGGTCCATCCGACCCGCGTGTTCGGCAATGTGGCAAGCGCCATCCCTGCGATGATTTCCGGTTCCGACCTGAGATGCTCGGACGCGGGCTTCAGTCCGCCGCGAGAGGCGTGGACCATCGACATTGAATCTTCCACGGTAACCGACTGCCGCCCCGTCGCCTGAATATCAATCTCGGTGCGCCCCAGACAGGGAAGAATGAAGGATTGTTTCGCAACCAATAAATGGGAGCGATTGAGCTTGGTGGCGATATGCACCGCGAGATCGAGGTTCCTCATCGCCTTGAACGTCGTTTGTGGATCGGACATCGCAACCGCGAGATTGCCGCCAAGACAGACCAGAGCCTTCGAACGCCCGTCCCGGATCGCCTCGATAGATTCGATCGCGTTATGGCCCTTGTTGCGTGGCGGCTCGAATCCAAACACGCGAACTATTCCATCCAGAAGCTCATCACTCGGCGCTTCTGTAATGCCGACCGTGCGGTCTCCCTGCACATTGGAGTGGCCCCGCAACGGAGAAATGCCGGCTCCCTTACGCCCGATATTGCCGCGGAGCATCAACAGATTGGCGATCTGCTGCACATTGCCTGTACCATGGCGATGCTGGGTGATTCCCATACCGTAGTTGATGATGACCCGCCCCGCCTTGGCGTAGACATTACCCGCAAACTCGATATCTGATCGCGACAAACCCGATGCCTCCTCAATCGCGTCCCACGAGGTCATTTGGAGATCAACCAGCAGTTCGTCGATTCCGGTGGTATGATTCCTGATGAAGTCACGGTCGAGAACATCTGGACCACCTTCGGAACGGCTTTTCTCATCGAGCGCCAGCAGGGTCTTCATGATTCCCTTCAGCACCGCGATGTCACCGCCGACCTTCACCAGATAGTAGGTCGAGGCAATCGGCGTCGAACTCAGTGTTAGCATCTCGACAGGGTGCTGCGGTGATGTGAACCGCTCCAATCCGCGCTCGCGCAGCGGGTTGAATACGATAATCGGTACCCCCCGCTTCGAAACCTCGCGCAGGGTCGTCAGCATGCGGGGGTGATTGGTCCCAGGATTATGGCCTATACAAAATAGCGCGTCGCAATGATCGAAATCCTCCAGGGTCACCGTTCCCTTGCCGACACCGATCGACTCCGGCAGCCCGACACTCGTCGCCTCGTGACACATGTTCGAGCAATCGGGAAAGTTGTTGGTTCCATATTCCCGAGCAAACAGCTGATAGAGAAAGGCCGCCTCGTTGGATGCCCGACCGGACGTATAAAACTCCGCCATATCGGGGTGCGGCAACTCACGGAGCGCGGCTCCGATCTTTGCAAGCGCCTCGTCCCATGAAATCGGCAGATATCGATCAGTGGCCTGGTCGTAGACCATCGGATGAGTGAGCCGTCCCTCATTCTCCAGGTCGAAATCCGACCATTTCCAGAGTTCGCTCGCCGTATGCGTGGCGAAGAACTCCGGCGTCGTCCGTTTAGCTGTCGCCTCCCAAGCGACAGCTTTGGCGCCGTTCTCGCAGAACTCGAAAGACGAGGTATGTTTCGGATCAGGCCAGGCGCAGCCTGGGCAATCGAACCCGTGCGGCTGGTTCATGCTAAGGAGACCGCGGGTCTCTTTTACGACAGCCATTTGACCACGCACGGCATCTGCCACTGCTTTTAGAGCGCCCCACCCCGCTGCAGCTCCCTCGTATTCGCCGACGCCTGCGACATCGTCTTCACTCATTGTGCTCTCCATAGTCGCGGTGACGTTTGGCCGAGAGATATTCTCGTTACGAACGGATGGTTTTCCATCCGAGATGGTCGATGGACATCGGGCGTGAACAAAGTCCGCTCAAGTAAAATAAAGTTCAGACTTCTGACTCTTGAATGAGCTCGGCATCCCTTCGTTCGAGCTCAGACAATCGGATTTGCGGTCAGCTGCGATGAAATCAGCGACGAGAGCATAAACTCGTATTTAATTGAACAGCTCACGCGAACCGGCCAACTTGTGCAGCAGGCCGCAGACCAGTTCAGAGCAAATCAGCTTTCGACGTACGGTGCGAGACGACCAAGATTGGTCGCGCTGAACGAGAAGTTGAACATCTGCCGTGGCCGACCATTCGGACGCTCTATGCGCCCTACGGAGGGATTGACCGATGTCCAATAGCCTCGCACCAAGCGGGATCGTCGCGAAACTGATCGACATTGGCGCTCGCTGCGGTAACGCTGCCGGTAAACGATTAGCGTTGATCGCCGCAGTCCTTCCAGCGCTGGTTGTCTGCAACGTTGCCATGGCACAAGTTGGCGGAATGGCCAGCCCGACACCTGCCATTGGCGCGACCTCGCCGCTTGGCTTAGAGACGGGTTCGGCGGTTTCGCCCACCGGCATTCCCCTTGGCTCTACCGAAATCACATCAGCTGGAGTCAGTCCGGCACCCATCGGCGTAACGGGCACAATTACAACTCCAACCACGGGCAGCGGTACGGCATGTTCGACGCTGGCGACTTCGCCATCTCAAATGTTCGGATCGACCGCGACTTTCGACGGCGGCGGAACGGCAGTTGGAGCCTCGGCGCCAGCCGCCGCGGTGGATCCTGGCATCCTTGCAACCTCGGGAACCTCAACATCGCCGGGAATGTCGACATCCTCGGGAATGCTGGACACGTCTGGCATGTCGGGAATGTGCGGCTCCGGCTCAAGCAGCATTGCCGCCTCGTCCAGTCCAACATCAACATTGCCCACCACGCCGGGCGGCGGCGCTCGAACCGGACTTCCGTTGGGATCTTTCGAGATTGGCAATCTTGGGGTTAGTTCCGCAGCAGCGGTACCGACGATAAGTGTATTGCCCACCGTAGGTGCCATGGGGAGTTCAGCACCGCTGGTGCCAACGATACCCACTGTTGCATCTCCGCCCGCTGTTTCATCCATGACGGCAAGCACCTCCTCAGGGAGGAACGCTCTTTCCGTGATTGATCCGAGCGGATCCACACTAACTCCGACGGGTGCGGGCTCGGATTAAAGAGCCGAGCCTGACCATCAGAACAACCGGAACGTCGATCATTCCAGGCGGTAGTGAAATAATTTTCATCTGTAATCGAGAGCGGTCATGAAAAAGAAAGTCGTTGTCCCTGCCTTAATAGCTGCGGTGCTTGCGGCCGGCGGTCTGCTGTACCTGACGCATATTGTCCCGTTGGAGAAAGTCGTTGCCGCGCCCGCTCCGCCGCCCGCGGTGCCGATCGTCGCCGGGATTGTCGACCAGCATGACGTGCCGATCTATCTCAGCGGTGTCGGCACGGTGATTGCGTACAACACCGACATCGTGCGCGCCCAGATCCAGGGGCAAATCATCAGCATCAACTTCACCGAAGGCCAGACCGTGCATGCCGGCGACCTGCTCGCGCAGATCGATCCACGTCCCTATCAGGCGTTGATTGACCAGTACACTGGAAACCTGGAACGCGATCAGGCCCAGCTCGTCAATGCTCAGGCCAATCTCACTCGCTACAGCCAATTGGGTGACAAGGGCTGGGCCACTCCACAATTGATCGAGACCCAGCAAGCGCAAGTGGGGGAACTGCAGGCGGCTATCAAGGCCGACCAGGCGCTGATCGACGCCGCGAAGGTGCAGCTCAGCTACACGCGGCTGACGTCGCCGATCGATGGCGTGGTCGGCATTCGTCAGATCGACGTCGGCAACATCATCAGCCCGTCGAATACGAACGGCCTCGTCGTCGTTACGCAGCTCCATCCGATTTCGCTGATATTCACCCTTCCGGAGACGAGCCTGCCGCAAATCCAGCAGCAGCAGCAAAAGAGCAACGCGCCGCTCCCCGTTCTCGCCTACACCCAAGATGACAAGATCCAGTTGGATCAAGGGGTGCTCGGCCTCGTCAACAACGAGATCCTGCAGACCACCGGCTCGATCCAGCTCAAGGCGAATTTTGCCAACAAGGCGAACCGGCTCTGGCCGGGCCAGCTCGTCAACGCGCGGCTGCTGGTCGATACGCGGCACAACGGCCTGACTGTTCCCGCAGCGGTCGTGCAGCGAGGCCCGCAAGGAACCTATGCCTATGTCGTCAATCCGGATGGCACCGTGGCAATCCGCCCAATCAAGGTCGCGCAAATCAGCGATGGCCAGGCGCTCATTGATTCCGGTCTCAAAGCCAACGAGCAGGTCGTGGTCGACGGACAATACAAGCTGCAGCCCGGCACGCAGGTCGCGATACTGCACGGCCATGCCGCAGAGGAAGCAGCCGCACAAGACGCACTGCAGGCGCCGATCCCATGAATATTTCCGCGCCATTCATCCAACGACCGATCGCGACCGCTCTGCTGATGGTAGGATTGCTGGTGGCCGGACTGATCGCCTATCCGCTATTGCCGGTGGCGTCGCTGCCGAACGTCAACTATCCGACGCTTACGGTCACGGCCCAATTGCCGGGCGCCGACCCGCAGACCATGGCATCCACGGTGGCATCGCCGCTCGAGCTGCAGTTCGGTGAGATCCCCGGCCTCACCCAGATGACGTCGGCCAGTGCGCTCGGCTATGTCCAGATCACGCTGCAGTTCGATTTGAACCGCCCCATCGACGGGGCGGTGAGCGACACGCTGTCGGCCATCAATGCGGCGAACGCCTACCTGCCGGTGGGCTTGCCGTATCCGCCGCTCATCCGCAAGGTCAATCCGGCTGACACGCCGATTCTGGTGCTCGGGATCACCTCGGACAGCCTGCCGCTGACCGTTGTCGACGCCTATGCGCAAAACATTCTGCTGCAAAAGATCTCGCAGATATCCGGGGTAGGCCTCGTGGGCATTGGAGGCACGCAACAGCCGACCGTCCGCGTACAGGTCGATCCAGAGGCGCTGGCCGCTCGCGGCATCAACCTCGAGGATGTTCGCACGGTACTCGGTCAGGCCAATGTCGACCTCCCGAAAGGTACGCTCAACAGCCCTCGCCAGACCTACACGCTCAATACCAACGATCAGCTGTTCAAGCCCAACCAATACGACGACCTGGTCATCGCCTACCGCAACGGGTCGCCGGTCCGGATCCGCGATATCGGCCGCGCCGTCAGCGCGGGAGAGAACGAACTGATCGCCGGCTGGTACAACAAGCAGCGGGCGATCATCCTGGCGATCCAGCGCCAGCCCGGTGCCAACGTCATCGAGACCGTGAATCGGGTCAAGGCGATGATGCCCGTGCTCGAGGCCTCGATCCCGGCCGCCGTCAAGGTCAATATCATTTCCGATCGCACCCAGACCATCCGCGCATCGGTTGCCGACGTGCAATTTACGTTGCTGCTGACAGTTGCGCTCGTCGTCATGGTGATCTTCATATTCCTCCGTAATTTCTGGGCGACCGTTATCCCGGCCGTCACCGTGCCGCTGGCGCTGGTCGGCACCTTCGCGGTGCTCTACGAACTCGGCTATAGTCTCGACAACCTCTCGCTGATGGCCCTGTCGATCGCGGTCGGATTCGTGGTCGACGACGCCGTGGTCGAGATCGAGAACATCGTACGGCATATGGAGGAAGGCCTCTCGCCGTACGACGCGGCGATGAAGGGATCCGGCGAGATCGGCTTCACCGTCATGGCGATCACGTTCTCGCTGATCGCCGTGTTCATCCCGCTGTTCCTGATGGGCGGCTATGTCGGATTGCTGTTCCGTGAGTTTGCGGTGACGGTGAGCGTGGCGCTCGTCCTCTCGCTAGTGATCTCGCGGACGCTCACGCCGATGATGTGCGCCTATCTGCTCAAGCCGGAGAGCAAAGACCACGGACGGCTCTACCGGTTGTCCGAGCGCGGCTTCGACGGCCTGCTGAATGTCTATGAGGCAGGCCTCAAGATCGTGCTGCGGCATCAGTTCGCGACGCTGATGGTGATGTTCGGCACCATCGCCTTGACCGGGTATCTCTACGTGGTGATTCCCAAGGGTTTCTTTCCCGAGCAGGACACCGGATTGATCCTCGGCCAGTCCGAGGCGGCACAGGATATTTCATTCCAGGCTATGGCGGAACGCCAGCAAGCTTTGCTCAATGCCATCGTGCGGGATCCAGCCGTGGCAACAGTCGGATCAGCGGTGGGTGCGGGCGGTGGCCTCTACACGCTCAACGACGGCCGTGTATTCATCCAGCTCAAGCCCAACGACCAGCGCGATCCGATCGATAAGGTAATCGCACGGCTGCGGACCAACCTCGCCAAAATCCAGGGCATCACGCTCTATATGCAGCCCGCGCAGGACATCACCATCGGCGCGCGGCTGAACAAGACCCAGTTTCAGTACACCTTGAACGACGCCGATCCCGGCGAGCTCGACCATTGGGCGACGCAGTTCCTCGACAAGATCAAGGCGGTCCCAGGCATCACCGACGTCACCACCGACCAGCTCAATGCCGGACCGATGCTCGACATCACGATCAAGCGCGAGGTCGCCTCGAGCTACGGCATCCTGCCTTACACGATCGACAACACGCTCGACGACGCCTTCGGCCAGCGTATCGTCTCGACCATGTATACCACCCTGCAGCAGTACCATGTCATCCTGGAGGTCAATCCCAAATTCCAGTACGGGCCCGAAGCGCTCAATGGTATCTACGTCAAATCATCGAGCGGACAGCAGGTGCCGTTATCGACGCTGGTCGATTCGGTGGTGAAGGTCGCGCCGCTCGTGATCAACCACCAGGGCCAGTTCCCGTCGGTGACGATCTCGTTCAACCTCGCGCCCGGCACCGCGATCGGCCAGGCGGTAAGCCGCATTCAGACGGTTGAAAAGGAGTTGCACCCGCCGCTCTCGCTCCAGACCAGCTTTCAGGGCAACGCCCAGGCATTCGGAGCATCGCTCAAGAGCACGCCGATCCTCATCGTCGCATCGCTCTTCGTCATCTACATTATCCTGGGCGTGCTGTACGAGAGCCTGATCCATCCGATCACCATCATCTCCACCCTGCCCTCGGCCGGCGTCGGCGCGCTGCTGCTACTGATGGCGGTTCACATGGATCTGAGCGTGATCGCAATCGTTGGCATCATATTGCTCATCGGCATCGTCAAGAAGAACGGCATCATGCTGGTCGATTTTGCCCAGCAGGTCGAACACAACGAAGGCCTGACGGCCGAGGAATCGATCTACCAGGCCTGCGTACTGCGTTTCCGGCCGATCCTGATGACGACGATGGCGGCGCTGCTCGGTGGCGTGCCGATGATGGTGGGCACGGGGGTCGGCTCGGAGATTCGCCAGCCGCTCGGCTACGCCATCGTCGGCGGCCTCGCTCTGTCGCAGATTCTCACTCTGTATACGACGCCGGTCGTCTACATCTATCTCGACAAGCTGCAGACCCGGTTCTTCGGGGACAAAAAGAATGAGGCGGCCGCTGGCCACGCAGAGCGACAGGCCGCCGAATGAACCGAAGATCGGAGCCATCTCCAATGCTGCCGCCACCAGGATCGGTTGACCAGCATCTGAATGTAGGAGGCGACGAGCCCGACAGCATACGCGTGAGCGGGCCGTTCTGAACTTCAATTTAATGGCGCACAAAAAGCTCCCGACTACCTCTCAACTATTCAAGCTTCATTCTTGCACAGGAGTGACAAACGATGTTCTCGCGGCGTGACATGTTGGCGGCGACAGCCGCGGGTGGGCTGGTGACGGCAGCGACAATGACAACGGCGAACGCTACGCCGGTGAAGAGCGATATCACCTTCGGCAATCCGAACGATCCGCCGCAGGGTGCAATCAACGCCAGGAATCCAAGAAGCGTTATCGATCCAGGTCCGCAGAATCCGGCGATAAGGGATCAATTTCCGGGGGCATTCTCTCCGCCCGCAACCGACACCGGCAGCATGCCCTTGAGCTGGGCGTCATTCAACAACGCGCCACGGCGCATTCAAAATGGCGGCTGGGCACGTCAGGTAACACAAGACTCCTTCGCGGTCGCGGACACCATTTCCGGCGTCAACATGCGGCTGACGGCCGGCGGCATACGGGAGATGCACTGGCACCAGTTTGCAGAGTGGGCCTACATGACCTACGGCACCTGCCGGATCACTGTTCTCGACGAATTGGGCCGGCCTTACATCGCCGACGTGAAAGAAGGCGACCTGTGGTATTTCCCCGCCGGCCTGCCGCATTCGCTGCAGGGACTCGGCCCGGACGGCTGCGAGTTCGTGATATGCTTCGATGAAGGCAAGGCCTCCGAATTCACCACCCTCCTGGTGTCGGAATGGTTCACGCATACGCCGCCCGATATTCTCGCCGACAATTTCGGTGTTCCGGCCGAGACGTTCCAGGACATTCCGCTGCGCGACCTCTACATCTTCCAGGGCAAGTTACCCGGCGATCTGGCCGCGGACCGCGAAGCGGTGAGCGGAAGGGGCGCGCCTCCGCACCCCTTCACCTTCTCGCTCGGATCGGGAGCCCCGGCGCGCGAGACCAAGGGCGGTACGGTGCACATTGCCGACAGCCGCAACTTCACCGTTTCCACGACGGTCGCTGCTGCGCTGGTAACGGTGCATCCTGGCGGCCTGCGGGAGATGCACTGGCACCCCAACGCCGATGAGTGGCAGTACTGGATCAAGGGCAAAGGGCAAATGACGGTCTTCAACACTGGCCCGAACGCCGTCACCATGGACTTCAACGCGGGCGACGTCGGCTACGTCAAGAAAAACCTCGGACATTATATCAAGAACACAGGCGACACCGACTTGCAGTTCCTCGAGGTGTTCAGAAGTTCATATTTCGCAGATGTCTCGCTGTCCGACTGGATCACCCGTACGCCGCCGGCGATGGTTGCCCAGCACCTGAACGTGAGCGAGGCTACGATCGCAAAATTCCCCAAGAACAAGCCGGAAATCATGCCGGTATGATCGGAACAGGGGGGGGCCTTTGCCGAAAACAACATGCCACCCCCTTCCGACTTCGGCCACCTGTCTGCTTAGACATCCGCTTCGCGCGCCGGCGCGGTGAACATGTCACGATTGGCACGACCGCCGAGAACACGTGACCTGACTTCAATGCGAAGCGGATTTTCTAAACTCCAATTTAGTGGCTCTCTAAATGGCCGCTGATTAACTTCCGAGTGGAAGATTCAAATTGATGCGGGACGCCATGAATTCTTTTTCTGCAATCAAAATCGTCAGCCCAGCTGAATTCGATCCGGGAACCGCGCAGACGCCGGGCTCTGAACGTCGCGCCGCTATCGCGCCGGCGCTCGGCATCGCGTCGGCGATGTGGGGCGGTCTGTTCGAGGTGGAACCGGGATCACGGACGGGAGTTCACCATCACGGAGAGCAAGAGACGATCGCCTACGTCCTCTCCGGCATCTGCGAAATACGCTGGGGGACGAAGGGAGAATCCGTCGCGCGCGCAAAGGCTGGCGATTTCATTCACGTTCCCGCCTTCCTGCTGCACATGGAAGTCAATCCATCAAAACTGGAGCCGTTTCGATGGGTTGTCGTGCGCAGCACCGCGACGCCCATCGTCGTCAATGTTCCGGACGACACCTGGCCGTAAGCCGGATGTCTTCCTTCAGGCAGCAGGATAGCAGCAGGCCGTAAGCCTGATGCCCTCTGCGATAGTCTTTGCGGACTATGCAAGCATGGAGCAATCATGGACGAGTACGAATCCAATACTGCGCTCGACAGAACTGAGGTTACCCGCCGCACTGTGATCGAGACTGGAACCACCGCTCTGCTTTTGACCACGCTGCCGCGTGCCGTCTTTGCGGCCGGCCCGATCGACGAAAGTGGGCCGCCCCCAGCGCCTGTGAATGTCGAACTTCAGATCAACGGCCACCCTCATTCGCTGACGCTTGATCCCCGCACAACGCTGCTCGATGCTCTGCGAGAACACCTCGCACTCACAGGCTCGAAGAAAGGTTGTGATCACGGCCAATGCGGCGCCTGCACCGTTCTGGTCGAAGGGCGGCGCATTAACTCCTGCCTGACGCTTGCAGTGATGCATGACGGCCAATCCATCACCACGATCGAGGGGCTGGCCGAAGGCGAGAATCTGCATCCGCTGCAGACGGCTTTTGTCGAGCATGACGGCTTTCAGTGCGGTTACTGCACCTCTGGCCAGATCTGCTCCGCCATCGGAATGCTGGCCGAAAGCCGGCTGGGCATGCCGAGCTACGTGACGGAGGACCTGACGCAACCGGTCGCTGAACTCACCGATCCGGAAATTCGCGAGAGGATGAGCGGTAACATCTGCCGCTGCGCAGCCTACCCCAACATCGTGGCCGCTATTAAACAAGCTGCAGGAACGCCGGCATGAAAGCCTTCACCTATCAACGCGCAGATACAGCCACCGGTGCCGCCGCCGCTGCGGTCAAACCTAGCGCGAAAATCATTGCCGGCGGCACCAATTTGCTCGACCTGATGAAGTTGCAGGTCGAGACGCCATCTACCTTGATCGATATCAATCGGCTGCCGCTCGACAAGATCGACGAGACACCGGAAGGCGGCTTACGCATCGGTGCGCTGGTTCGAAACAGCGATCTCGCGGCCGACCCTCGCGTACGGCAGCGTTACGGCGTCCTGAGCCGTGCATTGCTGGCAGGCGCCAGCGCACAGTTGCGCAACAAGGCAACGACCGGCGGAAATCTGCTGCAGCGAACCCGCTGTTACTATTTCTATGACATCTCAAAACCCTGCAACAAGCGCAGCCCCGGCTCCGGCTGCGCGGCGCTCGCCGGCTTCAACCGTATTCACGCCATCCTGGGCACCAGCGACCAATGCATCGCGACGCATCCGTCGGATATGGCTGTCGCGATGCGCGCACTCGATGCCAAGGTAGAGACGTCGAACCGCGAGGGCGATACCAAAGTCATTCCGATCGCGGAGTTTCATCGTCTTCCGGGCAGGACTCCCGAGATCGAGACGTCGCTCAAGCCGGGCGAGATCGTCACTGCGGTGACGCTGCCTCCGCCGCCTCCAGGTGTGCAGGTCTACCGCAAAGTACGCGACCGCGCCTCCTACGCCTTTGCGCTGGTTTCCGTCGCCGCGATCGTCGATAGCACGCGCGGCCGGATTCGCTCGGCTCGGCTCGCCTTCGGTGGTCTGGCGCATAAGCCCTGGCGGTCACCGCAGGCGGAGCAAAAGCTGGCGAACGCTTCCGCAGACACGACCACCTTCGACGCAGCCGCAAATGCCGTGCTCGAAGGCGCGCGCGGGTTCGGCGGCAACGATTTCAAGATACCGCTGACGCGGCGCACCCTGCACAGCGTGCTGGCAGAGATGACCCGGACCTGAAGGGAACGAACGCATGGAAATGAATTCACCCGTCGGTCCAAATGCCCTCGATGCCCAGGGCATTGTCGGCAAGCCGCTCGACCGCGTGGACGGGCGATTGAAGGTGACCGGCGGCGCGCGTTACGCCTACGAGACGCAGCAGGACAACGTGCTGTATGGCTTTGTCGTGGAAGCCTCGATCGGAAAAGGAACAATCAGATCGATCGAGACACGCGCTGCGGAGAAGGCGCCGGGCGTCGCGCTGGTTCTCACCCATCGCAACGCGCCCGCGCAGGGCACCGGCAATCACCGTGAGGCACACCCGGTGCTCACCGGGCCGCAAGTGACGCGTTATGGCCAGCCGGTTGCGTTCGTGGTTGCCGAAAGCTTCGAGCAAGCCAGGGCGGCGGCTTACCTGGTGGATGTGAAATACGATCAGTCGACCGGGAAATATGCGCTCCGTGCCAACGTCGCCGAGGCGCGCGCTCCAAAGTCGAGCGATGCGCAGGCAGCCGACAGTGCGGTTGGCGATTTCACCGGTGCGTTCGCCAGCGCTCCGGTGCAAATCGACGTGATCTATACCACCCCATTGCAAAGTCATGCGATGATGGAACCGCATGCCACGCTTGCGATGTGGGACGGCGACCAATTGTTACTGCACACCGCTAACCAGATGCTCAACCAGGGTCAGCAGGCCATCGCGACAACCCTGAAAATTCCCATTGAGAATGTGCGCCTGATCAGCCCGTTCATCGGCGGCGGATTCGGCGGCAAACTCTGGGTCAATGCCGATGCCATCCTGGCGGCGATCGCCGCGCGGCAGCTCAAGCGGCCTGTGAAAATCGCACTGACGCGGCAACAGATCTTTCACGTCACGACGCACCGCTCCGACACCATCCAGCGGCTGCGCCTGGGCACCGATCGCGACGGCCGTATCCTCGCGATTGGCCACGATGTGTTCTCCGGCAATTTACCCAGCGAGCAAACTTACGAAGGCGCCGCCCTTCAAACCCGCACGCTCTATGCTGGTCCCAATCGGCTGACGCGACATCGTCTCGCGCCCCTGGATATTCCGGTCGCATCCTCAATGCGCGCACCCGGCGAGGCTGTCGGACTGATGGCACTCGAATGCGCGATGGACGAGCTTGCCGAAAAGCTCGACCTCGACCCGATCGAACTTCGCATTCGAAACGAGCCGAGCGAGGATCCGGAAAAGCATATTCCCTATTCCAGCCGTCACTTGATCGCCTGCATGCAGGAAGGTGCGCGGCGCTTTGAATGGGACAAGCGCAATGCGAAGCCAGGCCAGATCCGCGACGGACGTTGGCTTGTTGGAATGGGCATGGCCGCGGCGACGCGCGGCAACCCGCTCCACCTTTCCAAGGCCAATGTCCGATTGGACCCTGATGGTACCGCCACCGTGCGAATGGCGATGACCGACATCGGTACCGGAACCTATACCATCCTGGCCCAGATCGCCGCCGAGATGCTCGGCCTGCCAACGCAACACGTCCGGGTCGAACTCGGCGATACCAACTTTCCGCAGGCAGCGGGTTCGGGTGGATCGTGGGGTGCAGGCAGTTCGGGCTCGGCCCTGTTCGAGGCCTGCAATGCCCTACGTGAAAAGCTGGCGCGGACGGCCGGCATGGATCCGGCAACCGCACGCTTCGCCGACAGCAGCATCGCATCCGGAGAACAATCCAAAAAGCTGACCGACCTTGTCGGCACGGGGATGGACGCCGACGGCGAGATCCAGCCGGGCCGCAACAACAAGGATTTCTCGCAACAATCCTATGGCGCGCACTTCGTCGAAGTCGGCGTCGACGAAGATACCGGAGAAATCCGGCTGCGGCGCATGCTGGGCGTGTTCACGGCCGGCCGCGTCCTAAACGCGAAGACGGCCCGCTCTCAGGCGATCGGCGGGATGGTCTTTGGCGTGGGAGCTGCACTGCAGGAAGAGATGACGCTCGATCCCCGCTTCGGCTATTTCGTCAACCGCGACCTGGCCGAATACCTCGTGCCGGTGCACGCCGATATTCCAGCCATCGACGCGATTTTTCTTGCCGAGCTGGACAACAAGTCCAATCCGTTAAAGAGCAAGGGGATCGGCGAACTCGGCATCTGCGGTGCCGGTGCCGCGATCGCCAACGCAGTCTACAACGCGTGCGGAGTCCGGATTCGAGACTACCCGATCACGCTCGACAAGCTGCTTTCCGGGCTGCCGAGGCGCGCATGATCGAGGCAGACGCAGCGAGCAGCCGGCGCCGCCCGATCGTGGTTGCCGCGATCGCGATGGCCGCGGCCGCAGCGATTAGTCTTGCGACCTCGCGCGGCACGGCCGCTGGGCCGGAAGTCGCGCCCTCGCCCCGTGCCACCGAATACCTGCCGAGCATCAGTGACCTGATGATTGCGACGATTCAACCGCGGCACGAGCGGCTCCAGCGGGCCGAGCAGGATGGAAACTGAGAATTTGCGGCCTACGAGCTTGGAAATCTCCGCGGCGCATTCGATCGACTCGGGCACGCCCACCCGCTTGAACACGATATCTCCTTTCCGGAGATGATAGCCTCCATCGTGGAGCGGCCGTTCAGGGAGCTCAACAGCGCGATCCAATCCAAAGACGGTGCGGCATTCGCCAAGGCTTATGCCGATCTGACGGACGCGTGTAATTCATGCCACCAGGCTCTCAACCACGGCGTTGTCAGAATCCGCGTCCCCGGCCGGATATCTGCGTCGGATTTAGACACCGACAACACGTCGCGGAATTGACCCTCGCCATGCCAGAGATTCATAACGGCTCGATCCGCAAGACATCCTGGATGCTAATTTAATGGCTAATGATATGCGTGAACTTATCTCTTGGAGGCGCGACCGGCCGGCGCCTTCGCATCACCTGGTGAACGCAACTTGAGTTCGCGACAGGAGAAGCGCCGTCATATCCATCGCAAATCTCCCGGCCTAGGCTCGCCGTAATAACTGGCTGCCCTTGCCTCTTAAAGTCGATCGTGGCGGACGAGAGCCACTACCTGAAGATAACAACGGGACATCCGAGGACTATTAAATTCGCCGTCAGGTTTTAGACCCAAAACTAGACCGGTCGAGCGATCCAGCGTTTTCGACATGTGGGCCAAGGAAATCATCAAGAGTATCATCGAGCCGTAACTGCTCCGCGTGAAATTTCATACGAGCAACCTTTGTTGCGTCACGCCGCGGCGCTGCGTGCCGGTGGGGCCATGAATTCAGGGCCGACCGGATCCGTGATGGTCTCGCGCAGGATCAGGTCAATCTCGGCCTTGGCCGAAGGATCGAGCGACCAGCCAACCACCTCGTCGACTGGCTGCAACTGATCGGGATGACGCGCCCCCCATAATGCTGTCGTGATGCCCTGGTCGAGCATCCAGCGGACCGCCAGGTGAATAACGCGCTTGCCGAAGCGTTGCGCGAGGCTATCGAGCCGGCCCACGGCGGCCCGATATTGTGCGAACCGAGGCCCGATGAACTTCGGATCGCTACGCCTCAGATCATCTCCATCGAAAACCGTATCCGCCCGCATCCTACCGGACAGGAGGCCGCGGCACAGCGCGCCATATCCCAGCATCGCGATTTTATTTTCCTGGCAATAGGGTAGAAGGTCGGTCTCAATTCCGCGTTCGAACAAATTGTACGGCGGCTGCAGCACATGCAACGGCGCAACACGGCGAAACCGCTCCATCTGGAGAACCGAAAAATTGCTCACGCCGATGGCGCGGATCTTCCCCTGCTGCAATAGCGTGAGCATCGCTTCCGCGGTTTCTTCGATCATCACCAATGGATCGGGCCAATGAACCTGATAGATGTCGATGTAATCGGTTCGAAGCCGGCGCAGGGAATCATCAACCTCCCGCATGATCCGGCCGCGGCTGGCGTTGCGGGATACTCGTCCGCCTTCCCATTGCAGCCCGGCCTTGGTGGCAACAAGCACGTCCGAACGCAGCCGGCCTTCGGCGATCGCCTTGCCCACGATCTCCTCGGAGCGACCGAATCCATACACCGGGGCCGTGTCGACAATGTTGATGCCATGCTCGAATGCGGCCCGGATGGTAGCGACAGATTCGGCTTCGTCGGTACCGCCCCACATCCAACCGCCGATCGCCCAAGTGCCGATCGCGACGGGCGACACCTCGAGTGAGGTGCCTGGAATTTGCGTAAGCTTCATGTTCGTTTTGACAACTTCTGTTTGATCATCCACGATTCTATTCCTTCTTAACTGCGCGCGCCCCGGGCGTGGAGGCGGCGGACAAATCCGGCCTTACTCGCCAATGACCGCGGGCACGGGAACGAGTCCCGCTTCCTCCGCGGCGATAAGCCCGAGGGCGGTCCAGTCGAGTTCGCCATGACCACGCGCGATACCTGTGATCAACCGGTCCCGAACCACGCCCACCGAAGGCATCGGGACCCCCGCTTTCTCTGCCTCCGCGAGCGCCAAGCGCACGTCCTTGAGCACGAGGGGCAAGACAAACCCGGGCGCGTATGTCTGTTTCGCAATCTTGTCGCCGTAGATTTTATGCGCCCGGCCGCCAAACATCGTGCTCGTCATAATGTCGATGAAAGGTTGCGGGTCTAGCCCGCGCTTTCGAATTACAGCAACGACTTCTCCAAGCATCTCCAGCGCCGTCGCGCTCATCATATTGCCGAGCAATTTAACGAGGTTCGCGTCTCCCGGGTCGGCACCGATCACAAAAGTCCTTTGTCCGAGGCCGTCGAGGACCGGTCGGCAACGCTCGATATCGGCTGGGGCGCCGGCAGCAACAATGAACAGCTGGCGCGCCTTGGCGGCTTCCGGATTTCCGAACACCGGCGCACTCACGTAGCCTTGTCCGTTCCGTGCGTGCGCGTTGGCCAATAGCGACGCGGTCGTCGTGCTGATGGTACTCATCGACAGATGGATCGCGCCGGGACCCAGACCCGCCGCCAGTCCGGCGAGGTTAACATCGGCGCGACCGAGCACGATCTCGCTCACGGCATCGTCATCCGGCAACATGCTGATGACGACCTCGCAGTGGAGCAAATCACCGATATCCGTTGTGGGCCGGAGACCGAGTGCCTCAAGCTTGCCGATCTGGTCCGGGTGACGGACATAGGCAATCACCTGTCGTCCCTCGGCCGCGAGGTTCGCAGCCATCGCCACTCCCATGCGACCAAGGCCGACAAAACCGATTTCGCCAAGCGCGGACCGGCGGGTGGCCGTCGCTTTCGAGCTGCCGGAGTACTCGCGGGACCGAATTTTGGATGCATCTCCGAAGGTAGGTGGAGAGCGAGAATCGTGCTTGGACATCCGGGCTCCTGATCTGCCGCGGCCGCGCGGTCTGATGCGTGCCCTTTGCGGCGGGCATATCCGGGATCTGGTGATGGGCCGGACTTGCGCTTGTCTCAGCTTGCGGCGCTTTACCGTTTTTTGCTTGGATTACCTGAAGCCGCGGTCCCGCTTGGTAACGGCATGGCACACGCTCCGCCGGAGTTCGTGCCTGCCCGCCCTGAATAAAATCGAATTTAGCTATCTGAACCGAAATTTAATGGTGCCGAAATTGCACCCGCTTACCTTGGCCTTCGACGGTAATTCTCCTGAGGCGGACGAATGTCTCTTCGTCCGTGCGCGGTAATGATGGCTTTGTGATCGTATGCTCCTGCCACAACTTCCAGATCCTCGACGCAAAGATGCTGGCAGAGGAAGAGAGCCGATACGGATGTCCGGAGGAACAAGAATGAGTGACCTCGGTATCGGCGTTTCGGGTTTCTGTCCCTCCCTTCCATCGATCGTCGAAATTTCACCGCCCGATATCGCTCGCCGCCGACTGGCGCATTGGGGTTCAATACAGGCAGACAATGTGAGAATTACCCGGCGCGAGACTTTCGAATACGGCTTTCAAGCTCGGAGACATTTGCTGATCGCTTACGAACGCGCAGAGCGAGATGACGGCGAGACGCTTATCGATGGCTTGCCAAAATCAACCTTACGCGAATTCAATTGCAAGCTCAGCTTTGTGCCTGCTGGGCGTCGGTTCTACGGGTGGCAGGCGCCACGGGTGCTGACGCGCGTCACCTATTTCTATATCGATTTACAGGACCCGTTGTTCGATCTGGAATCTGGCATCACCACCGCGATCAGGCCGCGCCTGTTCTTCTTCGATAAAGCCATCTGGGATACGGCACTCAAACTCAAGGCTGAGGTTGGGAATTCCGACCCAGGGAGCCGCCAGTACGCAGAGGCACTGGGCCTCGTACTAATGCACGAACTCATCCGATTGGACCGCACAACATCCACAGCGAGGCCGCTTAGTGGCGGCTTGCCGGCGTGGCAGCGAAAGCGCGTGGTGGAATTCATCGAGGAGCATCTCGCGGAGGAAATTTCGTTGGGCACTCTTGCAGAGCTCGTCAACCTGAGCCTCTTTCATTTTGCACGCGCCTTCAAACAATCCTTCGGCGTGCCTCCGCATCGCTACCATTCGGCCCGCCGGATGGATCGCGCCAGGAGCCTGTTGCAGAGGCCCGCGCTCTCGGTGACGCAGATCGGCGCGCAGACCGGCTTTCGCGAAACAAGTTCGTTTACGAGGGCGTTTCGTAAATTCACGGGACTTACGCCGACCGAATACCGGCGTCACGCGGAGGAATAACCTCAAAAGTGGAAATCGGGACGACCTGTGACGGAACCCATCGAAAGAGGGTCGGTGCCAATGAACCTCCCACTATCGAAGAACTATTCCATTGTTGGTGTCTTTACCGACGCCTGGATAGAGAAATTCCTGGAGCAGGCTGCGCGCATGAATGACACGCTGGCGCAATTGTTGGCCGAGGGGAAGATTCCACCGATCGATCGCTTCCTTCCCCTGGAACAGGTCAAGGAAGCGATGCGCGCCGTGGCTAATCGGACGGTTCAGGTCGGAATCGTCCTTGACGGGTAACCCCCTCGTACAATCGAGTTTGCCGTCCAGAAGGCCATAGATGATGGTACGGGTAATGGTTCACCAGTTCGCGCAACCAGGCGAGTGCAGCGCGCCAACTGTTGAAGCCGATTAGCCGGGGAGCCCTCTTTCATCCGCGCAATCCGGTACGTGTTGTCACTTCGGACAGTACTCAGCGATTTACTGAGGACGATTGTTGCGATATCTTGATCCGGTCCTATCGTGTATCGGACCGAGGCGTGTATGCCCGGCACAGCTTCGCGACCGTTCCTATTTGAACCGGTCGGGAGGGCGATATGAAGAGATTTGCTGTTTGCACAGCGATCATTCTTGGACTCGCTGGCGTCGCGTACGCGACGGCTGCTTCGGCCGACGACATAATGGTAACGAAGGCTGCGCCCGCCGTCGCCACGAAGTCTCCGCCGACGTCAGCGACGTGTAGCAGCCTTGAGGACTTTGTCGCCACGGCCTGCCCATTGACCTGGAATGGCATCACGGTCTACGGCACGATCGACGCAGGTGTGACGTGGCTTAGCCATGGAGCGCCCTTCAATGGGACATCCGCCGTCGGGGCAGATTATCTCATCCAGAAGTACAGCAATCGCCCGCAGTGGAGTCTCGCGCCGAACGGTTTGTCCAATTCAAACATCGGCATCAAGGGAAACGAGCCGTTCGCTCCCGGATGGGCTTTTATCTTCGATCTGCAAGCCGGGTTCGATCCTTATTCTCTCCAATTTTCCAATGGACCGCACTCGGTGCTTCAGAATGCCGGCGTGCCGCTCACCAGCCAAAACTCGGGCTCCGATTCAAGCCGGGCCGGGCAATTTTATAATTCCGTGGGCTATTTGGGCGTCAGTTCGCCCTATGGCACTCTGACCGTTTTCCGGCAGAACTCGCTAACTTTGGACGCTGTTTTCGCCTACGATCCGATGGGCGCTTCGTACGCTTTTTCGCCGATAGGCTGGCAGGGGATCACCTGCGGCGTCGGTGACACTGAAGACTGCCGATTTAGCACGTCGGTGAAGTATCGTGTGAACATTGGCCAGTTCAGGGTTGCAGCGCTCTGGCAATTCGGTGGCTACGAGCTGAACAACGCCGCGACGGGTTCCTATCAGTTCCAAATCGGCGGCGACATCGCCAATTTGGCCGGCGGCACGCTTTCGCTCGATGCAATTGGCAGCTACGTCCAGAACGCCGTGGCGATAGCGCTTGCCGGTAATACGCTGCCGGCGGTGTTGCCTCAGGTCGCCACCGCCACGCTTTCCGATGATTCCAGCGTGATGCTGGTTGGCAAATACAGCAACGGGCCCGTCAAGCTGTTTGCTGGATATGAATTCATTCAATATGCGCCCCCCAGCAATCGCTTTGCCCCCGGTGCCGGCTTTAGCGATATCGCGGGAGACTTCGTCTGCGCCGGCTGCAGTGCGATCAACGGCACGAACATCAACAACACGGCTTTCGACGCCGGCGACAAGTTATTCCACGTATTCTGGACCGGAGTGAAATACGCCGTCACTGACAATCTGGATGTGATCGGCGCTTATTATCACTACGACCAGCCCGCCTTTGGTACATCGGTCAATTGCGCCGCCAACGCCGCAGCGTTCGCAAACTGCCACGGGACGTTCGACGCTGTTTCTTTCGTCGCTGATTGGCAGTTCGCGAAAAAGTTTGATGCCTACGCCGGTATCATGTTCTCACAGGTCAATGGCGGCTTGGCGAACGGTTACCTTAATCGCAACACGATCGATCCCACGGTTGGTCTTCGCTTCCGCTTCTGAGAAACCTGCAGGTGCTTTTAGCCCGCGCCGGCGAGCTGATTTGAAGAAGCTTTGCCGCGGTGCATGAGTCTGGTTGTGGACACTTTTCGGACCTCACGCGAGGTCCGACTTGAGTCCAGAACGCGCACCAAGCGGACGTCCGCCGACCACTCTGAATTTAGGGGGTCACATTAGAATCACGCAAGATCAGCCGAACTTTGGCAAGGCTGATCGCCCTGCTCTTCGTGATCCTCTGTCTCTTGCTCCCGGTCTTCCCGTACCGCAACGCAGAGGTGGGCCAAATCCCACCCCTGCGTCCGCGTTCGGATGCCGCTCGAAGCGGCTAGGCCATGTTATCAATCGTCGTATTTCGGTCCGCCATGATAACGATACGCATTGGGCTCGGCCGCGGGATGCGGGATCATGGCGTTCCTGTTCTGCCACCTGTCGTCGCGAAAGTAGCCGCCGTCAGTATAGGGATTGCCGGCTCCATAGTTTTCGCAATTGGCGTTCGGGTAGAACTGGGCACAATAGCCGGGGTTAGAGATAACGGCCTGCGCCAGCGCAGGCGTTGCGAAAGCTGCCGCGGCAACAGCGGCGGCGCCGATCAGTGCGAATTTCATCTTGATCTCCTGGTTGAGCGTATGGGGTAGCGGTGAGCCTCTACATCGGAACGCGATTGCACTTCCGCCAATAAATTATGTTTCAGAAATCATTTCGGTGCGGTTCTCGCGTTGATCTCATTCAAAAGATTTAATGGTACCGAACCACCCCGCTGCCTATCTGCCTGCAGAGAACTAGCAGGAGATAACGGCCGTGAATCTCATCACCGGAAGACGGGGCGTATTGAGGACATTGGCTTTGACTGCGGCGACAGGCGCGATCGGTCTTGCCTCGGCGCGGGCTGAGCCCGCAACAACGGCTGCCGAATCCGTCATGACACCTCCCGGTGCCACCTACCTCGAAGCATTGAAGAGACGTTTGACGCAGGCGCCTCGCCGGCGCGACTTCAAAACCGTACCGATGATCCTAAGCCGTCAGGAAGAATGGGATCACGAAGCATTGACGGAGGTACTCTCCTATCGGCCTGCGCCAAGGCAGGCCTGGGACAACACCGACATCGCCGGCCCCTGGCTGAACCTGATGCGCAACGCGCTCAATTCGCAGATCTGGTCATTCAAGCATCCGGATTTCCTCGCCGTTTCGGTGACCCACGGCACCGCGCAGCTTGCGCTCTACGATCAGGCCATGTGGGACAAGTACCAACTCCGCAGACTGGCCGGCGACGAGTTCAAGACCAATACGCTGATCACCGAGCGGGGGTCGGTGACGGCCGATTCAGCCAACTATGAGGACCCGGCGGGGGCCTTCTCCGGCGAAGATAATTCGATCCCTGCGCTGATGCGGCGCGGCGTTGTCTTCATGTCCTGCCACAATGCAATTTGGGAGCAAGCCGCAGCCCTCCTCAAATCCGACATCAACCCTGACAAGCTCTCTCATGCTGCGCTCGCCGCAGAACTGACCAACCATCTGGTGGACGGCGCCGTTCTAATTCCAGGTGCCGCTGGCACGCTGCCCGAGTTGCAACAGGTTGGCTTTCACTACGCAACGTAATGCCGGCTGTCTGCGGTACATCGAGCCTCGGGTGTCCGCCGTTGCACCAGCTTGTGGTTGATGAACCCTCTTATGTCAGCGCACTCTGATTGTTCACGCCGGCGTCGATGCATACGGGCATCCGATCTCAACCACGCAGCCAGACCCGGGAACGATGGTCAATCGAAAGCCGTGCAGCCTTGCAATTGCGGCGACCAGGTTCAGTCCGAGTCCTAACCCTGACGTGTGTCCTGCTTTATCGGAGCGGTAGAAACGCCGCAGGACGGCGTCACGCTCGTGTTCGCTTATACCCGCGCCAGTATCCTTGACGCGCACAATGCTTTCGCCGTGGCCGGGAATCAGTCTGATTTCCACCCTCCCTCCACCCGGAGTGAATTTGACCGCGTTGTCGACGAGATTGGCCACAGCCTCGATCAGCAAATCCCGGTCACCGTAAGCGCTAAGTTCGTCCGGTGAGTGAACGAGAAGAGTAATGCCTTTGTCTTCGGCAATGGGATCGTACATGTCACCTACTTCACGTATGAGATCCGCAAGCGCTACTTTACCAAAGCCCGCCAACCGCTGGCTTTTCTCGATTTCTGCAAGCCGCAGAATGGCCGTGACGATCGCAAGCGACTGATCGATTCCCGCAATTGTTTTGTCCGCAACCATCCTCAGCTGATCCAGCGTTCTGGCTTTGGTAAGACCGCGCTCAAGCGTCAGTCTCGCCCGGGCGAGAGGTGTGCGCAAATCATGCGCGATGTCATTGCCGACGCCGGCAAGGGACTGAATGAGGGTCTCCATCTCGTCGAGCATGCCATTGACTATCATGGCAAGATTGGAGAAGGGATCGTCGCCGTTTCCGTGTGGCAGTCGTTCACGCAGGTTGCCGGCGACGATGCGCTGTACCCGCTCGTTCACCTCAAAGATACGTCTACGGGCGCGAGCGCTCAGCGCCCAGCCGACGCAGAGGCAAAGAAGGACGGCGGGAAGCAGACCAAGCGCGAGCGCCCCACCCAGAACACGTGCGATCTCCCCGACCTCATCGACGCTCCGTCCGATCACGAGCACGTCGCCATTCGGCAATTTTCGTGCAATCAGGCGGACCGCCTGTTGCTCCCGGCCACTTTCGTCCGCCCTGTCGACCACAGCGGTCTGTACCGCATCACCGGCCTTAAGATCAGGCGGCAGATGTTCCAGGTTACCAGCGATCCTGCGGCCGTCTGAGCCAAACAATGCCGTGAGCCGAACGCGGTCCGAATCCTGCTTCAGATCCTCATCGATCGCGTCAAGCCTCCGTTCGGGTGACAACTGCACGAAGAGGCGCATTTGGGAGGCGATCATACGATCCGATCGCATCGTCAAGTCATTTTTGGTTTTCAGATAGACGAAGCCGAGCAACGCAACGACAAAGGCCGCGAAGATCCAGGCGACCACCAAAGTCCACCGCAGCGTGGTCGACGCGCGAGCTCGGGCAATTGCATGAGATTCTTCCACGAGCAATTAGACAGGCGCGCCACTTTTCTGCTGGACTCGGGAGTTAATTGCGAGGCTTGGGGCAAAGCGGCCCTGCCTTCGTCAACATAATCTGTACTCCGCATTTGACTCGCTGCTCGCGCCCGCCCGGCCCAATTACCTGGTCCAGTTGCAAGCGAGCCTAGTCTGACCAACGCGAAGGCTCGATCCTACAGAGGTTGTTTCGAATGTCGTGTTGGTTTGGGATACCCCATACTTTGGTTTAACCCGCGGGAGGACTCGCTGCAGACGTGCGGCCTCTTTCTAAGAAGCCATCGCGGGTGGTGCAGATTTTGCGTGATGCGGATTTTGCGTGATACTGCGCCAGCGCTCACCGCGTTACCGACTGGTTCCGCCGCGATGCCGGTTCAGGGCGCCTTCGACGCAGCTGATCAAGGCGGGTCCAGCGAAAGGCTTGGCCAGGAAGCAAACGGCTCCCGCCTTCAGCGCGCGGGCGCGGACGCTCTCTTCGGGGAAGGCCGTGATAAAGATAAACGGCACGGTGTATCCCTGGGCGCGCATATGGTCCAGAAGGTCCAAGCCGCTCATAGCGGACATCTGCACATCCGCAATGACGCACGACGAGTCGTTTAGACGGATCGACTGCAAAAACTCCTCGGCCGACGCGAATGCATCGACCAGATATCCATGCGAGCTGAGAAGATTATTGGTCGCGGCACGGACCGACGCATCGTCGTCAATTACTGAAATCATTGAAAGCGTTGACAAGTCGGCCTTCCTGAAGTGAGAGCAAGGCGCTTGCCTTGGCACCGCCCCAGCCAACAAATGCGCCATGAATCAGGGTTGCAAAATCATACTTAGGTTTGTAGGCGCTAGGGTTTGTTGCGGCGAATTCCGAGCGTTTCGGCCTTTCTCACCAGATCGGCCAATGACTTCGCCCCCATTTTCCTCATGATATGGCCGCGATGGAGCTTCACTGTAATCTCGGCAAGTCCAAGTTCGGCCGCTACCTGTTTGTTCATGAGGCCAGACGATACCAAAGCCAAAACCTCCCGCTCGCGGGGGGTCAGGGTCTCAAGAAGCCTCTGCAAATGCGCGACTATCTTGTCAGCTTCGCGCCGCTTTCGATCCCGTTCAATCGCCGTCACCACAGCGTCGAGCATCTCTTGTTCGCGAAACGGTTTGGTGAGGAAATCGACCGCTCCGCCCTTCATGGCCCTGACGGTCATCGGAATGTCGCCATGGCCGGTCATGAAGATGATTGGCATGTGAATGTTCGCCTTGGCCAGTTCGGTTTGAAAGTCCAGCCCGCTCAACCCGGGCAACCTGATGTCAAGGACCAGGCAACTGGCGACCTCAGGCAGCTTACTGTGCAGCATTTCGGGCGCCGAACCGAACACCTCAGCCTTCAGGCCCACCGATTGAAAAAGATTGACCAGTGCCCTGCGCATCGATGCATCGTCGTCGATAACAAAGACGACCGGCTCCTCGGCATTGGCCGGTTCATGCGATGATCTGGGGCGCTCGGTCATGACGCATCCTCTAGATGCAATGGCAGCACGAATTGAAACGTAGCACCGGGGCCCTCGTTGCGGGAGGCCGACAGACGTCCGCCGTGGGCTTCCACGATCGAACGGCAAATTGAGAGCCCCATGCCCATGCCGCTGGACTTGGTAGTGAAGAAGGCCTTGAACAGCCGGTCCGCGTCATCGACGGAAATTCCAACGCCACAATCCGTCACACTCAGGAACACTCGGGATGTCTCGTCCTGGCCTGATCGGATGACCAGTTCGCGTGGTCGATCCGTCACCGACTGCATTGCTTCAATTCCATTCATCACCAGGTTGATAATCACCTGCTGCAGTTGGACCCGATCACCAAGGACCGTGGGCAGAGCTGGCGCCAACTCCGTTCGCAACGAGATCCGGTGGCTGATCAACTCGCGCTGCACCAGCGTGACGACCTCCCTGACGACATCATTGACGTCGAGCGGAACCTTCTCTGTCTCAGTCTTGTTCGCGAGCGCCCAGACACGCCGGACTACCTCGCTCGCCCGGTTGCCGTCGTCTATCACCCACTCCACCGAGCGGCGCGCTGCGTTCAAGTCGGGCGTCTCCCGGTTGAGCCAGCCTAGACAGGCCTCGGCGTTGGCGACGACAGCGGCGAGCGGCTGGTTCACTTCATGGGCGATGGAGGCTGTCAGTTCGCCCAAGGTGGTCACGCGCGTAACATGCGCGAGTTCCGCCTGCGCCTTGCGCAGCGCCTCTTCGGCGTGATCTGCGCGGATCGTCGCAGTGATATCGGTGCCGGTGCCCCGATAGCCCAGGAAATCGCCGCTTATGTCAAAAAATGGCTTGCCGCTTGACCGGACATATATCGGAGATCCACTCTCGCTCACGGTGCTGTACACGAAATCGCGAAATGGCAGATGTGCCTCGTGCATCGCCCGATGCAGTTGCCATTTTTCTGGTTCGGATTCGACGTCGGTTGCAAGATCCCAGCGAGCCACGCCAGTTATGGGTGACGGCACGATGCCAACGGCTTTGACGTGCTCCGATATGCGGTTGATCCGGTGGTCAGGTCCGGTCTCCCAGAGCCAGTCGGAAGCCGTTTCGGCATAGTCGCGAAAGCGCTGCTCGCTCTCGCGAAGTGCAACCTCGGCAAGCTTGCGGTCCTCAATGTCGGTAGACGACCCGTACCATTTGACAATGTTACCCAATTCATCGCGCAACGGTTCGGCTTGGAACAAAAACCAGCGATATTCACCGTCGAATCGCCGGAGCCGAGCCTCAAGCCCGCCCCGCCTACCGGACTCCCGTATTGCGCTCCACTTCTGCAACATGCCCTTCTTGTCGTCAGGATGAAAAGCGCGAGGCCAACCGACCGCGGCCTGATCCAGTGAGAGGCCGGTATAGTCGAGGGCCGGTTGATTAAGGAAATCGGGGCTCCCATCGGGTCCTGCGCGCCAGACCAGCGTCGGGATTGTGTCGATGACCAGTCGCAGGCGATCTTCGGATTTCTTGATTTCGTCAACGGCCTTTTGCAGCGTCTGCTTTGCGGCGTATTGCTCGGTGACGTCGACATGCGTACCGATTACCTCGATCACGTCACCGTCACTGCTCACGACAGGATGACCCACGGAATGTACGTGCTTTGTCGATCCATCCTGCAGAGCGATTCGAAAATCAACTTCGAAGTCTGCTTTCTCACGGATGGCCTTGGGTACTACTTCCAAAATCCGACACCTGTCTTCGGGAAAAATACGATCCTGAAACGTTTGTGCTGACAAAATGTCCTTATCTCTTTCCGGATCAAACCCGAACAGTTGATATACTTCGGCCGACCGATACACGAACTCCCGCCGCCGCACGTCCCAGGCCCAGCTACTTGTATGACTCAAACGCTGGGCTTCGGCCAAATAGGTCTCGGTGCGCCGCAGCTTCCGTTCCGCTTCCCGTGCAACCGTCACATCCGTCATCGCCCCGACAAACTCGATTTCACCCGATTCATCTCTCACGGCGTGAGCTACGGCGTGGAGGTACTTCACGGAGCCATCTGGCATCAACAATCGATATTCATGGTCGAAATCGTTGCCGTCACTGGACGCCTGCTGGATGGTCTTTTGCACGGCGGCGCGATCTTCAGGATGGGTGCGTTGGAAAAGAAGCTCCAGGCTCGGTCTCGCCGCTCGGTCGTATTGGAGGATTCGGAACGTTTCATCTGACCAGAAGATTTCTCCCGTCGAGATATTCCATCCAAAGCTTCCAGTACGGCTCAATCTCTGCGCTTCGGTCAAATGCATCTCGCTATGCAGCAACGCGGCTTCGATCCGCTTTTGATCCTTCATCGCCATCCGCAGATCATCGCCGGAAAGCCGGAGATCTTCCGTTGTCTTTCTCTGCGATGAAACCATGAATGAAACAACGATGGACGTAATTAAAAACAGGATGAGACGCGGTACCTCCGAACTCTCCAGAGCAAATAAACTTTGCTTCCAAGTAAATGAATTGATTGGGGGCATCAGGTAATAGTGGAAGGCCAGAACTGCGAGTACAGTCGCCATCAAGGCAGGGCCGAAACCGCCAAACCATGCAGTAAAAATAACGGCGCAAAGCATCAACGATGCGATGGCTTCAGCATGCAGTAGAAGTGTTATAAGCTCCGTAGCAATTATCGCCATTGCGACCGAAAAGACTGCCATTGCGTGGCAGGATATCGTGGACAGCTTTGGCCATTGTGAGAGATCAGGTTTAGTCATTCTCGGCACTCGTCTGCTTCGGGTGATGAGACTGCTGACGGACGCTGGGGACAGCTCGCGACGCCACCAAACTGCGCGGCTAAATACCCGAAATTCATGGTCTGGCTACGCATCATTTCGCAGAGCTACCGGGTCTCCCGGCGAGCGCTATTAGAGCACTTCGGAAGAAAATCAGCAATTCGTTCCGGCTTGAACCGGCGCATGACGGCGGTTTACCGGACTGGTCCGCACGCGGCTTTGTTCGCCGCGGGTGTCCGCAGGGACGCGTCGCCGCCGCGCATAAATGACGACGGTCCCGTTGGTCCGTCAACTTAGGCGGACACTCGCCGCTGCGCTGCAGGAACATCGTGGCGCGAAAGGCAAACACCACAAACTTCCGTATAGCTCGTCTGATCCCTTTCGATATCGCGCGCTTACCTACGTACGATTGAGCCATCAGCCTCAATCATCTTAGTTTCACCGTTAATCCGAAGAGCCGATTGCAGGTGACAACATGTTCACGACCTCGGTGAAAAAGATTGAGCGAAGCCGCAGCAAGACCGCGGGGCTGGATCACGTAGCTGGCCCCTCGGCAAACGATCTTCACGTCGGCGAAGAAGTCTGCTGCTTCATCTTAGGAGACGCGCACATGAGAACCAAACTCTGCTCACAATGTCCTTATGCGCCGCGAGACTTGGCAGGCCATTGCTACTCCGAAGGGGTTCTTCACGTCTGCGCGAAGTGCGATGGCCCAGGAGCGAGCACCCACCACCCACGCAAGGTCCACAGGAGGCAACAATGCGCAACAGCCCTCAATATTCCTGGAACGGCGCAGCCAAGCGTTGCGCAGTCTGCGACGGAAAGTTTGGCCTTATACGCCACTACTGCTGGCGAACGCCCCTCTGTTCGAAGAGGTGCGTCGACCGCCTCAAGACGCGCCAGGAAGGCGACCGCAGATGGTTGCGTCGACTTCACGCAGCCTGACAACGGTTGCGGCAACACTTCCCGGGCAACATGGCACATGCCCGATCGCCCGCGCGTTAGCTGTTGCGACGATGCGGACTGCTATCCGACCGAAATCAGGTACGTCGACGGCAACATCTACGTAAACCGCCGAGAGGACCGAAAGTACATTCTCGTTCCGCCGGAAAAGGTCGAGCGACATAGAAACTACTCCAACGGCAGAAATCACCTCTGCCCTCCGCAACCCCTTGGTCCTCACCCGTCCGGTACGGCCCTTTTCTTCGCATTGGGAGGCAGCACGTGAGATTCATCTTGGTGAATGGGAGGACGCCCCGCCCGCGATCCGTGTGTGTGATGTGCGATCAGCCGGTCGGAGTGAACTACCTGCGCGAAATCGGAACGCAACTCATCTACTGCGATCACAATTGCTATGCAGGTCACTGCCAAAGCGCCGTGCTGCTTCTCGAAAGTCAGTCAAAAGCATCGTGAAGCCTTCATGGCCGAATAAGCCGGGCCTTTGGCCAGAATCGTTGGATGTCTGCCGTAGAGGCCAAACTGACATCAATCTACTTAGTCCCCAGTGAAGCGATGAACAGGCACTTTTCGATGTATCAACTGCACCATTTCCCAGCAATGCTGAGCGCCATCGATTTCTATCTGGTGATGCTCTCGCGCTGGCGCGCCCAATGGCCCGCCCGCCGCGTTCGCGCCCCAAAATCGCAAAGCCTCTCGACAGGGTGACGGCCCTCCCCTTCGTCCGCCGGGCGTACGGGCGAGAAGGAATCACCGGCGAGATCTGCTGAACGATCAACCAATCCGGCCATCGGGGACGAGTCCGTGCGGTCGGGGGAAAGGACATTACGATGAGAGCTCATAACATCAGCCACAGACCCGATCGGACGGACTCATTATTCGTCGGTTCTGAGTCAAAGACTTCGGAGCCGAGGTCAGCGTCAATACATTTGCTAAATCCATCAACCAAACCTGGAGGGCACCGAGGCGCCGTTCGGAGCACGCCGGTGCCGCCAACGACGCAGGATGAAATGGCGAAGCTTCTGGCCGATATCGACAGCGTGCCTATTCTGGTTCGTTCCCTCATCAAGGATCTATCGGCGGAAATGCGATCTGACTTTAGCTCCAAGGTCGCCGATATTCATTCGCTGCTTTTGAGCACACTTGAAAAGATAGTTGATCGAACGCGTGGATCTTCCCTGCGGAGAGGACTCACCTCAAATCGGCCGCTCGCGATAGTTGAATCGCGATCGCGGGCAGAACCTTTGGTCCGGCTGCCGGCGCTGCTGAATGAAACCGTGCTGCGCGTGGGACCGCTGGAGCTCGACCTCCTGGATCGAACTGCGAAGCGTGACGACCGTCAGATCGATCTGCGGCCACGCGAGTTTCACTTGCTCAAATACATGATGCAACGACGCGACCAGTTGCTGACTCGGGCAACCCTCTTCAAGGAGGTATGGCGCTATAGGTTCGTCCCTGAAACGAACCTTGTCGATGTTCACATGGGCCGACTTCGTCGCAAGGTGGACGGGCCAAATGAAGCCCCCATGATTCGCAACGTCCGCGGCGTTGGCTTCGTTCTAAGCGCGACTCCCTGCTCACAGAATTCGCCGTCGAGAGCGGACGAGCGATCAAGCACTCTGGCCGTCGCAGATAAATCTCCGCGGTCGGTAGCATGAGCGGTGCAATGACAACCGATAAGACCAACGGACGAAGATCCGTCCTTCCGGCGCGGCATTTTCTGCAGCGTGATCCGCGCCTCGCGTCTGGCGAGGGTAAACCTCTCCGCGTCCTCCAATCGAAAATTCTAGCGCTGAGGCTTTCGGAAAGCATCGGTCGGACGGTACCGGCCGGCGGCAACGCAAGAAGTCTCGCACATTCAGGAGCCCACCATGTCCAAAACCCAGGAGCACACCATGTCCACAACGAAGCGATTTAGCAATGCCACCGGCTCGCCGGTCGCCGATAACACCAACATCATGACCGCGGGTCGGCGCGGCCCGGCGCTGCTCCAGGATATCTGGCTGATCGAGAAGCTGGCGCATTTTGACCGGGAAGTGATCCCGGAGCGGCGCATGCACGCCAAGGGCTGGGGAGCCCACGGCACGTTCACGGTAACCCACGACATCAGCCGCTACACCAAGGCCAAGATTTTCTCGAAGATCGGAAAGCAAACGCCGATGTTCGTGCGGTTCTCGACCGTGGCCGGTGAGCGCGGCGCGGCCGATGCGGAACGCGACATCCGCGGCACCGCCCTCAAGTTCTATACCGAGGACGGAAACTGGGACATCGTCGGCAACAACACGCCGGTGTTCTTCTTCCGCGATCCGTTGCGGTTCCCCGACCTCAACCATGCCATCAAGCGCGACCCGCGCACCGGGCTGCGCAGCGCGGACAACAATTGGGATTTCTGGACGCTGCTCCCCGAGGCGCTGCACCAGGTCACCGTCGTCATGTCCGATCGCGGTATCCCGAAGAGCTTCCGCAACATGCACCTGTTCGGCAGCCACACCTTCTCGATGCTCAATGCCGCCAATGAGCGCGTCTGGGTCAAGTTTCACTTCCGCTCCCAGCAGGGGATCCAGAACCTCACCGACGCCGAGGCCGAGGCCCTTGTCGCCAAGGATCGCGAAAGCCACGGCCGCGACCTGCTCAATGCGATCGAGGCGGGCGACTTCCCGCGCTGGACGCTTTTCATTCAGGTGATGACCGAAGCGCAGGCAAAGACTCATCGGCACAATCCGTTCGACCTGACCAAGGTCTGGCCGAAGGCGGAGTATCCGCTAATCGAGGTCGGCGTGATGGAGCTCAATCGTTACCCGGACAACTATTTTGCGGAAGTGGAGCAGGCCGCCTTCTCGCCCGCCAACATCGTGCCCGGTATCGGCTTTTCCCCGGACAAGATGCTCCAGGGGCGGCTGTTCTCCTATGGCGACACCCAACGCTACCGGCTCGGCGTCAACTTCAACCACATCCCGGTCAACGCACCAAAATGCCCGTTCCAGAGCTACCATCGCGACGGCAAGATGCGTACCGACGGCAATCTAGGCGAGACGCTTACTTTCAATCCCAACAGCGCGGGGCTTTGGGACAACCAACCCGATTTCGCTGAGCCGCCGATGCCGATCGAGGGCGATGCGGCGCATTGGGACCACCGCGTCGACGATGACCATTGGGAGCAGCCCGGCAACCTGTTCCGAAAAATGACGCCGGCACAGCAGCAGCTGCTGTTCGAGAACACGGCGCGGGCGATGGGCGACGCCAGGTTGCACATCAAGCAGCGGCACGTCGACAATTGCACGCGCGCGGATCCGGCCTACGGCGCTGGCGTCGCGAAGGCGCTCGGCCTCGATTTCAGACCGCGGACGATCGCGGCGGAATAGGCTCGCTGGCTGGCGGCACTCACCTGCGCCGCCAGCCATCCCCAACCAACGTATCGCTCCTCGGCAAAATCTGATCGCGCCGAGTTGTCAATCTCATCTTTGGAGTCGACGATGACGTCCAACCGGATTGCACCCAAACTCCTCGCGGAGTTCATCGGCACCTTCGCATTCGTGTTCATCGGCGCCGGCACCGCAGCGGTGATCGGCGATGGTGTCGGCCTACCCGGTATCGTCGCGGTTGCGTTCGCCCATGGCCTCGCCATCATGGCCTTCG
Organism: Bradyrhizobium canariense; assembly: GCF_900105125.1. Taxonomy (NCBI): domain Bacteria; kingdom Pseudomonadati; phylum Pseudomonadota; class Alphaproteobacteria; order Hyphomicrobiales; family Nitrobacteraceae; genus Bradyrhizobium; species Bradyrhizobium canariense. The sequence goes on along the minus strand of NZ_LT629750.1, from coordinate 6,729,977 downwards.
TCTTCGCCTACGGCTCCGTGTCGGGCGGGCATATGAATCCCGCCGTCACTGTCGGCGTGCTCGCGACGGGCGCGATCAGCGCCGGTGAGGCGATTGGCTACATCATCAGTCAGCTCATTGGCGGTGTCGTCGGTGCGCTGTTGTTGCGGAACGTACTGGGAGGAGCAGAAACCGGCCTCGGCACACCTGCACTCGCGCACAACCTCGCTCTGGGCACCACGTCCCTGACGATTACGCCCGCCGCCGGCTTCACGATCGAAGCCGTGCTCGGCTTTTTCCTGGTCACGGTCGTACTCAGCACGGCGGTCGCGGGCCGCGCCGGCGCTCTCGCTCCGCTGGCGATCGGAATGACGCTGACGCTCAACATCCTCATGGGCGGGGCGCTCACGGGCGCCCCCTTCAACCCGGCGCGAGCGCTGGGCCCGATGGTCGCGACCGGTAATTTCAACGACGCTTGGCTTTACGTGACAGCCCCAATCGTTGGCGCCATCGTCGCTGCCATTCTGCACACCGGTCTCGCCTGGCTCACCCAAGAACGGGCGCCCGAGCTCGGCAGGGCCGTCCGGACACCCGCCGAATGAATCCCATTCAAGGCTTATACGTCGAGGGCCTGTGCGCCGGCCTGCTTCGCAGGTAGCGCGTAGCAGACAAACCCGATCACCAAAGGATTCCCAGAATGTTCGACTATAACGGGAGCTTTCAATCTGCCATCGCTGCCCTGAAACGTGAACGCCGCTATCGCATGTTCGCCGATCTGGAACGCAAAGCGGGACAGTTCCCTCACGCGCTCTGGAACAGCCCGAGCGGTAAACGGAATGTCGTTGTGTGGTGCTCGAACGACTATCTCGGCATGGGCCAGCATCCGAAAGTGATCGAAGCGATGTGCGCCGCCGCGCGCACGATGGGCGCGGGCGCGGGCGGAACGCGCAACATCTCGGGCACTAATCGGGCGCTGGTAAAACTGGAGGACGAGCTTGCCGACCTCCACGGCAAGGAAGCGGCACTCGTTTTCACCTCGGGCTACGTATCCAACCATACGGGCATCGCGACGATCGCGAAGCTCCTTCCGAACTGCCTGATCCTTTCTGATGCACTCAACCATAATTCCATGATCGAAGGCGTGCGTGCCGCTGGCTGTGCCAGGCAGATCTGGCGCCACAACGATCTTGAGCACCTCGAGGAGTTGCTCTCGCGCGCAGCGCCCGACCGCCCGAAGCTGATCGTGTTCGAGAGCGTCTATTCGATGGACGGCGACATCGCTCCACTCGAAGCGATCTGCGACCTCGCAGAGCGCTATAACGCGATGACCTATCTGGACGAGGTACATGCAGTTGGCATGTATGGGCCGCGCGGCGCTGGAATCGCCGAGCAAGAAGGCGTGATGGCGCGCATCGACGTCATCGAGGGAACGCTCGCCAAGGCCTTCGGGACGCTCGGCGGCTACATCGCCGCCAGCGACGCTGTCGTGGACGCGGTCCGATCCCATGCGCCCGGATTTATCTTCACGACGGCATTGCCTCCCGCGGTAGCTGCGGCTGCGACAGCCTCGATAGCCCATCTCAAGACGTCGGGTGCAGAGCGTGCGGGCCAGCGCACCGCCGTGGCAGCGACCAAGGCGGCGCTGCGAAAAGCCGGCCTGCCCGTGCTGGCGACGGAGACGCATATCGTGCCGGTCATGGTCGGCGATCCCGACCTGTGCAAGCGGGCGAGCGATATCCTGCTTGACCGGCATGGGATCTACATCCAACCGATCAATTATCCAACGGTTGCCAGAGGCACCGAGCGATTGCGGATTACTCCAACCCCCGCGCATGACATTCGGCTGATCCAACAGCTAACTGACGCCATGATTTCCGTGTGGCAGGAGCTCGATCTCCCGCTCGGAACAGACAACGAGCCCGTCCAGCACCGTACACAGACGATCGCCGCTGGAGGATAACATCGGGATTGCTCGACCCTTCGCAATCTCAGTGCGTTTGGGGTCCATTGATCTGGCGCATCCGCCGTTTTGGGCGGAGACGCAAGGAAGCGATTTTTCCGATCAGCAGCCGGGCGGCGATACTCCCGGCGTTGCCGAAGCGCCGGTCGCGTTGGCCGGTGACATCGTGCCGGGCGTTGCCAGATTCATCGTCGTACTCTCGGCGCATGCCGACGTGTTCGGCGTTGGTACAACCGCCCCTGTCGGATCGATACTGGTGCCACCAAGCTGCGCGACGTCTTGCTGAATCGCACCGGGCGGCGGGTTCGCCGGAATTTCCGGCGTCGAGAGCGGCAAAGCCGCGCCGTTGGTCGGCGGGCCTCCCGGCATAGAGCTGCATAGGGTGGTAGAGGAACTGCCAAGCGGGGCCGTTGGCGAGATATTTCCGGTCGTGGTGATACCGATTGACGTGGGAATGGTTCCCAAAGGTCCCACCGGCGTCATCGCGGTCGGTGACGTCGTTGTGGCCGTCGTGCCTGGCATTGATGTGGAAATTACGCTCTGTACCGTCGATGACATCGGTACGGGAATCGCGGCAATGGAAGGCGACGGCAGAGGGGGTATCGCGGGCAGCTGTCGTGCCGGTATGGTCGAGCCGGGAAAAACAGTCACGGATGATGTTTCCGGCTGTTGGGCAAATGTCAGCGGTGGGATCGCACTTCCAGGTGCAGACGTGGAATCAGTTGTAGACGTGGAAGAGGTAATCGCTACAGCCGATGTCGTCGGGGCCGCGGGTATCGACGGTGTCGTTCCGGTTGTACCAGCCATAGACGAGAAGGAAGTAACAGGCACTGCCGGAGTTCCCGGCGTAATTTGCCCTGTCGGTGTGGAGCAGACCACGACCGTCCCCGGAATCGTAGGATCAGAGGCCAGCGGCACGGCGGCCAACGTCGTGTCGGGAGCGCCCGGCTGGGTTGTCGCCGAGAACGGGCTTGGACCATTGAGCGGCGAAGTCACGATCGTCGCTGGCGTCGATGAAAGTCCCATGGCTGTGGTGCCCATGGTGGACACCTGCGCCCAGCTGGCGTTACAGGCTAACAATAGGGCGGCCGTTGTGAACAGCAGGCGTCGCATCGCAAATCCTTCCTCCGCGATGATTTAGCTCGTCTGAGTTTTGCGCACCGACCGCACCGCGACCTTGCTGCCTTCCGCCAGGTTCACCATCGGATTGAGGATGACCTGATCGCCCGGCTTGACGCCGTCGTGCACTTCGACTTCCGTGCCGAAGTCACGCGCGATCGTGATCTTCTGCAGATGAGTTGCTCCGTTCTCGACGACCGCGACATGCAGGCCGTTCTCATCGAATACGACCGCCTCGGCCGGTATGATCATCGATGGCGTCTTGCGTGGAATATACAACTCGACGGTACAGTAGATTCCGGGACTAAGCGCGCCGTCCGGATTGGGGACGTCGATCTCGGTCAGCAGCGTCCGGCTGCCGGGCTGCAACGCGCTCGCGATGCGCGTGACCTTGCCGGGAAAGCTGCGATCCGGAATCTCGGGGACACGGACCACCGCGTCGACGCCGGGCCCAAGTCCGAAAGCCTCGTCCTGCGGGACGAACACCTGGGTGCGGATCACATCAGGGTGCATCAGCGTGAACATGAAGGTCGATCCGGAGGTCACCAGGCTCCCGTTGTCGATGTTGCGTTGTGTGATCACACCGTCAAATGGCGCGACGACGCGCTGATATGCCTTTTCCTGCTCGAGGATACGAATCTGGGCTTCCTGGGCAGCAATATTGGACTGAGCCACTCCCACCGCCGCTTGCTGCGCCTGCAGGGTCAGGCGATCGTTGTCGCCCTGCTGAAGCGTGAGCCATCCCTGCTTGACCAGCGTGCTGTCGCGCGCATTCGTGACCCGGGCGAGCTCATGGCTTGCCTGCGTCTGCTGCAACGTCGCCTGATTCTGGGCCAGCGTCGCCTTGGCTTGCGTAATCTGGTGATCAAGCTCGGGGGCGGTAATGTCCGCCAGCAGGGCTCCGGCCTTGACGCGATCGCCGATATCGACGTAGCGCTTTTCGATGTAGCCATTGGTGCGCGCGAAGATATTGGCCGCCTCAAATGCCGTCGTCGTCGCCGGCAAGCTGACAGTAATTTTACTGTCGCTGGCGCGGACCGTAGCCACGGCAACATCGGGAACAAGGGTCCGGCTCTGCTGTGCGACAGCCTCGACATCCAGCCCGGCCTGGTAGTGGCGCCAGGCGCCCGTTCCAAGGCCGCCCACGAGCAACAGCAGGGCAACGCCGCCAAGCAGCGCCCCTCCATAGCGACGTCGCCTCTTGGACGTCACATTGGGCAGTGCAACAACGCGATCTGTTTCGGAATCAAGCCGGTTCTGAACACTTTCTCTTTCCGGCCGCACACTGGTCTGGGTCATTCTTAGATTTCCTCGAATACGCCATGGTGAGGCTTTCCGTCGTTGCCTTTGCGCAGCATGGCGAACAGGTAAGGCACGATCAGCAATGTTGTCGGTGTCGCGAACAGCAGGCCGCCGATGACGGCGCGCGCAAGCGCCGCGTTCTGTTCCTCGCCGGCGCCTCCGATCGCCATCGGGATCATGCCGACGATCATCGCGGCGGCTGTCATCAGCACGGGACGGATTCGGGTGTGGCCGGCACTCAGTGCGGCCTCAAAGGCGGAGTGCCCTTTCAGCTGCTGCTCGCGCGCGAAAGTCACGAGCAGAATTGAGTTCGCGGAAGCGACGCCGACCGCCATGATCGCCCCCATCAGCGACGGCACGTTCAGCGTGGTACCGGTGATGAACAGCATCGTGACGATCCCACAGAGCGTCGCCGGCAGAGCCAGGATCACCACGAACGGGTCGCCGAAGGTCTGATAGTTCACAACCATCAGCAGATAGACGAAGACCGCGGCGAACAGCAGACCGATGCCAAGATTCCGGAACGAGTCGTTCATGCTCTGGATCTGGCCGATCACCTGAATCGAATTGCCGGGCTTGAGTTCCTTCTGCAGCTGCGTTGTCACTTTATCGATGTCGGCTGCGACACCGCCGAGATCGCGCCCCTGCACGCTCGCATAAACGTCGTAAACCTCCTGAACATTGCTCTGGTTGGAATTGGTCGGAACCGTGTCCCGCTTGAACGTCGCGATATTGCTGAGCATGCCAGGGACGATTTGACCGCTGACCGCCAGCGAAGTCGACACCGGGGTGTTGGCGAGCGCGTTCAGCGAGTTGACCCTGTATTCCGGTGTCTGTACGGCCAGATAATACGGAATCCCCGAAGCCGGATCGGTCCAGAAATTTGGCGACACCTGCACCGACGAACTCAGGCTGACATTGATGTTGGTGGCCACCGTGCTGGCATTGAGGCCAAGCTCAGCGGCCCGAGTCCGGTCGATATCTGTGTAGAAATCCGGACCGTCGACTTCCTGTTGCAGGTGCGCGTCGGCGATGCCGGGAATCGCGGCAAGACGCTGACGAAGTTTCTTTGCCAACGGTAGGTTGTTCGGGTCGGAGCCCATCGTCCGGACGTCGATCTGCGCCGGCAATCCGAAGTTCAGAATCTGCGTCACGATGTCGGCTGCCTGGAAATAAAACGTATCCTCGGGAAATTCGGCGGGCAGCACCTGACGCAATTTCTTGATGTAGTCGGCGGTCGGCCTATGGCCTTCCTTGAGCGCCACCTGGATAACACCATCGTTGATTCCAATCGTGGAGCCGTCGGCGAATGCCAGATTGTAGGCTCGCGCCGGCAGCCCGATATTGTCGATAATGAGCCCGCGGTCCTTGTCCGGAATGACTTCGCGGATCTTGTCCTCGACCTTCTGGAATATCGCCTCGGTGCTTTCGATGCGGGTCCCGGCGGGAGCGCGAACGTGAAGCTGGATCTGGCCGCCGTCGATGAGCGGGAAAAAATCCCGGCCAACGAGCATCGCCATTACTGCGCCGAGACCGAGTATCAACACGGCGACGACAGGCACGATGGCTCGCCGCCGAAGCAGAAGGGTGAGAATTTTCATATAGCCATCACGCAGTCGCTCGAAGCCGCGCTCGAATGCGGCGGAGATCCGCGAGAAGAAACCTGCCGGGCGCCCATCGTCCGTGCCATGACGCTCACTCCTCAGCAGCAAGCCGATCGTGATCGGCGTCAGGGTGCGCGACAAACCGTAGGAAGCCAGCATCGCAAATACGACGGCAAGTCCAAGTGGCGTGAACAGGTACTTGGCCGGCCCGTCGAGGAACACCACCGACGTGAACACGCAACTGATGGCGAGAGTCGAAACCAGCGTCGGCACCGCAATTTCGGCGGCGCCGTGCAGCGTCGCCTCCGAAAGCGGCATCCGCTCTTCGGTCCATAGTCGGTGGGTGTTCTCGATGGTGACGGTCGAGTCGTCGACCAATATACCGACCGCCAGCGCAAGGCCGCCGAGCGTCATGGTGTTCAACGTTTCTCCGAGAAAGTACAGCATGATGAGGGACGACAGGATCGCCAGCGGGATTGAGATCATCACCACCAGCGTCGAGCGCCAGGAGCCAAGGAAGATCAGAATCATCAGCGCGGTGAGACCCGCCGCGATGGCGCCTTCCCGCAGCACGCCGTTAACCGAGTTCGTAACGAATACCGACTGGTCGAACAGCTCGTTGATCTTCAGTCCCGCCGGCGCCGCGGCGCGGATCGCCTGCAGGGCCTGCTTCACGCCGTTGACGACCGCCAATGTGGAGGCATTGCCATTCTTGATCACGCTGAGCAAGACCGAGCGATGGCCGTCCTCGCGCACGATGTTCTGCTGCACCAGCGATCCGTCGCGGACCTGAGCCACGTCCTTCAACAGGATGGTGGCGCCGTTGACGAACTTGACCGGCATTTGATTGAGATCGTCGATCGACGCCGGTGTCGCGTTGGTTCGCACGGTATATTGGGTTTTTCCGATCTTCGCGGTTCCTGACGGCAGCGTCAGGTTCTGGGTATTGACCGCGTTCACGATGTCGAGCGGCGTCAGACCCCGGGACAGCAGCTTGTCCGGGTCGATATCGACCATGATCTGCCGATACTTGCCACCGGCCGGCGTCGGCAGCGTGACGCCGGGAACCGGCGCCAGTTCCTGGCGAACGCGGTAAATGCCGAAATCGTAGAGCTGCTGCTCGTTCAGGCTGTCCGAATTGAGACTGAGTTGCAGCACGGGAACGCTCGATGCATTGAACTGCACGACGATCGGCGGCTGGATCCCGGGCGGCATCAGCGCGCGAATCGAATTCGTCGCGGACACGACTTGCGCAATAGCGAGGTCGAGATTCACGTCGGGCTGGAAATAGAGCTTCTGGATCGACAGACCATTGAGGGTCTGCACTTCCATGTTCTTGATGCCGTTGACGTTGGCGCTGATGGAATACTGGCTGTAGGTGCTGACGCGCTGTTCCATCTCCGGCGTGGTGAGCCCGGTGTATTGCCATATGACCGTCACCACTGGAATCCGGATCTCCGGAAAAATATCCGTCGGCATTGATCGGATGGCGGCGACGCCGAGAAACAGGATCAGCGCTGCCAGCACGTAGAAAGTGTGAGGAAACCGCAACGCAAATCGAACAATGGCCATGATCTATCCCTGCAGCTCAGCTCCGCGAACGAAGCCCTGTAACCGGCGTCGACTATCGAGACATCTTCATTCCGTCACGGGCGACCGAGCCGTCAGTCGAATCCGATTGCGGTGACGACTCGGCGCGGGGCTGCTCCGGCGATTGCGCTGGGGACGATCGCTTGTCACTGACGGCATCCCGCATGACCATGATCTCCTGCTGCTGCTTGGCAACGATCTCCCGAGCCAGTCGGCGCAGCTGCTCGTTATGGCCGTATTTGAGTTCGGCCTTCGCCATATCGACCGCGCCTTGATGGTGCGGCACCATCATTGCCACGAAATCGCGGTCGACATCGCCGCTCGGCTTGATCGTCATATCTGCCATCATCTTGTTCATGGCGGCGGCGTTCTCCGACAGGAACGGCTTCTCCCGCGAATGAGCTGGCTGGTCCGCGACATATTGGATCGGCATCGCTCCACGGACGTGATCCGTCCCCTTCGGAACCTCTGCAAGGGCGAACGATGTCGCGGCGACTGACGCCGTGGTTGCCAGCGAGATCATGCGTTTGCGGACAAAAGAGCGCGAGAACAGAACCATCTTCACCTCCGGACATCGTAAGCCGCTGCGTGCGCGAACTTTCCCGCGGCACGCCCTTGAGTTCACCGGTATCTTCTTGGAGGGTCGCCCCAACAAACTTTCGACAACAGAACAAGCGCCGGAAGCTACTCTGACAATGGTCAGCGTCGCGACGTTCTCAATTAAAATCTGATTTAGAATTCTGAAATTGGTTTGAACGTCCGGCAATCGATGGACGAGTTACCGGACTTATTAAGCTACCAAAAGGTCGGTGACTGCGTTGATGCTCGAGCGTCAGGATCAGCGGAGGATTTCCACCGTACGACGCACTTGACTTCACGCGCCGTTGAAACGAAGCGAGGAATTGTTACTTTCATCAGTCGATCGCCGCTCCATCTCCATGGAGAAGCCAAACGCTGTTGGCTTTTATATCCAATGGAGAAATCGAATGACTAAGCTTAAACTTCTGTCGGCTGCGCTGATCGCCGCGGCCACGCTCGCAACTCCCGCTATGGCTCGTGAGAGCCATGTAACCTCGCGGCACATCGCAGCGGACGCCAATACGAGTACCACGCATGGCGAGCGTTATGTTGACGGACGTCTGTGCTATCCGGCTCCGGCCGTAGGCGCCTTTGCCACGCAGCCCTGGGATAACGGTCCGCCTTGCGAACCCGCGCCGGTCAATTGATCCGTCCGTGTCGTAGATCGGCCTAGCAAATCCGGGATCAATATCGATCCGGACTGAGCGCTAACGTGACCGCGTTCCAAGAGGTCGGGCTGGCCACGAAACTCCATCAGCCCGACTTCTTGTATGGCGCTTCCTGGTCACGTCGAAGCGCAAGCTTGAATCCGGGTCACTCGCTGCTTACGAGTAACTGGAACGTCGCACTTCGTTCGGCCGAAATACCGCAATGAGAGAAAACAACAGCGATATCGGTCAAGCAATTACACGTGCCCGATAGATTTAAATCTCGACCGGAAGCCCCCGTGGGCAGTCGATCGAAAATGGTCCTTGAATCAACACGGATGCACGGAGCATCTCAAAGAGGTCTGTCAATGTTGCGCAACGCTGCCGTCGTTCTTGCAATTCTCCTTGTTTTCGGAGTATCCGGGCTTCCCGCCAGTGCATTTACCCGCGGCAGCGGTTATGGTGGCTGTAGCGAAAGTGATGGTTTTCGCGAAAATCACCTTAGCGGCTGCTTCCGCCGTACTCCCCGTGAGGCCTATGGCGGTTACGAAAACCGCGTCGGCGGTTTCCGCTCGTACGGGGACCACGATATGTGGGGTCATTGGGGCGCCTACTATGGGCCAATGATTTGAACCGAACGGTCACGACAACCACATGCTGTGGCGGCTAACGCTGCCCATCCGATCCGGTGGCATGTCTTGACCGCGTTACGTGCTCTCCTCAGCGTGACGAGACTACGGACTCGTCCGAACACGATGGCCAGACCCGCCACGCTCTCGATTTAAAACCAATCTGGAAATTTCGAATTGCTTTTGAGCTTCGAGCAAACGACCGGCGCACCAACGGATTTTATGACAGTCCACACCGATCGTTCGAGGACGCGACAACTCGCGGGCAGGAGCACAGCGTCGAAATCCCCGCGACCTGGGCCACTTCTAAAATGAAATTTAGTGGCGTGAGTGAAAGGTGATCCTATGTCTGATTCATGAGAGATGGAGTTTAATATGCTAGTGGTTACAAAACGCGCTTCGATCATAGCTGCAGTAATTCTCGGGACGGCGCTCAGCATACCTTTGTCGGTACCGGCGCTTTCGGACCCTTCTTCATCGAGTACGGCAATGCCGAGCCAAGCCGCTGCCTCGTTCCAGCGTGGCGATCTTGTTCGGCTGCGTTCGGGAGGGCCTGCGATGACTGTTCACGGTATCAACGGTAATCAGGTTGATTGCTTTTGGACCGGCGAGGACGGCCAGCCCAATGCTGATAAGTTCCCCATCGATGTGCTTCAGAAACTCTGATCACGGTCGATTTATTTGGATCTCCGGCGAATATGCGACACCGATGTCAGTAGCCGCTCGGTGAACCCTGCTCGCGATGTCCGTCATTGACTCTGCTGTTGCGCGATGTGGAAGCCGGTAAAAGACGTGCGATATATGCGGCGACTTAATTGATGTCCGCACTCGCACGATCCCAATTCCGGATAGTACGGAGATGTGTGGCCCGCAAACCACAAGCGAGCGCAACGTTCGAGACGTTGTCATCGAGCAATTGCTATGGAGTTAACGAATCATCTAGACCGCCAAATGGGGCTGGGAAGCGGAGAGTAGTATGAGAGTCGCTTCCTTAGAAAGTGTATTGACGGCGGCCACGCTGGTATCGGCCATCGTCGTCGTGCTGTGGGGAATCAAGATTTTCTACGGCGCGTGAACAAGCAGTAATCTGACGTCGAACAAGAGACCTCCGGCCAAGAAGAGGTTCACGACGAAGGCATCACTTCCGCGGCGGCGGAAGCCTTCCCTTTCAATTGCGGACGAATAGTTCGTCGGCTGATCGTCCTTTCCGACGCTCACTCATTTTGGTTTACGGCGTTGCGTGAGATGCGCGCGCGCCGCAAGAAGCATTTGGTTTCGATCTCTTCATGCATTTCGGCTTTTATCTGATGATCGTAGCGCTTGTTCTTATAGGCTTGGAGGCCATCTACTCGGTCTATCAATTGGCAACGTTCGTTCTTTAAGTCCCACGCGCTACCGCGTGCTTCCGGAATTGGCGCGAGAAGAATAGCCGTAAATGTCGATTGGCCCGCTCAGGTCGTCAGCATTGGCTGTTGCCCAACGTCGCCAATCGCTAAATGTCCGCTTTCGCGCCAGAGGCGGCCATTCAACGACTGATCAGCTTATTATTATTTTCTTATCAGTCGCGACTGACTCCATTTTATGCCTTTCCTTATTGGTCCCGGACTCCGTTTGAACGAATTTCGTATAGCAAACGGACGGACGTCAGCTCTGCGCCATGTCACGCGAGAACTTTGGCGTACATGTCGTCTGGTCGCCGCAGATCAGCCGCCGCCAAACTTGGATGGATCATCGTAGGCAGGGGGGTCGTCGTGGTCGGTCCGCAGACCGCCCGGAACGGAGTCGTCGCGATAGATCCGCACACCACTCGGAGCGACGTAGCTTGGGATCACAGCCTGGCTGGGACGAACGATGACATGGTGCGATTTGGCATGATGCCCTCTTGGGGCGGCGTTCGCGGAAGCACAGAGAGCGATCACAAGGCATAATGCCAAGCCAGAACGCATTGCACTTTCTCCAATTAATTAGCCCCGTTCTGACGTGGTGCGCGGAAAGCCCGGCATTGCTGCCGGGTTTCGCTTTTGTCACTTGCGGCTGGCGATGTGCCGCAGCCACCACCTGATGCCGGGTCCGGGCGGGATCGGCTGCCCAACGGGAAGCACGATGTCCGGCGGACGCGACGGGCGGTTATCGCTCATTGCATCTCCTATTGATCGCGAGGGCGTTCAAAGCACATCGGCACCGACCGCAGCGAAACAGGGAAGCAACTGGCTTCCTACCCTCGGCAACAGTGTAGTGCTGTTTGGCGCGCCGCTCAATGCCTACGGCTTGACGCCTTGCGCGGCGGCCGAGGCCTGTATCTCGGCCGGGTCGAAATGCTGGAAGACTGCCGCACAAAGCTCGTTCGTCGCATCGATCGATGACGCGGGCTTGAACAGATCAACGGTGCCCGCCTTCTCCGGGTATCGAAACACGAAATCCTTGTGATACGGCGAGAGCGCGCGCACGAAGGCCTCAACGCCATCCATCGGCGCGAGCCCGCGCGCCGAGGCCTTGTCAAACAGGTCGGTCAGATCGTGCGACCGCTCCCACTTGCCCGGCGGCTCCCCTTTCTTTTCGAGATGCGCCTTCAGCGCATTCTCGACGCTGAAGCCGAGCAGCAAAAAGAACGACATGCCGATCTCGGATGTGGTTTGAGCGGTCGAAGCGAGGCGACGCGCGCCGTCCAGCAGACCGATCGCCCACGCAAGCTTGTCAACGTGCATGGATCAAGCGGGCATCCGGCCCGAATTGTTTGGCGAGCCGCTCGACGTTCGTCCGTGTGTTGATCGCGATCACGAGCGCACCATCGGCGGCGGTGAGCCATCGCGCGAGCTGTTGCGGTGTTCGATCCTCGCTCAGGATTTTCGGATCAAGGAAATAAAGATCGACGAAGTCGAGTTGAGACAGCGCCGGCTTCAGCATTTCCTTTAGGTCGTCGAGCTTACCATTCAGTTCGGCAATGATCGCCCGCTCCGCGCGGGTCTTCTCGCGAAGAAGGGCTATGTGCTGTTGATTGGCATCGGTCATGATGGAACCGCCTCTAGAGCCGACTAAATAGCACGAAAATGAGGCAAGTCGTGCTATAGGGGAAGGATGGCACTCGATCACTATGTCGCGCAGACCTATCTCGGCCAATGGTGCGACCGTAAAACCGGTCGGAAGCTGCAAGCCTATCGCAAATCGACTGGCAAGCAGTTTGCCTGCTGGCCCGATGTGGTGTGCGCGCAGAAAAATGACGACCTCAACCCATATCTGACCAAGAGAGACACCCTTGGTCAGTACCGCGCGCTGTGGGAGCCCTTCTGGAATCGTGCTGTCGAAGGCTTTCGTCGACGCGAATTCACGGGCGACAACAAATTTGTGCTCGCGCTCGGTTGGGCCAGCATGTTGGCGACGACGCCGACAAGCTCCGGCATCGGGGCGGAAGTCGTTAAGAACGAGCTTCGCAGCCTGATTCCGATCATCGCACGCCCTCCGCCACCGGGCATCCGGCTTGAAGACCTCAGCATCACTGTAGACCCAAAATTCGCACAGGCGCTTTTCACGCAAACTCTGCCTCGGGTTGCTTGGCGTCTCTATGTGCAGCCGTGGACACTCCTTACAAATGCTACAGACGAGCTGTTCCTGACGAGCGACAACCCATCTGCCGCGTTTGGGCAAGACAACATGGGGACGCCCCCGGCACGAATGCTGCCGCTTGCGCCAGACCTTTGCGTGACGACGCTTATGGATTTCAAGCTGGCCGTACCCAACGATTTCCAATTGGCGGACCTCACTACTCGCCCATGTGGCGGGGTGAGGCCTGAAGCCGCGACATTGGAGCAAGCGCGCTTCGTCAACAGCCTGACCGTAAAGCACGCGGGCGATATCGTGTTGTCATCTCAGGCCAGCGAAGATGTCGCGGCCCTTGTGGAGGCGCTGCAGCGCGACGGGGTGAGGCTCGATTATACTGCGGATTCGCTGGAGGGCACCAAGGCCCTTTTGGCTGTCGCGAAGGTTGGCATCGATATCGTCAGGTAGAGTGCGCCTAATCCGCCGGCCTTTTCGTTTTACGCGCTGCCATTGAACTACGCCCACCAAAGCAATCCTCTGGGGGCAGTCTCGCCTCCGCTACAGCCTATGTCCATGACACTCTCACCAGGACGCGGCGCGAGCGCCGCCAACGCGTGCCGACCAAGCAGAGCGAGTTGTAGCTCCAATGGCTACCGGACCTCCGCCCACGCTCACCATTTCTCTCCGAGACACGATCAAGGCCGCGCCCGCGCGTCGCGGTTGAAGCAGGTCGCACCGTCGATCCGAAGTCCTGAATTCGAGCGCAGAAGGACTCGGACCGAGCGAAGAACGCGGAGCAGCCGCGCTGGACGTCACCTGAAACAGACTCGTTGGTACAAATTGGTACAATAGCGCGCCTGAGAAGCAGGGCGTTTCAAGCGCTCTTGTAAGTATTTGAGGACATATAGCTTATTGGTAGCGGGAGAGGGACTCGAACCCCCGACCCCAGGATTATGATTCCCGTGCTCTAACCAGCTGAGCTACCCCGCCACGGCGCACGTCGTTACGGCCCTCAATGCCGCAGTCGCGAACGCGCGGCATATAAGAAGTCGGTCAAGGGCCTGTCAAGCAAACCCCGTCGTTCGGCCAAGCCGTTGCAGGGGCAGCCTATTTTGGACGGACGTTTGGATCACCGCCAGGGCTCCCGGGCGGAGGAATCACCGGCATGTTGCCGGAATTGGGTGTCGGAGCCCGCATCGCCGGATCCACGCCCGGCGGCGGGCACAGGACACCGTCGGATTTCGCCAGTTTATCGCCCAACGGCTCCTGGCTTTGACCCGTCGTTGTGCCCTGCGGAGCAATACTGCCCTGTGGCGTGGTTTGCGTCGGAGTGCAGCCGTTGGCGCGATCGGGCGCGGACGGCGCGGTCTGGGCCGGTGGCGTTGTTGGCGCCGGCGGCGCTTGGGCGCTTGCCGCGCCGGACGCCGCCAACAGCACGCATGAGAGCAATAATGAGCGTTTCATTTTCATGCAGGGAAAACGGCCTGCCCGCGCGGAGGTTCCGCAGCCAGAGACTGATTCAGCGTGGCTGGATCAGTCTCTTCGCATTGTCGGTTTGCTTGGGGCATGATCTCCGCGCAAACGCTTGGCGTTTGTTGCGATGAAAAACCGGTTCCCACTTTTCGGGATCATGCCCTGCTCTCAGGACTTGCGGTAACGGATCAGCGAGAAATGTCCCATCGGCGGCATCGGCCGCCGTTCGGTCAGGCTGACCCCACCGTGTTTGGCGGCCCAATCGACCAGCCGCGCCCACGGGAATTCCGGCCGCCAGCCGAGCCGGCGCGCCAGCGGCGCGAAGGCCAGTTCGAACAGGCGGCGCGGGCCGCTTTCGGCGCCGATATGGTTGACCAGGATGAGTTCGCCGCCGGGTTTCAGCACGCGGATGAAGTCATCGAGCGTGGCTTCCGGATCGGGCACCGCGGTAATGACATATTGCGCCACCACTGCGTCGAAAAACGCATCCGGGAAAGCGAGATTCTTCGCGTCCATCACCGCGAGCGTCTCGACATTGGAAAGACCGAGCGCGCGCACCCGCTGTTGCGCCTTGCGCAGCATCGGCTCGGAAATATCGACGCCGCACAATCTGGTGGTCGGCGAATAATCCGACAGCGACAATCCGGTGCCGACGCCGACATCGAGGATCCGCCCGCCGATCTTGTCTGCTTCCGCGATGGTCGACTGGCGGCCGTGGTCGAAGACCTTGCCAAACACGAGATCGTAGACCGGGGCCCAGCGCCCATAAGCCTTTGCGACCCCTTCGCGGTCGATATCGCCAGCCATGCCCCCGCCTTGAAATCTATCCGCGCATGGTTTCGACGAGTGGCTGCGGCGCGGCCTTCGCTGTCACGCGCCTGGCGGTGGCGCTCTGGATGAACCCGCCGCCGAGCACGCGCGCCTGCCCGGAAGGTGCATCGTAGAACACGCAAGCCTGGCCGGGGGATACGCCCTCTTCGCCTGCGATCAGTTCGACTTCATATCCGCCATCGGCCGCGCGCAGCCACGCCGGCTGCGGCGCGCGGGTCGAGCGCACCCGCACGAAGATTTCCAGTCCATTGCCGACCGCGCGATCGAGCGCGCCGTCGCCGATCCAGTTGATGTCGCGCAGCACGATGCGATCCATCCGCAGGGCTTCACGCGGCCCCACCACGACGCGGCGGCTGAGAGCATCGAGCTTCACGACGTAAAGCGGCGCGCCGGAAGCGATGCCGAGCCCCTTGCGCTGACCGACCGTGAAATGAACGATGCCCTGATGCTGCCCGATGACGTGACCATCGAGGTCGACGATGTCGCCGGGCTCCATGGCGCTCGGCCTCAACCGGCTGATGATGTCGGTATAGCGCCCGGTCGGCACGAAGCAGATGTCCTGGCTGTCCTGCTTGTCGGCGACCGTAAGCCCAAAGCGCCGCGCCAGTTCGCGCGTCTGCGCCTTGGTCATGTCGCCCAGCGGAAAGCGCAGATAGTCGAGCTGTTGCTGCGTGGTCGCGAACAGGAAATAGCTCTGGTCGCGGTCGGCGTCGGCCGCACACACCAGGGCGCGCGATCCGTCGCCCCTGCGGCGCGAAGCGACGTAATGCCCGGTTGCCAGCGCCGAGGCGCCGAGTTCGCGCGCGGTCTTGAGCAGATCGCGAAACTTGATCGAGCGGTTGCACTCGATGCAGGGCACCGGCGTTTGGCCCGAGGCATAGCTGTCGGCGAAATTGTCGATCACCGACTCGCGAAAACGGCTCTCATAGTCCAGCACGTAATGCGGGATGCCGATCCGCTCGGCGACGTCGCGGGCGTCGTGGATGTCCTGTCCGGCGCAACAGGCACCCTTGCGATGGGTGGCCGCGCCATGATCGTAAAGCTGCAGCGTGATGCCGACCACGTCGTAGCCTTCGGACTTCAACAGCGCAGCCGTCGCCGATGAATCGACGCCGCCGGACATGGCGACCACGACTCTGGTGTCTTGCGGACGGCCTTCGAGATCCAAACTGTTGAGCATGGTTCCGGTCATCGATGCGGTCGCGGCGGCATCGAGCGCGTCGCGACAGACGGTTCCGGAAAGTGAGTATCGCTGCCGGAACGGTTGAAAAGCTGCCCTTTAATATAGGCCGCATTCCCATGAAGCAAATCACGCAGGCCCGTTTTGCGAGGCGCAAACGGCAAATCTTGCCGCCGGGCAGAAAGGGATCCCGCGCCGCGCCGCCCCCGGTAGGCCGCCTCCGGCACAAGGCATTGAAATATATAGATATTTTTTGAGACACGGAGTGGCCCGGTCCTTGCTGAACTCTAGACCAGTTCTATTGCAAGAGGCCGTCCGTGCAGAGCGTCACGTCAGAAGCAGCGACAAACGTGTCTTATCAGAACACGCAGCCGAGACCTGCGAGGTCGGCTTCCGACCCATCGCAGGGGAACGATATTTTCGCGTCCCTTGTCGACAGCAACACGGCGGCCGACGCCAGCAATGCGACCGCCCAGGCCCAGCAGCAATCCGCCTCGCAAAACTGGTCCAACAACAATTCGGCTGCCACGGACAACAACCGGTGGAGCAACACGGCTCCGGCGAACCAGAACCAGCCGGCCAACAACAACAATAGCAATAACAGCAACAATTCAGACAATCAGAACGCCAATGCCGGACCGGCTTCCGACCCCAATGCCGGCGCCAACACCGATGCACCCCAGCGCTCCCGGACCAAGTCAACCGGCTCGACGAGCGACTCCTCGCAATCGAGTACACAGTCGTCGTCCAGCGACAGCTCTACGGCGGATTCGACAAGCGGCTCGACAACCCCGGCACCGCAGGTTGGCACCCCTCTCGTCGTGCTGAGCCCGGTTGCGGTAGCGATTCCCGTCACCGTCGCGGTGACAAGTACGCCCGCGGCGACCTCATCGGCATCAGGCACCAGCACGGCGCCGCTTGCGATCGCGGCGGCAGCCATTGCCGCCAGCCAGTCGGCATCGGCAGCAGCAACGGCCTCATCGGCACAAGCCAAGATTGATCCCGGCGCATCAGCGTTCAACACCACAACCACCGCGGCTGCAACCGCGGACGCAAAAGTTACGGCCCAGGCGACGGCAAGCGAAACCGCCGCGGGGTCCGCAAAGCTGCAGGCCACGCAGACCGACACAACCGCAGCAACCGACGTGGCGGCGACAATTGCCGCGACGACGCCTGTTGCGCCGAAAGCCACGGCCAAGACTTCGGGCGCGACACAACCGCAAACAGGCACCGCAGCCTCAGATAGTTCAGCTGATAAGTCGGGTAGCGCAGACCCGACCACGGCAGCCGCGCAGCAAGCCGCCATCGCCAGCAAACAAGACGCCGCGGACGCCAGCGTTGATCCGACCAAAGGCGACGGCTCGGCTACCGCCTCGACGACAGCGGCGGCCGCCACATCGGCGCATGACCATTCTGCGGATGCGACGACAGACCGCTCGCCGACCAATACAGCCGATACCAGCGTTCAGGCAGCGGCCAACATCCAGTCCCAGCTCCCTACCGCGGCGGCCAATGCCACTTCAGTAGGAGCAGTCAACGTCACCGCGGCAACACACACGGCAGTGCCTTTGAGCGGGCTCGCGGTTGAAATCGCGGCATCGGCCAAGAATGGCAAGAGCAGTTTTGAGATCCGGCTCGATCCAGCCGACCTCGGTCGCATCGATGTTCGCATCGATGTCGATCGCAGCGGCCAGATGACGTCGCATCTGACGGTCGAAAAGCCGGAAACGCTATCGATGCTGCAACAGGATGCGCCCCAGTTGCAGCGCGCGCTGAACGACGCAGGCTTCAAGACTGGTGACGGCGGCCTGCAATTCAGCCTGCGTGATCAATCCTCCTCGGGCCAGAACAGCGGCAACGACGCCAACCGTAACGCGCAAAAGCTGGTGATCAGCAACGACGATACCGCCGCCGCGGCAACGACTGCGGGACGAACATATGGCCGCACGCTCGGATCCAGCAGCGGCGTGGACATCAGGGTTTAAGGAGACGGACATGACAGCTACATCAGCCAACACAGCCAGTCCGATCGTTTCGGGGACGACGCCCCTACCGGCGTCATCATCGTCGTCGAGTTCATCGGCTTCAGCCGCCAACGCGATGGCTTCGCAGCAGATCGCCGGCAACTTTCAAAGCTTCCTGCAACTGCTGACGACGCAGTTGCAGAACCAGAATCCGCTCGATCCACTGGACACCAACCAGTTCACCCAACAGCTCGTCGAATTTGCCGGCGTTCAGCAACAGCTCAATACCAACGACTCATTGGCGACGCTGGTTTCCCTGCAGCAGACCGCGCAATCCACCCAGGCGCTGGGATTCGTCGGCCAGACCGCGGTGGTCAGTGGCAATACCGCCGCGCTCGTTAACAGCCAGGCGACGTGGGATCTCAGCGTCCCGGCCAACTCGGACGTCAATATCTCTATCGCCGCCAGCAACGGCCAGACCGCCTTCTCGGGCACCTACAATGTAACAAAGGGCGACAACCAGCCCTTTGTCTGGAACGGCATGGGGAGTGACGGCACCACCCAGTGGCCCGCCGGCAATTACACCCTGACGGCCACGGCCAAAGACTCCTCGGGCAACGACGTGGCTATCACCACCGCGATCCAGGGCGCGGTCAGTTCGGTCGATCTCACCCAGTCACCGCCGCTGCTGACGATCAACGGCCAGACCTACACGGTCAACCAGATCCAGAGCATCGTCGCAAACTAGCGACAGCACGGCTCCCGCTGTCGTCCGTCAGGCTTCCGGCCTCGCTCCCGGCCCGCCTATCAGCTCCCTCCCGCGCCAGAACCGGCGCCCGGGGGAGCATTGTCACGGCATTTTCAAGGAGATTCGTATTGAAGCCTTGGGCTTAGGCAAATTTTAAGTCGCGGGGCGTAGGTTATCCCGGTGAGTTCAGTGGTTGAGAGTTTGTGAGTACGCCATGACAGAACCCCATCGCCCGAGGGTAAAATACGTCATCGGGCCTGACGGCAGTCCGTTAACGATTGCGGATCTGCCCGCGCCCGGAACCAAACGGTGGGTTATCCGCCGGAAGGCCGAAGTCGTCGCCGCGGTTCGTGGCGGTCTGCTCTCCCTTGAGGAGGCTTGCAGCCGGTACACCTTGACCGTTGACGAATTCCTCTCCTGGCAGTTTTCCATCGATCAGCATGGCCTTGCTGGGCTGCGCACGACCCGCATCCAGCAATATCGCCAATAATCGCTTTCTAAAACCTATCATATTTGATGAAGATCGGCCTCGCTTTGCGAGGCCGATCTTTTTCATAACGCAATTTCGCCGGGGCTCTTAACCTGCGTTAACCATATCGAAACCATCACATAGGCAATAATTGCCCAGTCGGTTGTTGGCGCCGAATCTCGGGGGCAGTTGCTTGCAGAGTCTGGTGGACTTTCTAAAGGGGCTGGGCGCCTCGCGGCTGATGGCGATGGTCGCGGTGACAGCCGCACTGATCGGTTTCTTCGCCTTTGTCATCATGCGGGTCACCACGCCGCAGATGACCACCCTCTATACCGATCTCAGTACCGAAGATTCTTCGGCGATCATGAAGGATCTGGAACGCCAGGCGATCCCCTACGAGCTGCGCAATGATGGCGCCGTGATCATGGTGCCGAAGGACAAGGTCACGCGGCTGCGCATGAAGCTCGCCGAAGGCGGCCTGCCCAAGGGCGGCGGCGTCGGCTACGAGATTTTCGACAAATCCGACGCGCTCGGCACCACCAGCTTCGTCCAGAACATCAATCATTTACGCGCACTGGAGGGTGAACTCTCCCGCACCATCCGCGCCATCGACCGCATCCAGGCCGCGCGGGTCCATCTGGTGCTGCCCGAACGGCCGCTGTTCTCGCGCGAGACGCCCGAGCCGTCGGCCTCGATCGTCGTCCGGGTGCGCGGCGCGCTGGAGCCGCAACAGATTCGCGCCATCCGCCATCTGGTCGCCTCCGCCGTCAACGGCCTCAAGCCGCAGCGGGTGTCGATCGTCGACGAAAGCGGTCAATTGCTCGCCGATGGCGAAGCCGGCGACAACGAAAACGTCGTCGGAGACGAGCGCCGTGCCGCTTTCGAAAAGCGGATGCGAAACGAGGTCGAGGCGATCGTGTCGTCGGTGGTCGGTGCCGGCCGCGCCCGTGTCCAGCTCTCGGCGGATTTTGACTACAACAAGATCACCCAGACCTCGGACAGCTTCGATCCGGAAGGCCGGGTGCTGCGCTCGAGCCAGACCCGCGAAGAATCCAGCTCCACGGCCGAAAATAACGGCCAGGTCACCGTCAATAATGAGCTGCCGGGCAATCAGCGCCCGGATGGCGCGACGGCGGCGCGCGACCAGAGCAAGAAAACCGAAGAGACCAACAATTACGAGATATCCCACACCACCAAGACCGAAGTGACCGAGGCCGGAAAGGTCAACCGCATCTCGGTCGCCGTGCTGGTCGACGGCAGCTATTCGAAGAATGAAAAAGGCGAGATGGTCTACAAGGAGCGCGGCAAGGAAGAGCTGGACCGCATCGCCACGCTGGTGCGCTCAGCCATCGGCTTCGATCAAAAGCGCGGCGACCAGGTCGAGGTCGTAAACCTCAAATTCGCGGAAGCACCAGCCGTCGCCCCGATCCCCGAGCCCACCGGACTGCTCGGCATGCTGCAGTTCACCAAGGACGACGTGATGTACGTCATCGAGCTGGGCGTGATGATGCTGCTCAGCCTCGTGGTGCTGTTCATGGTGATCCGGCCGCTGGTCCGGCGCATCCTCGCTTCCGAGGTGATCCCGGCGATCACGGGCAACGATTCGTTGCCGGCCCTGACCGACGGCAGCGCAGCTTCCGGCACCGGCCAGAGCCTGGTGCCAAGCTCCAACGGCCCGAACATGGTCGACGTCGCCCAGGTTCAGGGACAGGTCCATGCCCAGACGGTGCATCGCGTCGGCGAACTGGCCGAACGGAACCCGACCGAAACCGCTTCCATCGTTCGTCAATGGCTCGGGGAGCCTGTGACCTGACATGGCCCTCCCCGCGCAAACAGCCAACGCCAACGACATCAACAGCGTCATCGCGCAGCTGGCGAGCCGTCAGGGCAATCGTCCCAAGGGCCCGCCGATCAGCGGCCCGAAGCGCGCCGCGATCCTGATGCTGGCGCTCGGCGAACAATATGGCGGCAAGGTCTGGTCGCTGCTCGACGATGACGAAGTGCGCGAGCTGTCGATGGTGATGTCGACGCTCGGCACCGTGGAAGCCGAGGTGGTTGAAGAGCTGCTGCTGGAATTCGTATCGCGGATGTCGGCGTCCGGCGCCCTGATGGGGACGTTCGACGGCACCGAACGGCTGCTGCAGCAGTATCTGCCCGCCGAGCGCGTGACCGGCATCATGGACGAGATCCGCGGGCCCGCGGGCCGCAACATGTGGGAGAAGCTCTCCAACGTGCAGGAAGAGGTGCTCGCCAATTATCTCAAGAACGAATATCCGCAGACCATCGCCGTGGTGCTGTCGAAGCTGAAGCCGGAGCACGCGGCGCGCGTGCTCGCGATCCTGCCCGAGGACATGGCGCTCGATGTGGTCGGCCGCATGCTGCGGATGGAGGCGGTGCAGAAGGAAGTGATCGAGCGCGTCGAGCAGACGCTGCGCACCGAATTCATGTCGAACCTGTCGCAAACCCGCCGCCGCGACGCCCACGAGGTGATGGCGGAAATCTTCAACAATTTCGACCGCCAGACCGAAACCCGCTTCATCACTTCGCTGGAAGAAGACAACCGCGAATCCGCCGAGCGCATCAAGGCGCTGATGTTCACCTTCGACGACCTTATCAAGCTGGATTCCGGCTCCGCGCAGACGCTGATGCGAAACGTCGACAAGGACAAGCTCGGCATCGCGCTGAAAAGCGCCAATGAGGAGGTTCGCAGCTTCTTCCTCGGCAACATGTCTTCCCGCGCCGGCAAGATGCTGCTCGACGACATGGCCGCGATGGGACCGGTCCGTCTGCGCGACGTCGACGAGGCACAGGCGCTGCTGGTCAATCTCGCCAAGGACCTCGCCGCCAAGGGCGAAATCATGCTGACGAAAAACCGCGCTGACGACGAGCTGGTGTACTGATGGCCGCCCCTGCAAAATTCCTGTTCGACATGGACTTCTCGGCGCCGGACAAGGCGCGCGAGCGGCCGGCCACGCCGGCGGAAATCGCCCAGAAGGTCGCGGCCGCCGAGGCCCGCGCCTATCGCGACGGCTTCGACGCGGCCCAGCGCGAGGCGAAAGCCGAAAGCGACCGCCGCGCCGCGCTGGCGCTCGAGGAAATCGGGATTGCCATCAAAGCCATCGCGACGCGCTTCTCCGGCATCGAGGCCAAGATGGAGACCGAAGCCGTCGACGTCGCGGTCGCGGTTGCGCGCAAGCTGTGCAGCGAGTTGGTTGCCCAGGAGCCGCTCGGCGAGATCACCGGGCTGGTCAGCGATTGTTTCTCGCATCTGGTCTCGACGCCGCATCTCGTGGTCCGGATCAACGATTCCCTTTACGAAGGCGCGCGCGAGCGGATCGAGCGGCTGGCGAAACAGAGCGGCTTCGAAGGTCGCCTAGTGATCCTGGCGGAGCCTGGAATTGCGACCGGTGACTGCCGAATCGAATGGGCCGACGGCGGCGTGGTGCTGGAGCGCGCGGCCATCGAAACCAAGATCAACGAACTCGTCGGGCGCTACATGGCGTCCCGCGGCCAGGCCGGCATTGCGGCCATGAGGACTTAAGCCATGAGTGACACCGACGCACAGGTCCCGCTTCCGGATCTCAACGCCGCCGATACGCCTGGCATCGATGACGTGGGGTATAATGAAGACGAAAATGCCGCGCGCATTGCCGCCGATCTGGAGGCCGTGTTCGACGTGCCGGTCCAGGTTTCGGCCGTGCTCGGCCGCTCCAAGATGGATGTCGGCGAATTGCTGAAGCTCGGCCCCGGCACCGTGCTCGAACTCGACCGCCGCGTCGGCGAATCCATCGACATCTATGTCAACAACCGGCTGGTGGCGCGTGGCGAAGTGGTTCTGGTGGAAGACAAGCTTGGCGTGACCATGACGGAAATCATCAAGGCGGAACGCGCCTGAGGCCCCTTTAACGACGCGGCGCATAACCGGCGCCGACAGACGGACAGGAGATTACCATGCGGCTTCTCATCGTTGGCACATTGAAGGGCCAGCTTACGACAGCCACCAAGATCGCCATGGACAACGGCGCTTCCGTGACCCATGCGGAGGACCACGAACAGGCGATGCGCGTCTTGCGCAGCGGCAAGGGCGCCGACCTGCTGCTGGTCGACGTCGCCCTCGACATCCGCGACCTGGTGATGCGGCTCGAGGCGGAACACATTCACGTGCCGATCGTCGCCTGCGGCATCTCCAGCGACGCGCGCGCGGCCGTGGCCGCGATCCACGCCGGCGCCAAGGAATACATCCCGCTGCCGCCCGAACCGGAACTGATCGCCGCGGTGCTCGCCGCCGTCGCCAACGATTCCCGCGACATGATCTATCGCGATGAAGCGATGGCCAGGGTGATCAAGCTGGCGCAACAGGTCGCGGGCTCCGACGCCTCGGTCATGATCACCGGCGAATCCGGCACCGGCAAGGAGGTGCTGGCGCGCTACGTCCATACCCGTTCCCACCGCGCCAAGCGGCCGTTCATCAGCATCAATTGCGCGGCGATCCCCGAGCATCTGCTCGAATCCGAATTGTTCGGACATGAGAAGGGTGCCTTCACCGGCGCCGTGGCGCGGCGCATCGGAAAATTCGAGGAAGCCACCGGCGGTACCCTGCTGCTGGACGAAATCTCCGAAATGGACGTCCGGCTGCAATCCAAATTGCTGCGCGCGATCCAGGAGCGCGTGATCGATCGCGTCGGCGGCGTCAGGCCGGTGCCGGTCGATATCCGCATCATCGCGACCTCGAACCGCAATCTGGCCGACGCCGTGCGCGAGGGCACATTCCGCGAAGACCTGCTGTTCCGGCTCAACGTCGTCAATCTGAAGATCCCGCCGCTGCGCGAACGGCCGGCGGATATTCTCGAACTGGCGCAGCATTTCGCCAAGAAATATGCCGACGCCAACGGCCTGCCGACACGGCCGATCTCCGCCGATGCGCGCCGCGTGCTGACAACCAACCGCTGGCAGGGCAACGTCCGCGAACTGGAAAACACCATCCATCGCGCGGTGCTGATGTCGCAAGGCGACGAAATCGGCGTCGAGGCCATCATGACGCCGGACGGCGACCGTCTTGACCTCACCAAGACCGTGCCCGCGGTCGCGCACGCCACCTTCGCCGCTGAACAGGTCACCCGCGCGCTGGTCGGTCGCACCGTCGCCGACGTCGAGCGCGATCTCATCCTGGAGACCTTGAAGCACTGCCTCGGCAATCGCACCCACGCCGCGAATATCCTGGGCATTTCGATCCGCACGCTGCGCAACAAGCTCAACGAATATGCCGACGGCGGATTGCCGATCACCCCCGCCGGAGCCGGCGACTATCAACGGATGGCTGCGGCGGGTTAATCGCCACCGCTGTCATTGCGAAATGTGCGCCCGATGAC